>DASXNR010000149.1:0-4411 GCA_036494925.1 Acetobacteraceae bacterium
CACCGACCGGGCTGCGACGGACAATCCTGTCCAGGCACGACGGCCCGACCGAAGGCTATGAGACGTTGGAAGTGGTTGCCGAGATCGATCCGAACTTCGTGGTCGACTGGCACACCCATCCGGGGACCGAGGCGGGCTACGCGCTGGAAGGCGGTGGTGAGCTGCGTGTGAAGGGCGAGGCGACGCAGATCACCAAGCCCGGATCGGCTTGGGTGATCGCTGCGGCCACGCCCCACACCCTGCGCAACGGCGGATCGACGACGAAGCTGGCCCTCACCTACACGGTAGAAAAGGGTAAGCCGCTGGCCACGCCGGTACCGGCGCCCGCCTAGCCTGTCGGCACACGCCGCTAAACTCGCTTATCTGAGCAAGTGCTGAGCGACGCCCGTTCCATCATGACACCTCTGCTTGTCCTCAGCCCATGAACCGGTTCAGCTCCGCCGTGGGTACAGACGTATCGACGTAGCCCAGCGTCCCCCGCTCCTTCACCTCGCGCGCCGCGTCCAGCAGTCCGCTCATTGCCGCGCGATACAGCGATGTGGCCAGGCTGATCCGCTTCACTCCCGCCGCCGCCAGTTCCGCCACGCTGAACGACTTCCCCGGAATTCCCGCCATGAAGTTGAACGGCTTCGACAGCGCCGAGCACACGGTGCGCACCGCGGCAAGATCAGGCAGCCCTGGTGCCATCAGCACATCGGCACCGGCTGCCTCGAACGCCTGCAACCGCTTGATCGTGTCATCCAGATCGGGATTGCCGCGAATGAAGTTTTCCGCGCGCGCGGTCAGCGTGAACGGGAACGCCATGGCGCGTGCGGCTTCCACCGCCGCGGCGATGCGTTCGCGCGCGAGGCCAGCATCGTACAGCGATCGTCCGGGACCTGACGCGTCCTCGATCGAGCCGCCGACCAGACCGATCTCTCCCGCCAGCCGTATGGTCAGCGCGGCATCCTCGGGGGCATCGCCAAAACCTCTCTCCAGATCTCCCGACACCGGCAGATCCGTCGCCTCGACAATGGCGCGCGCGTGCGACAGCGACTCCTCGCGGGTGATCGCCCCGTCACGCCGGCCCAGCACACCGGCCGCGGCGCCGCTCGAGGTTGCCAGTGCCGCGAAGCCGACGCCGGCCAGGATGCGCGCCGATCCGGCATCCCACGCATTGGCGATCACGAACGCGTCCGGCGCCGCGTGCAGCGCCTGAAACCGCCGCGCCTTGTCCATCTGGCTCGCTGGCATGCCACTCCTCCTGGTTGACCCATGGCAGAGCGTACTTCAGCCTCGCCGCAACGAACAGAAGGAGCGAAGCTGCGTGATGCGCGGCCTGTTGGGACTGGCCGCGCTGCTGGCCATCGCCTGGGCGCTCAGCGAGGACCGCCGCCGCGTCCCGTGGCGCACGGTGATCGCCGGCGTGGCGCTGCAATGGGCGCTCGCGCTGCTGCTGATCTTCTTCCCGCCGGCGAGCGCGGTGATCGCGCTGCTGAACGACGGCGCCACCGCATTGCAGACCGCGACGCAGGCCGGCACCGGCTTCGTGTTCGGCTATCTCGGCGGGCCGCCGCTGCCGTTCGCCGAGACGCATCCCGGCGCCAGCTTCATCCTCGCGTTCCAGGCACTGCCGCTGGTGCTGACCATCAGCGCACTGGCGTCGCTGCTGTTCCATTGGGGCGTGCTGCAACGGATCACCGCGGCCTTTGCCTGGCTGCTGCGTCGCGCCATGGGCATCGGCGGCGCGCTGGCGCTGGGTGCGGCAGTGCATGTGTTCGTCGGCATGATCGAGGCACCGCTGCTGGTGCGCCCGTATCTCGCGCGCATGCAACGGGGCGAACTGTTCGCGCTGATGACCTGCGGCATGGCGGGCGTGGCCGGCACGGTGATGGTGATCTATGCGTCGTTCCTCGCGCCGCTGGTGCCGAATGCGCTTGGCAACATCCTGATCGCGTCGGTGATCAGCACACCGGCGGGGCTGGCGGTTGCGGCATTGCTGGTACCGTTCGGCCCCGCGGAAGCGGCCGAGGAACGCCTGGTCATCGAGGACCCGCCGCTGAGCGCGCTGGACGCGCTGGTGAAGGGCACGATCGACGGCGTTCCGGTGCTGGTTGGCATCGTCGCCACATTGCTGGTGGCGGTCGCGCTCGTCGCGCTGATCAATGCCGCGCTCGGCGAGTTGCCGCACTGGGGCGATGCCGCCATCACCTTGCAGCGGATCCTTTCATGGCCGTTCCGGCCGGTGATGTGGCTGATCGGCCTGCCGTGGGACGAAGCCGGCGTTGCGGCGGGGCTGATGGGCACCAAGACGGTGCTGAACGAATTCGTCGCCTATCTGAATTTTGCCGCCCTGCCGCCCGACACCTTCGCGCCGCGCTCGCGATTGATCGTGACCTATGCATTGTGCGGCTTCGCGAATTTCGGCAGCCTGGGCATCGTGATCGGCGGACTCGGCGTGATGGTCCCCGAGCGACGGCATGAAGTGGTGGCCCTCGGCATGCGTTCGATCCTGTCGGGCACCATCGCAACCTGCATGAGCGGTGCGGTGGCCGGCCTGTTGGCCGGTTGATGGGGAGGTAACCAAGGTGGACGGCAGGCGGCCCAGTGTGTCCTCGTTGCGCGGCATCGTCGCGGCGGCGCATCCTCAGGCGGCGCAGGCGGGCGCGGCGATGCTGCGTGCCGGTGGCAATGCATTCGACGCCGCCGCGGCGACGGCCGCCGCACTGAACGTCACCGAGCCTTACATGTCGGGAATCGCCGGCATGGGCATGGCGACGTGCTACGTCGCGGCGGAACGGCGCGTGCGCACGCTGGATTTCATCACCCGCGTGCCGTCGGAATTTCCCGCCGGCCGCTTCACCAGCCGCGAGGAGCTGTCGCGCGGCCCGATCGCCTGCGGCGCACCGGGCAACCTTGCCGGTTGGTGCGAATTGGTGCGCTCGCATGGCAGGAAATCGCTGGCCGATGTGTTCGCGCCGGCGATCGCCCTGGCACGCGACGGGTTTCCGCTGGTCGAATACAATGTGTCGGCGATCAACGACACGGTGGCGGAATTCAACGGCCATCATGATTTCTATGACGACTGGGCACGCACCTACACCGTCTGCGGCGGCAACGCGAAATTAGGCGGAGTGCTGCGCCAGCCGGACCTGGCACGGACCTACCAGGCGATTGCCTGCGAAGGGCCGCGCTACCTCTACGGTGGCGCGCTCGGCCAGGCGCTGGTTGAGCGTGTCCGCGCGCTTGGCGGCTGCCTGACGCTGGCCGATCTGGAATCCGTTGCACCCGTCTGGCTCGACCCGCTGGTTGCGAGTTATCGCGGCCTCGATGTGCATACGCTGCCGCCGCCCTGTGAGGGCTTCCAGTACCTGCTGACGCTGCGCATCCTCGATGGCTTCAGACTTGCGGCGATGGCGCACAACGGGGTCGATCATCTCGATGCGATGTATCGCGCGATCCGACTCGCAGCCGGGACACGCATCGCGCACAACAATCCCTCCGCCGAGCGCCTGACAGATTTGATGTCGGATGGCGCGGTCGAGACACAACGTGGGCGTGTGCGCGACGGTGGGCCGATCAAAGGACCGACCGAGCAATTCGTCGGTGCAATGCAGCAGCACACCACCTCGTTCTCCGTTGCTGACGGGGACGGCAATGTCGTGTGCATCACCCAAAGTCTTGGTGCGAGATTTGGTTGCGGCGTGGTGGTGCCAGGGCATGGCGTGTGCCTCAACAACTTCCTGTATTGGGGCGAAGTGGATTTGCGCGGGCCGAATGCATTGCGCCCCGATGGACCGCTGGCGCTGCCGATGGCGCCGAGTATCGCCACGCGCAACGGACGGCCGGTGCTGGCGCTCGGCACGCCGGGCAGCTACGGCATCTGCCAGACCCAGCCGCAGGCGCTGGTCCAGCACGTCGATTTCGGTCTCGGCATCCAGGACGCAATCGATGCGCCGCGCGCCAGGCTTTGGGATGGCCGGCGGGTCCAGATCGAATCGCGGATTTCCGCAGATGTCATCAAAGCTCTTTGCGAACGTGGGCATACTGCCGAGGCAGCGCCAGCGTGGACGCCGGGAGTTGGCGGCATGCATGGCATCGCGATCGATCCGGCGACCGGCGTGATGACCGGGGGCTGTGATCCGCGGCGCGACGGGTTCGTGGCTTCGGCGTGAGGAGGCGGCGCGATGGCACAAGGCGAGACCGTTCTGCACCGGTGGTTCGAGGAGGTCTGGAACCAGCGTCGCGAGACTACCATCGACGAACTGATGGCAGACAACTACATCAGCCACGGGCTGGTCGGTCCTGACGGCCGCGAAGTGCAGGGAAAGGCGGCTTTCAAGCCATTCTTCCACCACTTCTGCCAGGCATTTCCGGATCTTCGCATTACCGTCGACGAGGCCTTGGTCGATGGCGACAAGATTGCGGTGCG
>DASXNR010000150.1:0-12695 GCA_036494925.1 Acetobacteraceae bacterium
ACACCGGTGACCTCGAAGCCTCGCTCCGCCAGCGGCAGCGCGATCCGCCCGGTGCCGCAGGCCACCTCGAGCACGGGGCCTCCGGTCTCCCGCGCAAGCTGCGCGTAGAATGCCGTGTCGCCTGCTATCTGCGGAGGTACGCGGCGGTAAAGTGCGTCATAGGCCCTGACGAAAACCGAGGCGGCACCTTGGTAGAAACGGTCCATGGCCGCTCTCCGGAGTGGCAATGCGGGACGTCAGTGTATTGCCGCGGCCCTCATCGGCAATGGTCCTGCCTGACCGCGATCGAGCGGCGCGCAGGGATCGCCCCGGTCACATCCGACTACACCTTCTCCACCTGGCTGTATTCGAGCTCCACCGGCGTGGAGCGACCGAAGATCGACACGCTGACCTTCACCCGGCCCTTCTCCTCGTCCACCTCCTCTACGGTGCCGTTGAAGCTGGTGAACGGGCCATCGGCGACGCGAACCTGCTCGCCCACCTCGTACAGCACCGCCGGACGCGGCCGCTCCACGCCCTCCTGGGTCTGCTTCATGATCCGTTCGGCTTCCGCATCGCTGATCGGGGAGGGCCGCGTCTTGCTCCCCAGGAAGCCGGTCACCTTCGGCGTGTTCTTCACCAGGTGCCAGGCATCGTCGGTCAGTTCCATCTTCACCAGCACATAGCCGGGGAAGAACTTGTGCTCCGCGTTGATCTTCTGACCGCGGCGCATCTCCACCACCTGCTCGGATGGCACCAGGACCTCGTCCACCTGGTCAGCCAGGCCTTTCTGGGCCGCCTGCTCCTTGATCTGTTGGGCGATCTTCTTCTCGAAGCCCGAGTAGACGTGCACCACGTACCAACGCTTGGCCATTGCCTGAAAACTCTCCTCAGCCGCTCATGCCGAACAGGGCGCGGATGCCGATGCCGACGAACTGGTCCACCAGGAAGAAGAACATCGCCGCCAACGCAACCATGGCGAACACCAGACCGGTGGTCACCAGCGTCTCCTTGCGCGACGGCCAGGTGACGCGCGCCATCTCGGACCGCACCTCACGCACGAATTTCGCCGGATCGACCGCCACGTCGTTGTTCTCCAGAACCCAGTTGCCGGGGACTATAGCGCGCCCGCGCACCGCTGGCAGGGGTGGAGGGTCTCGAACCCCCAACCTCCGGTTTTGGAGACCGGCGCTCTAGCCAATTGAGCTACACCCCTGCACGGTCGGCTGGACCGCGTCTTGCGCAGGGCGCGTAGAAAGGGTGCGGCCGATCCGGTGTCAAGGGGCAGCCGTCACGCCAGCACCCTGGAGCGGGTGACGGGAATCGAACCCGCATAGCCAGCTTGGAAGGCTGGAGCTCTACCATTGAGCTACACCCGCGACGGCATTGCTTTACCGAGCCGCCGCAGCCGGTGCAATCGCGCCCCGTTTGACCCAGATCAAACCAGGCCGCGCGAACCGGCTCTAGTGTGGCTGGCGATCGAGGCCAATAGAGGCACATCTCCATGAGCGGGCAGGCGCCGTACCTAGACAAGTTACCGCTTCATCGGCACCATCGGACCCACCGGGACAGCACCAGGGTCGGCATTGCCGATGGCATACGAATACCCAAGCGCGGCGGGCACCGTCCGCCTGATACAGATCCATGGCCGTTGGCTGCTGCATTTCGCCGGCCGCCGATCCGGCCGCTGGCCATCGCCGGACGAGGCCGCCAGGGCCGTGGCCCGGCATTGCTCTGGCCTCCCCGCCTGGGACCGCGGACGCATCGAGGCGCCCGAGGACCTGCTGGACTGGCGACCCCTCGGCGAATCCCTGTAGCGACGCGCGGCAGTTTTCCACAAAAGCGTCATCCAGGTCGCATTGCGATGTGGACCATCAGCGCTGATTTTGAGGTGATCGATGGCTCAATCCGGCAGTGAATTGCTCACGGCACTGCGCGACCTCCGCCAGTCGATCGCGGCTGAGGCGGCGCAGCGCATTGAGCGCTGGAAGGGCGACATCGAGCTGCTGTCGTTCAGCGCCAGTGCCGCCAATCTCGCCCACTATCTGGCGTTTCGCCACCACGATCTGCGCGACCTGCAGCTTGATCTGATGCGCCACGGCCTGTCGTCCCTCGGCAGGCTGGAAAGCCGCGTGCTGATCACGCTGCAGACCGTCGAGGACGCAATGGCGGCGCTGCTGTCCGGTACCGAGGCCGCCCCGGGCTGGCCGCCCTCCAGCGAACAGTTCTTCGGCGGTGAGGCCCGATTGCAGTCGAACACGCACACCTTGTTGGGCGGCACGGCCGACCACAGCGGCGGCCGCATCCTGGTGACGCTGTCGGGTGAGGCGGCGCAGGACCCGGGATACCTGCTGGAGATCGCGCGGCGTGGCGCCGATGTGGTGCGGATCAACTGCGCGCATGATGGCGCCGACACCTGGGCCGCAATGATCGAGAACACGCGCAAGGCGGGCGATGCGGTCGATCGCCGCATTCCGGTGCTGATGGACATCGCCGGACCGAAGTTCCGCATCGGCGATGTCAAGCGGCAGGCCGGCGAGCGTCTGTCGGCCGGTGATCGGTTCCGCATGGTGGCCGATGCCGCGGCGTTCGGCAGCGATGCCATGATCGAGGCCGTCTGCGAGCCGGGCGATATCCTGGATCATCTTGCGGTCGGCACCGAGGTGGTGTTCGACGACGGCAAGCTGGGCGGCGTGGTCGAGGAAAGCCTGAAGGGCAACGTGCTGGTGCGGGTGACGCAGACGCAGCGCAAGGGCTTCAAGATGAAGCCGGAACGCGGTTTGACCTTCCCACGCGCCGATCTGCATCTGGATCCGCTGACGGCGGTCGATCTGGCCGATCTCGATTTCGTCGCCAGGCACGCCGACCTGATCGGCTTCTCGTTCGTGCAGAGCGCCGAGGACGTCACCCGCCTGCAGGACGAACTGTCCGCGCGGCGCCCCGATTGGCAGCGTCTCGGCATCATCGCCAAGATCGAGACCGCGCAGGCGGTGCGGAACCTGCCCGACATCATCGTGCGCGCCGCCGGCCGCCAGCCGTTCGGCGTGATGATCGCGCGCGGCGATCTGGCGGTGGCGATCGGCTTCGAGCGGCTCGCCGAGATGCAGGAGGAGATCCTGTGGCTGTGCGAGTCGGCGCACGTGCCGGTGATCTGGGCGACCCAGGTGCTGGACGAGATGGTGAAGTCGGGCCTGCCGACGCGCGGCGAGATGACCGACGCGGCGATGGCGGGTCGCGCCGAGTGCGTCATGCTCAACAAGGGGCCGAACGTCGGCGAGGCGATCACCACGCTGCGGGGTCTGTTGCGACGGATGATGGAGCACCAGTCGAAGAAGACCGCGCGGCTGCGGGCGTTGCGCTCCTGGTAGGTGCGCCGCCTGGTCGGACCTCGGAACGCGCTCGCTCCGTTCGTCGTCTGTGATCGCCCAGGTGCCGTCCCGGCGCGCCGTTGCATCGAATCCGATCCGGCGATAATCAATCTGTAACATTTGGGAGGATTCGATGTCCGCGAGGCCAGATGAGCACCTGCCCGCGCGCCCGGTCGCATGGGCAAGGCTGCTGTTGCTGATCCCATTCATCGCCGTGCTCTGGGTGCCGTTCTACAACGGCGTTGAACCCACCTGGGCCGGCATTCCCTTCTTCTATTGGTACCAGTTGCTCTGGATCATCCTGAGCGCCGCGATCATCGCCTTCGTCTATCGCCTCGAGCACTGAGCGGGACGCCAAGCATGATCAACTGGACCGCCCTCATCGTCTTCGTCCTGCTGTTCGGCCTGGTCACCTGGATCGGCTTCATTGCCGCGCACTGGCGGCGTGGCGATCTCACCATGCTGCATGAATGGGGGCTTGGGGGGCGCCGCTTCGGCACCATCGTTACCTGGTTCCTGATCGGCGGCGACCTCTACACCGCCTACACCTTCATCGCGGTGCCGGCGCTGATGTTCGGCGCCGGCGCGATCGGCTTCTTCGCCGTGCCGTACACGGTGATGATCTACCCGATCCTGTACATCGTGTTCCCGCGGTTGTGGTCGGTCGCGCACAAGCACGGCTATGTCACCTCGGCCGACTTCGTGCGCGGCCGGTTCGGCAATCGCTGGCTCGCGCTGGCAATCGCCTGCACCGGCATCCTGGCAACCATGCCCTACATCGCGCTCCAGCTGGTCGGCATCCAGGTGGTACTCGGCGCCATGGGGATCGAGACCGGCGGTCTCAGCGGCGATCTGCCGCTGATCATCGCCTTCGTCATTCTCGCCGCCTTCACCTATACATCCGGGCTGCGCGCGCCGGCGATGATCGCGATCGTGAAGGACCTGCTGATCTACATCACCGTGATCGCGGCGATCATAGTGGTGCCGCTGCATCTCGGCGGCTACGGCAAGATGTTCGCAGCGATCCCGCCGGCCAAGCTGTTGCTCGCCCCGCCGCCGGCCGGTTCACTCGGCAGCTTCAGCGCCTACGCCACGCTCGCCCTTGGTTCGGCGCTGGCGCTGTTCCTGTATCCCCATTCGATCACCGGCATCCTGAGCAGTTCGAGCGCGCGCGTGGTACGCCGCAACGCGGCGGCCCTGCCGGCCTATTCGCTGATGCTCGGCCTGCTTGCCCTGGTAGGGTTCATGGCGATCGCGGTCGGCGTGCAGTCGATGCCGGAGTTCGCTGCCGGGTTCAAGAGCTACAGCAACAACTTTGCGGTGCCGGCGCTGTTCCTGGCGATCTTCCCGTCCTGGTTCGTCGGTGTCGCATTCGCGGCGATCGCCATCGGCGCGCTGGTGCCGGCGGCGATCATGTCGATCGCGACCGCCAACACCTTCACCCGCAACATCTACCGCGAGTTCATCAACCCGGCCTGCACCAACGCCCAGGAAAGCCAGATGGCGAAGATCGTGTCGCTGGTGATCAAGGCCGGCGCACTGGTATTCATCTTCGCCATCCCGTTCCAGTTTGCGCTCTATCTGCAGCTGCTGGGCGGCGTGTGGATCATCCAGACGCTGCCCGCGGTGATCCTCGGTCTCTACACGCGGATGCTGAACGGCTGGGCGCTGCTGATCGGCTGGGCGTGCGGATTCTGTCTCGGCACCTGGATGGCCGCGTCGGTGAACTTCGCGCCGGTCTATCCGCTGCACATCTTCGGTACCACGGTGCCCTGCTACATCGCGCTGGCCTCGCTGGTGGTGAACGTCGTGGTGGCGCTGGTGCTGTCGCTGGCGCTGAACGCGGTGTCGTCGGACCGGCACAAGGACGTGACAGTGGCCGGCGACTACGCCTGAGGCTCAAGCGGCTGACTGTGAGCCGGCGTCACACCCGCAGCTCCACGCACACCGGCACGTGGTCCGACGTCTGCGGCCAGTCGCGCGCATCCTTCAGCACGATCTGCCGCTTCAGCCTGCCCACCAGATCGCGCGTCACCCAGACATGGTCCAGCCGTCGCCCGCGATCCGACGCGCGCCAGTCGCGGTTGCGATACGACCACCACGTGTAGAGCTTCTGATCTGCCGGCACGAAGTGCCGCACCGCATCGACGAAGCCGGTGTTCTGCCACGCTGTCAGGCCCTGGGTCTCCGGCGGCGTGTGGCTCACCACATCGAGCAACTGCCTGTGGCTCCACACGTCGTGCTCCAGCGGGGCGATGTTCAGGTCGCCGACGATAACACTGCGCGCCAGCGCGGTGCGCGCGGCGAACCAGTTCCGCGTCTCGGTGATGAAGTCGAGCTTGTGACCGAATTTCACGTTCTGCGTACGGTCGGGGATATCGCCGCCGGCGGGCACATAGAAATTGTGCAGCTCCACCGGGCCGCCCCTGATGTCGAGCAGCACGCCGAGGTGGCGGCAGTCGCTCTTGCTGCACCAGTCGGGCGCGATGTCGTGCAGCAGGATCGGCCGGCGCGACAGGATCGCTACCCCGTTGTAGCCCTTCATGCCGCGGAACAGCACATGCGGGAACCCGAGCTGCGCCGGCCCTTCGGCCGGGAACAGTTCGTCCGGCACCTTGGTCTCCTGCAGGCAGATCACGTCCGGCTCGAGCGACGCGATCAGCTCCTTGAGCAGGGGCAGGCGCAGACGCAGTGAATTGATGTTCCAGGTGACGATGCGAAGTTTCACGCGAGCGAATCCATGCAGAACCGGCCAACGAAATCTAGCGGTCGCTGGACAGAACACCAAGACGGGCGACAATGCCTGCAATTCCAGGGGGAACGACCATGGGCATGACGATCACCGAGAAGATCCTGGCGCGTGCCGGCGGGCTGGCGACGGTGTCGCCCGGCGACGTCGCCGTGGTCGATGTCGAGACCGCGTGTCTGATCGACCTGTCCTTCCTGCCGGAAGGCTGGCGCAAGGTGCTGAAGGTCGCCGATCCCTCCAAGGTGGTGATCGTGTTCGATCACCTGGTTCCCGCGCCGACCGCACAGGCAGCCGAGTGCATGCAGACCGGGCGCGCATTCGCGCGTGAGTTCGGCATTGAGCGACTGCACGATGTCGGTCCCGACCAGGGCATCAGTCACGCCGTGATCGCCGACAAGGCGTACGCGCTGCCTGGCTCCGTGCTGGTGAACGCGGACTCGCACACCTGCAGTGCAGGCGCGTTCAACTGCGCGGCGCGCGGCGTCGGTGGGCCGGACATGTTGTATGCGGTCACCACCGGCAAGGCCTGGTTCCGCGTCGGCGAGACGATCCGCTACGACCTTGCCGGCAAGCTGCGCCCCGGCGTGTCGGCGAAGGACATCTTTTTGACGATCGCCGGAAAGTGGGGCGCGCACGTCAACCAGAACATCGAATACGGCGGTCCCGGCATGGCCGGCACGAGCCTGAACGCGCGCCGCACGCTGACCACGATGGGCACGGAATTGTCCGCCGAGTTCGTGATCTTCGAGCCGGACGACACGCTCATAGATTACGTGAAGGCGCGTAATCCGAAGCCGTTCACGCCGACCATGCCGGACGACGATGCGGTGTATAAGGAGCGCCGCGCCATCGACCTCGGCACGATCGAACCGCTGGTGGCGTTGCCCGATGCGGTGGTGAACAATTCTGTTGGGATCAGCGAAGTGGCCGGCCGCAAGATCGATCAGGCGTTCATCGGCGCGTGCTGCAACGGCACGCTCGATGATCTGGCGGTGGCGGCGCGCGTGGTGCGGGGCCGAAAGGTCGCCTCCGGCACGCGCTTCATCGTCACACCAAGCACCGAGGCGATCCATCGCGCCGCTCTCGCTGCCGGCTATGTCGCGACGCTGATGGAAGCCGGCGCGATCGTGACGCCGGCGACCTGTGGCGCCTGTGTCGGCGGCCACATGGGCGTGCTTGGGCCGGACGAAGTGTGCATCACCGCGAGCACGCGGAACTTCAAGGGCCGCATGGGCGATCCGTCGGCGCGGATCTACATGGCCTCGCCTGCTACCGTGGCGGCATCCGCGCTGGCCGGGCAGATCGCCAGCGCTGCCGAATTCTTCCAGGGAGATGTGTCATGAGAAGCGGGCGCGTGTGGAAGTTCGGCGACAACATCAACACCGACCTGATGTTGCCCGGGCCGTACCTGTATCGCGACGCCGAAGCGCAGGCGCGCGCGGTGTTCATGAACAACCGGCCGGGCTGGGTGGATCAGGTGCAGACAGGTGATGCGATCGTCGGCGGCTTCAACTACGGCATGGGCTCGTCACGCCCGGCGGCGCGCAGCCTGCGCCTCTGTGGCGTCGGCTTTCTGCTGGCCGAGACGATCAACGGCCTGTTCTTCCGCAACGCGGTGAACTACGGGCTGCTGGCCTGCGAATGTCCGGGCGTGTCCACGGCATTCGAGGAAGGCGATACAGCCGAACTCGACATCGACACGTGGACGGCGCGGAATCCACGCACCGGCCGGACGTTGCAAGTATCGCCAGTACCGGAGCAGTTGCTGGCGATGATGCTGGGCGGGGGTGTCTATCCCGTGCTGGAACGTGAGGGCCTGATCGCGGCGCGGACGTGAATGGAGAAATAGTCTCATGAAGATCGTCGTGTTCGGTCCGGAACAACGCGTCGGCGTTCTGCGCGGGGAACTGGTCGTCGACCTGTCGCTCGCGTACGCAAAATACTTGCAGGAACGCCAGAACGAGCCGCAGGCGGTGCTGTTGGCGGCGGCTCTGGTGCCGGGCGATCTGGCCACATTCATTGAAGCGGGCAAGCGCGCGCTCGACCATGCGCAAACTGCGTTGGAGTATCTGTTCGGCGAAGCCTTCGATCAACTCGGCATGAACGGGGAGACACTGGTGCACGCGGCCTCCGAGGTGCGCCTGCACGCGCCGCGCCCGAACGGCTCGCGCATCGCCTGCGCCGGCGGGAATTTCGCCGATCATCTCGCAGGCATGGCGGCGATGGGGCTGTTGCCCGGCGCCGGCGCCATGTCGGTCGACGAAGCTGCGGGCAGGATCAGGGACAGCGGGATCTGGGGCTTCTGGAAGGTCGGACGCGTCACGGCAGGTCCGGATGCCGAGGTGCCGTACCCGAGCCGCGCCAACCGGCTCGACTACGAAGGCGAGGTCGCGATCATTCTTGGTAAACAGGGCAGAGATGTGTCGGCAGCCAAAGCGAAGGACCTGGTGTGGGGCGTAACGCTGCTGGGAGACTGGAGCATCCGAAGCCCGGCGGAACCGCAAGGTCCGCTCAAGTTCGGCATGGCCAAGAACTTCGACCAGTCGTGCTCGCTGGGGCCGTGCATCGTGGTCGGCGAACTGGATCCATCCGATATCGAGGTGGAAACCTGGGTCAACGGCGAGCGGCGCCAGCAGTTCAACACGCGGGACATGGTGTTCTCGTACTGGGAGTACATCGAGTATCTGTCGCGCGACCTCACGCTGTACCCTGGCGACATCATCAGCGGAGGCACTGCTGCCGGGACCGCCGCGGACTCAAGTCCGCGGCTGGCCGACGGCCAGTTGGCTCCGGAGCGGTTTCTCAAGGCCGGCGACGTCGTTGAGGTAAGGTCGCCGACCATCGGCACATTGCGGGCGCGCATTGTCACCAAATGAAGGCGAGACATGGCACGTCGCTGCGATGGGTTTCGCTGCGCTCTACCCATCCTACGGCAAGTACGGCAACAAGCGCGCAGCAACTCGTAGGATGGGTAGAGCGCAGCGAAACCCATCGAGCCAAGTGACAGCATACGTTTCCCGTCAGGCAAAAAATGCCCTGGCCCGGGGATCTGCTGCTTGGCACAAATCCCACTCATGTGACAGCTGAGAAAGTATCGTTTGTCGGAGCACTCTTAACGGTCCAATTGAGGTCGGACTTTCCCGAGAGGAGCACCCGTCGTGTCCGCTTTCACGCACACAATCGAGTTGCGGCTTACCTCCGCCGTCATGCCGCCCGCTAAATCCCGCCGCCTGCAATAGAGAATCTGCAGCCACCGCTGCGATATCTCGCATCGAAGCAAACCATCCAACGCGCTTCGGCCAGCCCCCTGGCGGTTCGCGTTCTGTTAGAGAGAGTATCCTCACATGTTGCGGAAAATGTGCCTCACGACCGCTATGGTCGGGACCGGTCTGCTCGCCATGGCCCCGGCAAAAGCCGCGATAATCACCTGGGACCTCGGGGCGCCGTCAGGGCTTCTGGGTGTATCGCAGAACTATACTGCGGGTGCGCCCCCGGTCACAATCACGGCAACCGGCTTCACCAATGGCAACTTCATCGCCGCCAACCAAACCGCACTTTTCGGCAAGGCTGCCGGCGGCGGCGAGACAGGGCTTGGCCTGAACGATGATCCGACCCTTGACGGAGGGGTCTCGGAACACGAGCTTCATGGCACCAACTGGATTCAACTGAATGTCACCAACGCGATCAATGCCGGCGTGAGCGGTTTTTCGTTCACTATCGATAGCAGTACCGGCTGCACCGCGGTTCCGTGCACAACAGGCGGAGACAGCTGGCGGGTGTTCGGCTCCAATTCGGCGACTTTGCTTGGATCACAGCTGCCGGGGCTGATCGGCTTCGATGAGTTGACGTCGCACCTGCTCCCGACCGGGTTCGATTTCTTCAACTTCCAGGCTGTGACCGGCAATGTCTTGATCGGTTCCATCTCGGGGAACCAGGCCGCGATCCCAGAGCCGGCGACTCTGACCATCCTGGGCGCCGCGCTGTTTGGCCTGGGTCTGGTCCGGCGATATCGCGGGACAAATGCGTGACGGCACCCCGATCGGCGCCGAATTGACTGGCGTGTATGCATGCAGCGAGCGGGAGATCAGCCATGGCGATGCCCTGGATCTGCATTGTTCCGAAGATGCCGTCAGTGCGGCTACGAGCGGAGATTGTCGGAACATTGGATCCGACGGATGCCCTGGCGCGGCAGCGCCTGGGCGCCGTCGACTTTTCACTTGAGGGCTTCGGCGTCTCCGCTGCCAAACTTAAGGTTGTCGCCGCGGCCGTTGGCGACGGTCGTATCGGCGTCGAAGTCGGCAACACCGGACCGAACTTCGCTGCCGCCTATTCGAGCGGCCCCAACCGACATTTCACGTTGGGAAAGTCCGAATTCCAGCCGGATGACAACTGGCGATCACAGATCGTGCACGAGGCAGTGCATGCTGCCTTCGATCTCGGCGGGCAGCAGCCGCCGAATGAGATTGACGAGGCGGCGGCCTATCTGGGCGAGACCGTCTGGTTCCGCGCCGGCGGCCTCGCCCGCATCATCACAGCGCCGGACGCGGCCGCAAGGATCTATGGCGCGGCGAGCGGGATCGAAGCGCGTCTGAACCTGCACACCACCCCCGGTCAGCGCCTGACGCGGGACCAGGTGCAGGATCTGATCGCTGCCATCAACGGCCACCCTGGCTACGCACCGTCGGCGCCACCATGACGCCGCAGCGGCGCAGCGGCGGCTGCGTAGCCGCGGCCGGCGAACCCTATTGGGGACGCAGAAACACGTATTCCGCCGAATAGGGAACGCTGAGGTAACTGCCCGCGGTCGCGCAAGTGGCGGGCGCGTTGCCGCCTCTGGTATTGATCCGCTGAACAGTGGTGACGCGTCCGAGGCGACCGTTGCCGTAAGTGACATCGAGCCTTAGCCAGGAGATGTCGGCCGGGGTCGCGCCCGGGGCGTTGCCAGCAATTTTGGCAACAACAAGACTTCCGTCGTTCAGCTCCCAGCTTGGCCCGACGAAGTGGCGTCCGACTGTCTGGCCGTCAGCCAGCAGGGAGGCAATGGGCTCACGGAACTGCCAGCCCAGTTTACCCATGGCGTCCGGCTTGCATTCATATACCTGCGCTCCTTCGGCATGAAATTGCGCTATGCCGACTTGTCCCGGAGTGGCGATCGCGTCCGGCATCTGCGCGTGTGCCACCGAAATGACGAGGCTAAGAGTGCCGACGAAAGTACTGCGTAACATGACTGAAGCTCCATCCAGTAACTCGGCGTTTGATCCAGGGTTAGTTTGCAATGCGACGTGCATGCTCATTGGTGGTTGGCGGTGGGCAATCATCTGCCAGCCAGGCGTGCAGCACCGCACGGCCAGGCGAATTGGATTTGGCTCCGAGCCTGGCCGCAGTTCGCGCAGCAGCGGTATTGGTCGGGTCAAATAGGAATTCAGCAGCAGTCACGCCCTCCGCAAAGGCAACTGCAATGGCACGTGCGACGAGCTCGCGGGCCAGGCCGCGTCTGCGGTGGGTCGGAAGAACCGATGTCCCGACATCGACGGTTAGCCAAGCTGCCGGACGTGCTTCGGCCAACCCGATGATACGGCCGTCGGCCTCCTCGATTGCACCGAATAGGATGTCTGTCGTGACATCGAGACTGCGCACGTAGGCTACGATAGCTGCGTCGCTAAAGCCGGAATGGAAGCGGCAGTTGCGCGAGACCGGGTCGAGCTCGAGTAGATGCCGTTCGATTGCGGCCAGATCGCCACCGTCCAGTCGCCGCACACCGGCGTTCGACGCCGCTGGCGATAGTTCCTTCGCGCTCATGCTCTTTCTTTCGAGTTCAGGCTGCCACACCGGCCAAGCCTCGCACCGTCCGCTGTGTGTTCGACGCCGAGCCGCCTCGGACGTCCGCTGGCGCATCACAGACTGCGGAACGCTGGCCATAACGGTGATCGGAAGCGGTTGATCGTCTGTCGGGTAATTAGGCTGGGACAGTTATGATGACAAAGGATCACTTCTCATCTTCGATGTGAGCCGGATTCATTTGTTATGCGAACCAGGCTGGCGAATACCCGGCCCGATTGCATCGGTCGTGGCGGATCTGCATGATCATCCCGCTGCCGTCTTGATCACTTTCCGTGGCAGGCGCATCATCAGAAGCAGCAGCCACGCCGGCAATGTCATCATGATCAGCAACACATAGTTGTCGGCATAGGCGACAATCTGCGCCTGCTCGTTGATGATCCGATCGAGGAATGCCGCGCCGTGCCTCGTCGCGGGATCGATCCAGTGATGCATGGGCCCGGCTGCCTGCAAGGCGCGATTGAAAGGGGTAACCGAGGCACCGATCATCTCATGCATCGCCTGGGCATTGCGCGCCAGTATCGATGTCGCGACCGAGACGCCGATCGCCGCGCCGAGGTTGCGCAGGAGACTGAACAGTGCCGCACCCTCGGTCCGCATCGACGGCGCCAGCGTGACGAACGCCAGCACCTGGAGCGGAGTGAACAACAGCCCCATCGCGGCGCCCTGGATCACGATCGCGATGATGATCTCTCGCTCCGACACGTCGGGCGTCCAGTGCGTCATCAGCCAATAGGTATAGCTGAGCAGCACCAGTCCGA
>DASXNR010000151.1:0-2149 GCA_036494925.1 Acetobacteraceae bacterium
CCCGTCGGACGCCGCGTGGCAACAACTGATCTCCACATTGCACGCGTCCGGCCGCAAGGCCGCGCTCGCGATCACCGGGGGCGGCAGTGGGGCGATCGGCGAGTTGCTTCGCGTTCCCGGCGGCTCTCGGCTGCTGATCGAGGCGCAGGTCCCCTACGACGCGCTGGCGCTTGCGGCGTTTCTTGGCTTTGCGCCGGCACAGGCGTGCAGCTCCGACACCGCAATCGCGATGGCACAAACCGTACGGGCACGCGCAGCCAGGCTGGTGCCGAGCACTGGCGTTGGGGTGGGCGCGGATCTGGTCGGCCTCGGTGCGACGGCGGCACTGGTGAGCGATCGCCCGCGTAAAGGCGAGCATCGATTTCACATCGCATTCGCCAACTCCGCCGGCCCCAACTCCACCGGCGCACACTGCACATGCGTGCTGGCCAAGGGCCGACGGGATCGCGCCGCTGAAGAAGACCTCGTTTCGCGCGCGATCATCCTGTGGCTAGCCCGCGCATGCGGGATTGCCGCGCCGTCGCCACGCAGCCTGCTCGATGCCGACGAACATTATGCAGAGACGGGCGTCGCGGCCGATCAGCTATTGGCGGGGGACACGATCGATCAGCTGTTGGCGGGCGAATTCGATCGCCTCACCGTCCAGCCCGATGGCCAAATGATGCTGTCGGCGCCGCAGCCCGTTGTGCTGTTCCCAGGTTCTTTCAACCCGATGCACGAGGGACATGTAGTGCTGGCGCGGGTCGCCGAAGAGCACAGGCAGCAGCCCTTGGCGTTCGAAATCTCTGTCACAAACGTCGACAAGCCGCCGCTGGCGGCCGAGACAGTGAGACACCGGCTCGCGCAATTCGCCTGGAAGTCGCCGGTCGAACTCACGCGAGCGCCCACCTTCCTCGAAAAGTCGCGCTTGTTTCCGAGCACGACATTTGTGATCGGCGCGGATACAGCAGAGCGGCTGGTTGCGCCGAAATATTATGGCGATGACGAGCTCCAAATGCACACGGCGCTCGAGGAAATCGCCAATTCGGGGAGCAGCTTTCTGGTGGCCGTGCGCATCGACGCGGCGGGGCGCGTACGCGCGCTGAACGACATCCCCGTACCACGGCGCTATGCCGATCTCTTCACCGAAATCCCGGAGCACCATTTCCGGCTTGACACCTCCTCATCCGAGATTCGCGCCAGGAGACGTGCGCCTGGTAATTCATAGCGAGCCCCACGCCAGCCCGCGACACCTCGGCGAGCCCTGGCGTCTGCCCGATGGGTCGAATTGGGGTTCTAAGAGACGCGCACGCGTTCGGTTGCGATTAGCTGTAGGCCACCGGCTTCGGCTAACAGCTGATAAATGCGAAAGCTGCCACGGTACTTGTCGACGCCGTCTGTGCCGAGTGACGTCGACAGCGCGGAGCACAAGACAATGTTCCCGCAAACGCCGATACAATCCCTGTGGCGATGGCCCTGTGGCGACGGCCCTGTGGCGATGGCCATGAAGCACGATTACACGCCGGGAATGCCGTGCCAGGACCGCTACCAGATCCGGCGCATTGATCAATGCCAGACCAATACGCTCACGCAGGCTGATCGAAACCAACGGATATTCGACAACCTGGTGATGGAGCAGAATAAGCCAGGGACGCCAGCTGTTTTGCAGGATCAACCGAAGCGCTTTCAACTGCGACGGGCCGACGACCCCGATGGCGTTGGTCAACGCGAAATGGCTGCGAGCATTCGAATTGAGCAGGATCACCCCGTACGCCTCACCTGGCGCCGGAGGTTCCACCAACGGAAAGATCGCCTCCCACACTTTCGTCATTTCACGCCGGCCGCGTATCGTGCCACGATTGGCCAGCTCGCGCAGCAACCCGGGACGCTGACCCTGACGCAAATAGTCCCTGAGCAACGGCCCAACGCCACCTGATGCCCGGTGGACGACATGCGAGCGGTCGCCCGCCAGCGTATCAAGCGCGAGCACGATGCGGAGCTTGCGCAGCGACTGGCCAGCGCTCCACGGCAGGTCCAGGCGTCCCGGATTGGTGCGATCAATGATGTTGACGTCGTGGTTACCCGGTACCAGCGACACCCGCCGACGTAACTCGGGGCAGCCGCGCAGGAGGTCAATAAATTCCGCCCACTCGGCCCGGGTCCCGGCATC
>DASXNR010000152.1:0-1553 GCA_036494925.1 Acetobacteraceae bacterium
AACGCCCTACCGCCGTTACGACGAAGATTCTCAATCTTTGCGCCGTTTAACCGTCATCTCCATTCGTTGCAACCACCAATCCTCTTTTGTTCTCGATTGACAATTTTGTATTCCCGATGGAGCCGGATTAGCGCGCAGCAAGCAGGGGCTCATAATACCAACCGCCTTAAGTTCTGACTGTTACGTGATCGTGATATGTAATTGATTGAATGTGGGTTGGATCGCGGATGTTCGAGGCGTGGCGGAAGGCATCGGTGATCGTTTGTTGGCTATTCCAGACGCCCATGGTGAGTTGGTCAGGGCGGATCGTCCTACACATTTTCGATGGAATTGAGCTCGAATGCATACCCCGATTGCTCTCGCAGGCTGATATTGTTGGCGCCGGCAAGCGTCAACATGGCTAGTGACAGGCGGCGCCGTCACACGCCAGAACCGCATGCGCGTCGACCGCTGCTTGGCTGCTGATCTCCCGCAGATGCTCGGTCATGGCCTCGCTGCTATCGGACGGTATGCTGATGGCGGCACCGACCGCATGGTCTGGACAGATGGCGTCAAACAATCGCCTGCTTATAACGTCCGGTCGCGGCCTCGAACGCGGCTGCGCTTGTCGTAGCCGGACACCTTCGGCGATCGCAGTCTGCCTTTCTCAGAGATGCGGTGGAGATGGCGGTCGCGCTGCGTAGGCTCGGTCTCAACCGTCTTACGCGGCACCGTCGAAGAGCGCAGTGGCATGACGATCGAGTCTCAGGGTTGTGGTCGAGGGCGACGCGATAGACGCGGTCGTTGCCGCACGCACTGTCCCTAGTTGTCGCTGCTATGGAGGTTGTCCCTCCGGGGCTGGGCTGAGAGGCTGTGGTTGCGAGGCCAACAACCGACAGCCCGGAGCCCCGGATGGACATCCATAAGAATGCGCGCACGACGCGCCATAGTCGAATGCTGATGGTGCAACGCTTGGCGAGCGGCTGGACGCCGGCCGCTGTCGCGCAGACTCAGGGCGTGACGGCGCGGACCGTGCGCAAATGGCGCGATCGTTTTGCCGCCACGGGCGAGGCCGGACTGGCCGATCGCTCCTCCTGGCCGCATCGCAGCCCAACGCGGCTGGGGGGCGGGCCGGCGGAACAGGAGATCGAGGCGCTGCGACGGCAACGCATGACCGGACCGGCCATCGCCCGCCGGCTCGGCCGGCCGCTATCCACGGTCGGCGTGGTGCTGCGACGGCGTGGCCTCGGTCGGCTCCGCGTCCTCGAGGCCCGGCCGCCCATCCTTCGCTATGAACGCGAACGGCCAGGCGAGCTGCTGCACATCGACATCAAGAAGCTCGGCCGCATCGACGGAGTTGGCCACCGCATCACCGGCGAGCGCACCGGCCAGAGCAACCGGCGCTCGGCCGGACGCGGCCTGGGCTGGGAGTTTGTCCATGTCGCGGTCGACGATGCCAGCAGGCTCGCCTACACCGAACTCATGCCTGACGAGCGCCAGCAAAGCGCCGTCGCCTTCACCCGCCGCGCGGTGGCGTGGTTTGCCCGCCACGGCGTCCGTATCGAGCGCGTCAT
>DASXNR010000153.1:0-5337 GCA_036494925.1 Acetobacteraceae bacterium
CCGAGACTTCAGCGGCGCGATCCTGGCGTTCCTGCGAGAGGAGGTGCCCAGGAACTGGCGCCTCTACTGCGATGAGGTCACAGACAACTTCCGCATCATCTCGCCCAAGGATTTTCGGATTCTGGCGTGAGCGGGGTATAACCCCGACCCACTGACACCGTTGTGTCAGCAAATATCCGCCGACTTGGGGGAGGTTCCCCGGGTGCTGGACCGCCGCACGTCTCCAGGGTAAGTGCTGCGCCCATGAGCCGCACGGCGAGCCTGACGCGGACAACCACCGAAACCGATATCAGCCTGACCCTGTCGCTGGACGGGTCGGGACGGGCCGACATCGCCACCGGCATCGGCTTCCTCGACCACATGCTGACCGCGCTTACCCGGCACGGCCTGTTCGACCTCACGGTGAAGGCGCAGGGCGACCTGCACATCGACTTCCACCACACCACCGAGGATGTCGGCATCGTGCTCGGCCAGGCGTTCGCCAGGGCGCTGGGCGACAAGCGTGGCATCCGCCGGTTCGGCCACGCCTTGGTGCCGATGGACGAGACGCTGGCCGAGGCGGCGGTGGATATCTCGGGCCGGCCATTCCTGGTGTGGGACGTGACGTTCGAACGCCCCAAGATCGGCGAGATGGACACCGAACTGTTCGAGGAGTTCTTCCGCGCCTTCGCCATGAACGCGCTGCTGACGCTGCACATCACGCGGCGCAGGGGTCACAACGCGCACCACGTCGCCGAGGCGTGCTTCAAGTCCACGGCACGGGCGCTGCGCATGGCGAGCGAGCTCGATCCACGGGCCGGCGATGCGATCCCCTCGACCAAGGGTTCGCTGTGAGGTTCTGGACCGCACATATCCGCGCCGGTGCCGCGCCGGTGCTGGTGCGCGAGGGCTTCAGCTGGGGCGCGCTGCTGTTCGGTCCGCTCTGGCTCGCCGCCCACCGCGCCTGGATCGCGGCGGCGCTGACGCTGGCTGCCTTCGTGTTGATCGCCGTGCTCACGAGAGACGGCGCCGCCGCGGCATTGCTGACCGCACTGATTGTTCTGCTTGGGCTGTCGGGCAACGACCTGCGCCGCTGGTCGCTCGACCATCGCGGCTTTCTGCTCGCCCAGGTCGTGCTGGCGCGCAACGAACTCGAGGCGCTGGGGCGGCTGCTGGAACGCCGGCCAGATCTGGCGGGCAGCTTCCTGCCGCCGGGATCGGCGCGATGATGGGCGGGTCAAGCCCACCCATGACGATTGCAGGCCGGGCTGACGCCCGGGACCGCACATGAAGGTCGCGGTGGTGGACTACGGCAGCGGCAACCTGACCTCTGCCTCGCGGGCGCTCGCGCTGGCGGCCGAACGCGCGGGGCTGGCTGCCGAAGTGCGGGTGACCGCAGATCCTGGCTATGTCGCCAGCGCTGACCGGATCGTGCTGCCCGGACAGGGCGCCTTCGCCGACTGCTCGCGAGGGCTGGCCGCGGTCGCCGGTATGCGGCAGGCGATCGAACGCGCCACCGCTGCCGGCGCGCCGTTCCTCGGCATCTGCGTCGGCATGCAGCTCATGGCCGAACGTGGGCTGGAGCACGAGATCACGCCGGGCTTCGGCTGGATCGATGGCGAGATCGCCGAGATGGCAGCTCCGGGCCTGCGCCTGCCGCAGATGGGATGGAACGCACTGGATTTCGTTCCCGGGAGGCACCAGCTGCTTGATGGTCTGATGCCGGGCGACCACGTGTACTTCGTTCACAGCTACGCACTGATCGGCGGCAAGCCACGGGAAGCGATCGCGATGACCGACTACGGCGGACCGGTGGTGGCGATGGTCGCGTCAGGCAACCGTGCCGGCACCCAGTTCCATGTCGAAAAGAGCCAGGAGGTCGGCATCCGCATCCTCAGCAACTTTCTGCGCTGGACGCCCTGACGCGATGGCCGACGAAGCACCGCCGCTATCGGCACAGCGCATGATCGAGCGCGTCACCGAATTCACCGACGAAGAGCTGCACGCATTGTGTGAGGCGACCTCGGCGGCCATCATCGACGGCGGTGGCTTCGGCTGGGTGAACCCACCCGGCCTGATGGCGCTCGAGACCTATTTCCGCGGCGTGCTGCTGGTGCCGGAGCGGGAACTGTTCATCGCCCGGTTGGACGGCCTGGTGGTGGGGTCGGCACATCTGGTGCGTCCGCCGCGCAACAACGAGGCCCAAGGGCACGCGGCACAGCTCATGCACGCCTACATAGCGCCCTATGCGCGCGGCCACGGGCTGGCGCGGATGCTGACCATTGCCGTCGAGGAGCGGGCGCGCGAGCTGGGCTATCACGTGCTGAACCTGGACGTGCGCGAGACCCAGGAGGCGGCGATCCGGCTCTACGAATCACTCGGCTTCGAGCGCTGGGGTGTGCAGCCGGATTACGCCTTCGTGCGCGGCCAGCCGGTGCGCGGCTTCTTCTACAGCAAGCGGCTGCGCCGGCCGAATAGCAGGCGGGCGCAGAACGGGGCGTGACACCGCTCACTTTCTACCCCGCGATCGACCTGAAGGACGGCCAATGCGTGCGGCTACGCCGCGGCGCCATGGACGATGCGACGGTCTATTCGTCCGATCCCGCCGGTCAGGCGCGCGCCTGGCAGGACGCCGGCTTCACCTGGCTCCACGTGGTCGATCTGAACGGCGCCTTTGCCGGAAAGCCGGTGAACGGACCGGCGGTGGCCGCGATCCTCGGCGCCGTGACGATCCCGGTGCAGCTTGGCGGCGGCATCCGCGACATGGCGGGCATCGAGGCCTGGCTCGCCGCCGGCATCCGACGCGTGATCCTGGGCAGCGCCGCGGTTAAGCGCCCGACGCTGGTGCGCGACGCCTGCCGCGCCTTCCCCGGCCGCATCGTGGTCGGCATCGACGCACGCGACGGCAAGGTCGCGACCGAGGGCTGGGCTGAAACCTCATCGATCGACGCACGCGACCTCGCCGCGTCGTTCGAGGATGCCGGCGTGGCCGCCATCATCTATACCGACATCGGCCGCGACGGCATGTTGAGCGGGCTCAACATCGCGCAAACCGTGGCGCTGGCAACGGCGGTCGCGGCGCCGGTCATCGCCTCGGGCGGCGTGGGCGGCCCACAGGACCTGATCGACCTCCGCCACGCCGCCGCTGGCACCCGAATCGAAGGTGTCGTCGTCGGGCGCGCCCTGTACGACGGTCGGATCGACCCCACGCATGCACGGGCATTGCTTGCCGGTTGAATTTACCATTCATCCGTATGCACCGCTAAGTTATCTGCAACCTTCGGTCGGCGTGAAGCAGGTCCTCATTATAAACGCTTGCAATGCCCACGCGCGGCCACTCTAAGAATCATCATCATGTTGAAATTGCGAGTCATTCCCTGCCTGGACGTGAAGGACGGCCGCGTCGTCAAGGGCGTGAACTTCGTCTCGTTGCGTGACGCGGGCGATCCGGTCGAGCAGTCCGCGCTGTACGACGCGGCCGGTGCGGACGAGCTTTGCTTTCTCGACATCACCGCCAGCCACGAAAACCGTGACACCATCCTGGATGTGGTGTCGCGCACCGCGGCGCGGGTATTCCTGCCGCTGACCGTCGGCGGAGGTATCCGCTCGACCGAGGACATGCGCCGGCTGCTGCTGGCCGGCACCGACAAATGCAGCATCAACTCGGCGGCGGTGGCGCGGCCGCAACTGGTGCGCGAGGCGGCGCAGAAGTTCGGCAGTCAGTGCGTCGTGGTGGCAGTGGACGCCAAGCAGTCCGGTCCGGGGCGATGGGAGGTGTTCACCCACGGCGGCCGGCGCCAGACCGGCATCGACGCCGTGTCCTGGTGCCGTCAGGTAGCGGAGCTCGGTGCCGGCGAGATCCTGCTGACCAGCATGGATCGCGACGGCACCGGATGTGGCTTCGACGTCGATCTGCTGCGCGCGGTGTGCGACGCGGTGCGGTTGCCGGTGATCGCCTCCGGCGGGGTCGGCACGCTGCAACACTTCGTCGAGGGCGCGCGGTCCGGCGCCACCGGCCTGTTGGCGGCCAGCGTGTTCCATTTCGGCACCTTTACGATCGCGCAGGTGAAGGCGGCGCTGCATGCCGCAGGCCTGCCGGTGCGCCTTCCGCGCCAGGCGGCGTGACGGGGAGGCTGCGGTGGCGAAGTCGACCAAGAAGCGGCCTGAACCGAAGCGGCTGCGCAAGTCCGGCAAGCGCGTGGCCGTCGCTGTCGAGTCAGCCGAAGCACCGCGCTTGCCATCGCCATCGGCGGCCGGGTCCGCGGCCAATGTGCTCGATCGGCTGTGGTCGGTGGTGATGAGCCGCCGCACCGCCGATCCCGCGGTGAGCCACTCGGCGCGGCTGCTGTCGCGCGGCACCGCCAAAGTGGCGCAAAAACTCGGCGAGGAGTCGGTCGAGTGCGTGATCGAGGCGGTCGCCGGCAACCGTGACGCCGTGGTGGCCGAGAGCGCCGATGTGCTCTACCACCTGATTGTGCTGTGGGTCGCTTGCGGCATCCGGCCAGGGGACGTGTGGGACGAGCTGAAGCGTCGGGAGGGCATCAGCGGCGTCGCCGAGAAGGCCGCCCGCCCCCGCAACCTGCCGGTTGCGTTCGGCGCGGAGACGACGAAAATCCCCTGACCGGACGGGGAGACCAGTCATGGCTGTCAGCGGCCTGCCGCCTTACGACGACACCAACATCTTTGCCCGCATCCTGCGCGGTGAGATTCCCAACCGGACGGTCTACGAGGACCAGTGGGCGCTCGCGTTCCACGACATTGGTCCGCAGGCACCGGTGCATGTGCTGGTGATTCCGAAAGGGAAGTATGTGTCGTTCGCCGACTTCAGCGCCGCTGCTAGCGCGGACGAGGTCGCCGGTTTCATGCGCGCGGTGGGCAAGGTGGCGAAGGATCTCGGGCTGGAAGCGCAGGGCTACCGGCTGCTCGCCAACATGGGCGAGCACAGTGGCCAGGAAGTGCCGCATTTCCACGTGCACCTGTTCGCCGGCCGGCCGCTGGGAAGGATGCTGAGCCAGTAACCAGCCGCTAACCGCCGGAGCGGTAGGATGGGAAGAGCGCAGGGAAACCCATCACTCTGTCGGGCCCACGATGACGCACTACCGGCGCAATTATGTCCCCGGCGGCAGCTATTTCTTCACCGTCAACCTGCTTGACCGCCAATCGAGCATGCTCACCGCGCGTATTCAGTCGCTGCGCGATGCGATTCGCTCCACGCGAAAGTGTCATCCATTCGCGATCGATGCCATGGTTGTGCTGCTTGACCATTTGCATGCCATTTGGACATCGCCGGACGGGGAATTTGCTTACGCGACCCGTTGGCGGCTGATCAAGGCTGCATTCTCACGCGCCTTGCCGCCC
>DASXNR010000154.1:0-12007 GCA_036494925.1 Acetobacteraceae bacterium
CAGCGTACAGGCCACCACCGACACAATCCTGATGCGCGGCACGATCGCCAATCCGCCGCTCAAACCGATCGAACCGGGCAAGCCGGTGGATCGGCCGCTGATCGACGGCGAGTTCGTCACCGTGCTGGTCGAAGGCATCGAGCCGGTGGAGGCACTCGGGATACCGCGCGCCGCCGTCCTGTCGGATCAACAGGGCGACTACGTCTACCTGGTCGACAGTCAGAACCACGTCGAACAGCGCCGCGTCCAGCTCGGCCAGTCGACACCATCGACCGCGGTGATCATGGCCGGCCTGAAGGAAGGCGACATGGTCGTGCTCGAGGGCATCCAGCGCGTGCGGCCAGGCATCCAGGTGGTGCCAGGTCCCGCCGCGCCAACACCGGCTGCGCCGAAACCGGCAGGGCAATAGCGGCATGATCTCTGCCGTCTTCGTCGATCGCCCCCGGCTGGCGATCGTCATCGCCATCCTGGTGACGCTTGCCGGTGTGCTGTCGCTGCTGCGCATTCCGGTGGCACAGTTTCCCGACATCGTGCCGCCGCAGGTGACGATCTCCACCAGCTACACCGGTGCCTCCGCCGCCGTGGTCGAAGCCACCGTCGCGCAGCCGCTGGAAGCGCAGATCATCGGCGTCGACAAGATGATCTACATGAAGTCGAGCAGCGGCAACGACGGCAGCTACTCGCTGACCGTCAGCTTCGAGCTCGGTACCGATCCCGACATCGACACGGTCAACGTCAACAACCGCGTGCAGCAGGCGCTGTCGAAGCTGCCGCTCGACGTGCAGCGTTACGGCCTCACCGTACGCAAGCGCTCTGCCGCGATCCTGGAATTCCTCCAGTTCTACAGCGAAGGCGGCAAGCTCGACCCGCTGTTCATCAGCAACTACGTGACCATCAACGTGCTTGACCGGCTGCAGCGCACCCCCGGTGTCGGCGATGCCCAGTTGTTCGGACGGCTGGACTACTCGATGCGGGTGTGGTTCGACATGAACCGGCTGATCAGCCTGAACCTGGCGCCATCCGATATCATCGCGGCGATCCAGCAGCAGAACGTTCAGGCGGCGGTGGGACGCATCGGCGCGCGGCCAACCAGCGACGCGACGCAATTCCAGCTCAACGTGCAGACGCAAGGTCGTCTGGTCACGCCGGCGCAGTTCGGCAACATCGTGATCCGCGCCAATCCCGACGGTTCAGTGCTGCGCCTGTCCGACATCGCGCGCATCGAACTTGGTGCGGCGAACATGGACACCGAGAGCCGGCTGAACGGCAACCCTGCCGTGTCCATCGGCCTGTTTCTGTCACCTGGCGCGAATGCGGTGCAGACCTCGGCGCGCGTGCAGGCAGCGCTGGACGAATTGGGCAAGCGCTTCCCGGAGGGCCTGCAGGCACACGTGTTCTACGACAGTTCGTCGTTCGTCGCCGCGACCATCGTAGAAGTGGAGAAGACCCTCGGCATTGCCTTCGCGCTGGTGGTGCTGGTCGTGTTCCTGTTTCTCGGCAATCTGCGCGCGACGATCATTCCCATGGTGGCCATACCGGTCAGCCTGATCGGCACCTTCGCGATTCTGCTGGCCGCCGGATTTTCCGCCAATACCGTATCGCTGCTTGCGTTGGTGCTTGGCATCGGCATCGTGGTGGATGATGCCATCGTGGTGGTGGAGAACGCCGAACGCGTTATGGCCGAGCACCCGGACATGCCACCGGGCGAGGCGACCAAGATCGCGATGCGGCAGATCACCGGGCCGGTGATCGCGATCTCGCTGGTGCTGCTGTCGGTGTTTGTGCCGGTCGCCTTCATCCCCGGCGTATCGGGCTCGTTGTTCCGTCAGTTCGCCGTCACCATCAGCGTGGCGATGCTGATCTCGGCGACCAACGCGCTGACGCTGTCGCCCGCGCTGTGCGGCGTGTTCCTGCGCCATCACGGGCGGCCGCGCGGCCCACTGCGCTGGGTACTCGGCGGTATCGACAGTGTGCGCAACGGTTACGCCGCGGTGGTGCATCGGCTGCTGCGCGTTGCCATCCTGGCGGTGGTGCTGCTGATCGCCGCCGGTGTCGGCATCTGGCTGCTCGCAGCGCGCACGCCGACCGGATTCCTGCCGGAGGAGGACCAGGGCGCCTTCTTCGTGGCGGTACAATTGCCCGACGGCGCCTCGGTGTCGCGCACCCGTGCGGTAGTGCAGCAGATCGAGGGCCTGATCCGGCCGATGCCGCAGGTGGAAGGCGTGCTGTCGATCGTCGGATTCTCGCTGCTGGACGGCGGCAACGAGCCGAACGCGGCATTCGTCGTGGTGCGCCTGAAGCCGTTCGCCGATCGCCCCGCGGCCGCAGACAGCGCGCAGGCGGTGATCGGCCGCGTGTTCGGTGCCGTGCAGCAGGTGCGTTCGGCCAACGCGTTCCCGTTCAACCTGCCGCCGATCATCGGGCTTTCGACCAGCGGCGGCTTCGAATATCAGTTGGAGAACCTGGAAGGCCGCGATCCCGCCGAGATGGCAAGCGTGATGCAGGGTCTGCTCGCGGCGGCGAACCAGGACCCGCGCATGACGCGGGTGTTCTCCACCTTCACCGCCAGCAATCCGTCGATCTGGCTGGATATCGATCGCGAGAAGGCGCAGGCACTCGGGCTCAACATCGCCGACGTGTTCAACGCGCTGCAATCGACACTCGGCGGCTTCTATGTCAACGACTTCAACCTGTTCGGCCGGACCTGGCAGGTGAACATCCAGGGCAACGCGCCCGATCGCAGCGATATTTCGGCGATCTTCAGGATCTATGTGCGCAATCAGCGCGGCGAGATGGTGCCGCTGCGCTCGGTCGCCAACCTGCGCATCGTGCTCGGGCCGCAGGTGATCAGCCGGTTCAACAACTATCGTGCGGTCACCATCAACGGCGGGCCGCGTCCAGGCGTGTCGTCCGGCGATGCACTGGCGGCGATGGAGCAGGTGTCGGCGAAGACGCTGCCGCCGGGCTATGCGTTCGAATGGTCGGGCACGGCGTATCAGGAGAAGGCGGCGTCGGGGCAGACGGGTGCCATCCTGTCGCTGTCGGTGCTGTTCGCCTACCTGTTCCTGGTGGCACTGTATGAGAGCTGGATGATTCCGATCCCGGTGCTGCTGTCGGTCACCGTCGGCGTGCTGGGGGCGTTCGCCGGGCTGCTGATCTCAGGGCTTGCGCTCGATCTGTATGCGCAGATCGGTCTGGTGGTGCTGATCTCCCTGGCGGCCAAGAACGGCATCCTGATCGTCGAGTTCGCCAAGGAGCAGCGCGAGGCCGGATTGCCGATCCTGGAAGCCGCGGCGCTCGGCGCACGTATCCGGTTCCGCGCGGTGATGATGACGTCGATCGCCTTCATCTGCGGCCTGATCCCGCTGGTGTGGGCCCACGGCGCGGCGATGCTGAGCCGCCGTGCGGTCGGCACCGCGGTGTTCGCCGGCATGATCGCGGCGAGTTCGATCGGCGTGTTCCTGATCCCGATGCTGTACGCGACGTTCCAGGGCGTGCGGGAGCGGATGAAGGCGAAACTGCCGAGGCATTGAGGCGTGGGCGCCGATCCGTTGGCCCAGTGTTGCCCCACATTGCGCGGCATTATGATGGGTGCGATGCGTGTTGTCGATGGTGATGGACGACACGCCCGTCGAACTGTGAGCTGAGATAGAAAGCGCACCCGCGACCATCGTATGAGCGCTGGCAGTCAGCGGATCGAGGTGATCACGCGGGGATCTTGGTTGTGCCGCCGGCTATGATACCGCCGTGGGACACTTCCGTAACACAGGAGAATGCGATGCTGGTCGAGAACAAATACTTCGTCGCGGCCGCTATCGTGTTGTTTCTGCTCGCGCTCCTGCTGACGGGGAGTCTATGGGCCGGCTTCGGAGTACTGGCACTGGTCGCCGGAATCGGCTGGGCGGTTCGCCGCTTCAGCTCTCATTCATAGGCCAGGCGACGGAAATCGCTCAAAACGGCCACACGATAGGTTGCCCGGCTTCACCGCCCGGTCAATTCTACTTCGAATTGCCACGGCAGGTTTGGGAGTATTGCAATGATCCCTAAGGCCAGATTCCTCGGTGCTGCCACTGCGCTTGCTTTATCATACGCCAGTGCGGTGGCGGTGGAATGCCCAATGCCCCAGCCGACCTCTCGTCTCGGCGTCATTCCGGAGTCGGCCGTGAACGTCCAGGATCTGTCGGCATTGCTGGAGAGCGGCGACAAGACCAACCGCATCGGCATTATCGTGCACAACCTCAAGCAGAGCTATCCGAACGCGGAGAACTCTGAGATCATCAACTATCTCGTCACCGCCTTCTGTCCGGTGGTGAAGCAGTTGAATGGGCTTGGTGAGGTGGAAAAGCAGCTGCAGATGGACCGGTTCACCAGTCAGGTCGTGAGCATCGTCTACTAGCCGATCGTATCCGCGAGACCCCGTCTGGACCGCACCGATAAGGAGCCGACGCGGCATCCGGGCCTGTGCGGTTCACATGTCATTGCAACTTGGATAGAACCGCCGCATGGGCGCCTATGGCATGCGCGTGGGCAACGGCCGCTGGCTGACGGTCGGGGCGCTGCTGGTGGCGGCGATGCTGTCACTGCTGGATCGCCTCAGCCTCAATCTGATGGTGCCGGCCATTCAATCCGACCTCGGACTGAGCGACCTCCAGATCAGTCTGCTGCAGGGTTTTGCGTTTGCCTCGCTCTACGCGCTGGCCGCGATTCCCCTCGGGTGGCTTGTCGACCACGTCAATCGCCGCGCGGTCGTCGGTGCCGGCGTGGCGTTCTGGTCCCTCATGACAGCGGCGTCTGGCCTGACCGCCGGTTTCCCACAGTTGTTTCTGGCACGGGTCGGTGTCGGCTTCGGAGAAGCCGCCCTGCAACCGGCCAGCCAGTCGCTCATCGCTGACCTGTTCACGTCGCAGGAACTGCCCTGGGCGATGACCGTGCATGGCATCGGTTCCGTGCTGGGCGCGGCAGTTGCGTTCGCCGTCGGCGGGGCGGTGATCGCGGAAATATCGGCCTTGCCGCCGCTCATGATCCCCGTGCTCGGCCCGTTGGCCGCGTGGCAGACCTCCTTCATCGTCCTTGGTGTGCCGGGACTGCTGCTGGCGCCGCTGATCGCCGTGCTGGTAAGGGAAGGGCCTCGCCGGCGCGTCAGTCCGCCTGCTGGCGAGTTTGCCACCTTTGCGCGCGGCAACGCCGTCACGCTCGCACTCCTATTCGGGGGCATCAGCCTTCTTATGGCATCGAGTGCTGCCTCCTCGGCTTGGCTGCCGACCTTCTTGCTACGGCGTTTCGGCTGGCAGGCGGGCCAAACGGGCCTCGTACTCGGCGCCGTCGTGCTGACCGGCACGGCGCCCGGCGGCCTTGCCTGCGGTTGGCTTGCGGCACGCTGGACTCGGCGCGGGCGAGCCGATGCCGCGCTGCGCGTCATGGTGCGTGCCCACCTGATAGCCGCGCCGTTCGAATTCCTGCCGTTCCTGATGCCTAAACCGGCCGCGTTCTTCACCATGATCGCGCCGGCGGTTGTCCTCGGCGCGGCCTATGTCGGCCTTGCTGCGAGCGCGGTTCAGGCGATTACACCGCAGGGTTTCCGTGGGCGTGTGGCAGGCTTCCATCTGCTGGTGACCAGCCTGTCCGGCATGACGGCGGGCCCGCTCCTTGTCGCCCTGCTGACGGAGAAGTTATTTGCCGACGAAGCGATGCTGGGTCTCTCGCTTGGCCTCGCGGCGCTCGGCCTTACGGTGGCCGGGATCGCGATGCTGGCTGCCGCGGGACCGGCCTATCGGCGTGCACTGACGGCCTTGCCCGCCGGTGGATGAGATGGGCCGGCGGCTGCACGCCGGGCACGGTCGGTATCGATGCTCCCGCCGATCATCGACGGAAGGGGTCACCGCCACCGTGTGCGACCAGGAAAAGTTTCGATGAATGCATTGATCTAGATCAATGCCGGTGCGAACGGCTCGCGCCAGTGTCCGATGGTTGAAACAACCTATATCGGAGGTCGTGCGTGGCGTCTGGAGCACGGGTCGGCGAGGATGACGCCCCATGATCGGACGCTGAGCGCGGTTGACCAGCATGACCGCCGCGCTGGCTATTGTCGGAAACGTGCGCAGGAACACTGCTCGCGCCAACGGCCCAGAGGAAACCCGCCGCAGGGCGGCAGCGCATGGAGTGACGCCGCTGCTCAACAGTTGCCGGATGGATGATGCGGACCGCGCCGACGGTTCACCGGCCCGGGTGTCCGACCTCGCGAAAGATGCCCTATACTTCCGCTACCACCTGGTCGAATTCGTTACGGAGCACCTGATCGACCTGTCACAGACCTTTGCGGGCGACCTTCAGCAAGTCCTCGTTCTTGCCATCATCGGCCAGGTTCATGTGAATCAGGTCTTGCAGTCCGGCAACAACCACGGCAAGACGACGCAGTCGATCTCAGCGTCGAGAATAGCCGATATCACGTGTATTCCCCGTCAAACTGTGCGGCGAAAACTGGAGACCCTCGAGAAACGAGGCTGGATCGAGCAGGATGACCAGCGAAGCTGGCACATCGTCGTACGAGAGGGTCGGGCAGCCGCGCAATCCGATCTGGCGCATCTGGACGCGCGCGGTATTCTGCGGGGTAATCGACTGGCGGCAGCCTACAAAGCGAAAGAAGATCCCGGGCCGTTGAACGCAAGCCCGAACGGCGAATCAGGAGAAGCGCTGGAACGCCTCCGCGAGCCGTATCGCGCGATGAATGCCGCGCCTGTCAAGACCGCGGAGCGCGACTGACGCGGCACAGCGCCCGCTCCTCGTAACCATACGCCATGCCTGCCGGTCGTCCTGTTCAAGCCAGCCCAAAGCTCTCATGGCCAGCAGCTTTCGGCGCACCGTCTGTCTGGAAATAGCGGTGGTCTCCGCGAGCTCAGATGCTGTCATCGTCGGAGGTCGGTCGGTATCCCACCATCGGCCGTTGACACTGCCGACGAGATGCATCCGGCAGAGCACCGCCAGGATCAGCGCCTGCTGCAGGTCGCCGTGGAAAACGCGCGATATGTCGGCCAGGTGTTCGGCAAAAAAATCTATCAGGAGCCACTCCAGCTGAACGTGGTTCCTGGCAGATTTCCTGTGGGGCCCCTTATCAGTCTCGGGCTCATGGCTGTGCGTCATGTCGTGCCTGATAAATTGATGAAAGACCCTGCCAGCCGCCTCGATCATGAGGATCGCCGCGCGCGGCTCTTTCGTTCTTGCTGAACCGGAGGACCTCCCACTCGACCGTGAGATCGCAGAACAGTCGGTCCTGAACCGACCTCGTTGCTTATCCTATTCCATGTCAACGTACTGGCTGCTCATTTTGGGGCATGCTCAATAGCTTGCGTTGTACCGGAGCAGCAGGCCGGTTATATCTGCGGTATCTCGAGCGCTCAATTTGAGCACCCTCTACGTTGCGCCACGTCGCGGTGACGATTAGTCCCCTTCGCAGCTACCCGTTAACAGAGCCGCAACGGTTTCGAATGTAGCCCTGCGGACCCAATTCACCGTTGCGGCGTGTGTGCGAACACCCGCGTCCGCGGACCGACACCGTCGGCAGTTGACCCGCGGTCTGACGACAGTCTTCGGCCGACAACAGCCGCGCGCCAAAATAAGGACAACCGCGATATGAGCGATCTCGTCTTCATTGCATTCCCCAGCGAGCAGAAGGCCGAAGAGGTGCGAGCTCGGATTCTTGCGATGCAACAGGAATACCTGATCGATGTCGGTGATGCGGTCATCGCGACCCGCGACGAGAATGGGCGGGTCAAACTGAACCAATTGATCCATACGACTGTTGCCGGAGCGACTTCGGGTGCGTTCTGGGGCCTGCTGATCGGCTGGTTGTTCCTGATGCCGCTGGTCGGCGCCGCGGTCGGCGCCGCATCTGGCGCACTCGGCGGCGCGCTGACCGACGTCGGCATCAACGACAGGCAGATGAAGGAGGCGGCACAGGCACTGAAGCCAGGTGAAGCAGGCCTGTTCCTGCTGATCCGCAAGATGACGACGGACAAGGTTCTGGCCGAACTGAAAGGCGTGGGCGGCACGGTGATGCGGACATCATTCGACCATGCCAAGGAAGACGCCCTGCGCTCAGCCCTGGCACCGATCGTCGGCGCCGCGGCCTGAATACACCCATACAACAGGAGACACACATGACCCTTCGCTCTCGCAAGGCGATCGAATCACACATCAACGATTCTATCTTCGGCACTCGTGCACTCGCGCAACCCCTGCCGAAATACCGTTTCCCGGCACACGAGAACCGCCCGGAGGACATCTATCAGGTTGTCACCGACGAACTCTTCCTCGACGGCAATGCGCGGCAAAATCTCGCGACCTTCTGCCAGACGTGGGAGGAGCCGGAGGTTCACCAGCTGATGAACCTCGCCATCGACAAGAACATGATCGACAAGACGGAATATCCGCAGACCGCGGAGATCGAAATCCGCTGCGCGCACATGTTGGCCGATCTGTGGAACGCGCCGTCGGCCGCCGATTCCGTTGGAACATCCACCATCGGTTCGTCCGAGGCCTGCATGCTTGGCGGGATGGCAGCGAAGTGGCGCTGGAAGGCACGCCGCAAGGCCGCCGGCAAACCAACCGACAAGCCGAATCTCGTCTGCGGTCCGGTGCAGGTGTGCTGGGACAAGTTCTGTCGCTACTGGGAGGTCGAGAAGCGCGAAATACCAATGCAGCCCGGCATGTATCACATGGACCCGGAACGGATGCTCGCGGCTGTTGATGAAAATACCATCGCCGTGGTGCCGACATTCGGTGTCACCTACACGGGTCAGTTCGAACTCGTGAAGCCGATCACCGACGCACTGGACGCACTCCAGCGGCGCAGTGGGCTCGATGTCGACGTGCATGTCGATGGCGCGAGCGGCGCTTTCCTGGCGCCGTTCACTGCCCCGCAAGTGATCTGGGATTTCCGCCTGCCGCGCGTCAAGTCGATCAGCACCTCGGGTCACAAGTATGGTCTCGCTCCGGTCGGCGTGGGCTGGGTTGTCTGGCGGGATACGGCAGAACTTCCGAAGGAACTGATTTTCTCAGTGCCCTATCTCGGTGGTGCCATCGGAACGTTTGCCATCAACTTCTCCCGCCCTGCCGGGCAGGTCATTGCTCAGTACTACAACTTTCTCCGTCTCGGCCGCGCCGGCTACCAGCGCATCCAGCAGGCCTGCTACGATACGACGCGCTGGCTTTCGACCGAGATAGCCAAGCTCGGCCCGTTTGGGTTCATCAATGACGGCGACCCGACGACCGGCATCCCCGCCGCCTGCTTCACCCTCAAGCCGGGCGCCAAGCTGCCGTACACATTGTTCGACCTGTCCGACCGGCTGCTCCAGCGTGGCTGGCAGGTGCCGGCATTCGCCCTGACCGGCGATGCGAAGGACACCGTGGTCATGCGCGTCATGATCCGCCAGGGCGTCAGCCGCGACATGGTGGCGCTGTTGGTGGACGACATGAAGCGGGCGATCGAGCATTTCGAACAGCATCCGATCCGGGTGCCGATGACCGCCAAGGAAGTCCCGGTCCACAACCACAACTGACAGCGCAGTCAGCGGGAGATAACAGATGTCAACGACAACAAAAACGGGCGCAATAGCGCCCGGCGTGACACGCACAGCGATATCCGCCGGGAAACTCGGTATCGTCACGCTCGCCATCATGAACGTGGTGGCCGTGGTCAGCCTGCGCGGCCTGCCCGCGGAGGCCGAGTACGGGCTGAGCTCGATCTTCTATTACCTGTTCGCCGCCATCGTCTTTCTGATCCCGGTCTCGCTCGTCGCCGCCGAACTCGCGACGGGCTGGCCGGAGAAGGGCGGCGTGTTCCGCTGGGTCGGCGAGGCGTTCGGGCCACGCTGGGCCTTCGTCGCGATGTTCATGCTGTGGATCGAAGTGACGGTGTGGTTCCCCACCGGCCTCACCTTCGGCGCTGTCTCGCTCGCCTTCATCGGTCCCAACCAGCATTGGGACGCGGCGCTGTCGGCCAACAACATGTTCGTCCTGGCGATCGTGCTCGGCATCTACTGGCTGGCCACGTTCATCGCGTTCCGCGGCGTCGCCGCCTTCGCGCGAGTGTCAAAATGGGGCGGCGTGATCGGCACCATCATCCCTGCCGGAATCCTGATCGTGCTCGGCTTCGCCTATCTGATCGGCGGTGGGAAGCCGCAGATCGACCTCACCTGGAAAAACGTTCTGCCCGACTTCACCAACTTCAACAACGTGGTGCTCGCGGTCGGAATCTTCCTGTTCTACGCCGGCATGGAGATGAACGCGATCCACGTGAAGGAGGTCGAAAACCCATCGCGCAACTATCCGATCGCAATCCTGCTCGCGGCGCTGATGACAGTCGGCATCTTCGTGCTGGGGACGCTGGCGATTGCATTCGTTATCCCACAGGCCTCAATCAACCTTACTCAGAGCCTCCTGGTCGCCTATTTCGATATGTTTAAATGGGGCGGCATTGGCTGGCTCGCTCCGGTCATGGCGGTTGCGCTGGCAATCGGCGTACTCGCTGGCGTGGTCAACTGGGTTGCCGGTCCGTCCTCCGGCCTGCTTGTCGTTGCCAAGGCTGGCTACCTGCCGCGCTTCTGGCAGAAGACCAACGCGAAAGGTATGGCGACTCATATCCTTCTGGTGCAGGCAATATTGGTGACGGTGCTATCGGTGATGTTCGTCGTGCTGCCGTCGGTGCAGGCGGCCTATCAGATACTCAGCCAGCTCACGGTTATTCTCTACCTGGTGATGTACCTGCTGATGTTCGCCGCGGCCATATACCTCCGCTACAGCCAGCCGAACCGGCCGCGACCATATCGGATCCCAGGCGGGGACATCGGCATGTGGATCATCGGCGGACTCGGCTTCGCCGGCTCGTTGATGGCCTTCGTGCTGTCGTTCATCCCGCCCGGACAGATCTCGGTCGGCAGCCCCACGACCTATGTCGGCATCCTCATCGCGCTCACTGTGTTCTTCGTCGCGATCCCCTTCCTTGTATACGCCATCCGAAAGACCCACTGGCGTGACCCGAACGCCGACTTCGCCCCGTTCACCTGGGAGGCTGAAGGGGGGCACCCCGGCATTCCCTCGACATCCGCGGCCAGACCGTCCGATCTCGCAATGACGACCAGGACCTGAAGCAAGTGGGCGATGGCCACGCTGTCGCCCACCGCCGATGACTTGATAGGAGTATCACCATGTCCACAGCATCGGACCGCATCCGCGCCGCCCTCGCCAGCGCCTATGCCGAAGCCTCCGGACTTGCCGGCGGCAGGAATGCCGACTACATCCCGTTCCTCGCCGGCGTGCCTTCGCATCTGTTTGGCCTTGCGTTGGTCACCGTTGATGGCGAAGTCTTCGAGCATGGCGATGCCCGCTACGAATTCGCAATCGAGTCGATTTCCAAGGTGCTCACCCTGGCGGCGGCAATCGAGGAAGTCGGTCCGGAGCAGATTCGTGTCAAAGTCGGCGACCGGCCGACCGGCATGCCGTTCAACTCGGTCATGGCGCTCGAACTGCACGATGACCGGCCACTGTCGCCGCTGGTCAATGCCGGTGCAATGGCGACCGTCAGCCTGCTGAAGGCTGCGGATGCGGAGGAACGTTGGGCCAAGGTCCTGGCCATGCAGAGCCGACTCGCCGGGCGCGCGATCCGGATCAGCGATGAGGTCAATCAGTCGGAGCAGACCACCAACTTCCACAATCGTGCCCTTGCGTGGCTGCTGTACAGCGGGGGCAACATGTACTGCGACCCCATGGAGGCCTGCGACGTCTATACGCGGCAGTGTTCGACGCTGGTGACAGCCGTCGATCTCGCTGTCATTGGTGCCACGCTCGCCAATGCGGGAACCAATCCACTGACCCGCAAGGCTGTGCTGAACCCTGAGAACGTGCCGCCTATCCTCGCCGAGATGATGATGGAGGGGCTGTACGACGCAGCGGGCGACTGGGCGTTTCAGGTTGGCATACCGGCCAAGAGCGGCGTCGGCGGCGGCCTGGTCGC
>DASXNR010000155.1:0-9207 GCA_036494925.1 Acetobacteraceae bacterium
CAGTTCGCGATACGCCTCGATCATCGCGACCACCAGAGTGGACGACGAACCCAGCCCGGATCCGGCCGGCGCGTCGGAGGCGGTCATCACGGTCACCGGCAGGCAGGCGCCGCCGAGGAACTGCCGGACGATCCGCCGATACACCGCCTTGTGCAGCCCGAGCATCCCCGATGGCGCCAACTCCACGCTGGTGTCCGTTTCGAAGTCCTGCTGATAGTCCAGCGCAACGAACTTCACCTTCTGGTCGTTGCGCACCTCGATGGAGCAGTAGGCGAACATGCCGATCGTCGCGTTCAGCACACAGCCGCCGAACGTATCGCTGTATGGCGAGACGTCGGTGCCGCCACCGGCGAAGCCCAGGCGCAGCGGCGCGCGGGCGCGCACCTTGTTCACCCGCGAGGAGTGGTCGAGCAGCGCACGCACGTTGATCGTCGGACGCGAGCGGACGGACATCTCGACAACATCATTCATGGGCCGCGGCCTTGCAGAAATCGGCGTAGCTGGCGTCACGCTGCGACAGGATCGGCGAGCGGATCGGCCAGTCGATGCTGAACGCCGGATCGTCCCAGCGCACGCCGGCGGACGATTCCGGCACATGACGTTCCGCGATCTGATAGAAGACCTCGGACCCGTCGGTCAGCGCCTGAAAGCCGTGGGCAACGCCGGCGGGGATGTACACCGCCACGCCGTTCGCTTCGCTCAGCTCGACCGCATGCCAGCAGCGGAACGTCGTGGAGCCGGGACGCAGGTCCAGCAGCACATCCTGCACCGCTCCACGCGTGCAGCGAACCAGCTTGGTCTCCGCATGTGGCGCACGCTGGAAATGCAATCCGCGCAATGTGCCGCGGCGCGCATTGAACGACGCGCTGCACTGGGCGAAGTCGACGATCAGCCCGTGCGCGGCGAATTCGTCGCGGCAGAAGGTCCGCGCGAACCAGCCGCGCGCGTCGCGGTGGCGTTCCGGTGCAACAACGAAGGCGCCGGCCAGCTTGAGTTCCTCGAACCGCATCAGATCACCTGGAGGTCGGGGATCGGCACGACGAACCTGCCGCCCCAGTCCCGCACGCCGCGCATCTGCTCGATGATCTCGTCCTTCAGGTTCCACGGCAGGATGAACACGTAGTCCGGCCGCGCGGCGAAGATTTGTTCCGGTGCAAGGATGGGAATCTGACTGCCCGGCAGGAAGCGCCCCTGCTTGTGCGGGCTGCGATCGACGGTGAAAGCCAGCAACTCCGGTCCGATACCGCAATAGTTCAGCAGCGTGTTTCCCTTCGCCGGTGCGCCATAGCCGGCGACCAGCCTGCCCGCGCGCCGCGCCCCGATAAGGAATTCCAGCACCTCGCACTTCACATCGATCACCGTCGCGGCGAACCGGTCATAGGTCGCCAGATCGGCGAGCCCTGCATCCGCCTCCTCTGCCAGCGTCGCGTGGAACCGTTCGGAGCATTCCCGCGCCGCAGCCGCATGGCAGGCATGGACGCGCAGGGAGCCGCCATGCGTCGGCAGGTGATCGACGTCGAACACACGCAGGCCGTGCCGCGCGAACACCTTATCCACCACCAGCAGCGAAAAATACGAGAAATGCTCGTGATAGATCGTGTCGAACTGCCGTTGCGCGATCAGTCGCAGCAGGTGGGGAAACTCCACTGTGATCGTGCCGGATGATTTCAGCAGGATCGGTAGTCCGGCGACGAAGTCGTTGAGGTCCGGCACGTGCGCCAGTACATTGTTGGCGCAGATCAGGTCGGCCTGCCGTCCCGCTGTCGCGAGCCGGCCCGCTGTTGCGACGCCGAAGAATGCAACCTCGGTCGGCACGCCGCGCGCTTCCGCCACCGCGGCGACATTCGCGGCCGGCTCCACGCCAAGTACATCGATGCCGTTCCGCAGGAAATACTGCAACAGATAGCCGTCGTTACTTGCCAGTTCGACGACCAGCGAATCCGCGCCAAGCCCGAGTTGCCTGGTCATGCGCGCGGCATAGGCTTCGGCATGACGCAGCCACATCTCGGAGTACGACGAGAAATACAGATACTCGGAAAAGATGGTGCCCGGCGCAGCGAGCGCTTCGAGCTGCACCAGCAGGCAGTGCTCGCAAACATAGGCGTGCAGCGGATAGTGCGGTTCCATCGACCGGAGCTGGTCCGCTGTCAGGAACGCATTCGACAGCGGCGACCGGCCGAGATCGACGAAGCTGCGCCGCTGTTCGCTGGCGCAGAAGCGGCATGCCGACGCGGTCATGATGCCAGCTGGCAGTAGCGGGCGATCTGGCAGTCGGTCAGCGCCAGCGCCGGCTCGCCCGCGGCAAGGCGCCGGTGCCATCCGACCGTCCATGCCAGCGCGTCTTCGAGCCGCAGCCGTGGCGCCCAGCCGAGCCGTTCTCGCGCCCGTGCGGCATCGACCTTCAGCGCGGCGGCCTCATGCGGTGTATCGCCGGAAGCCTGGTACCAGGTCGCGCCATCGCCCCACTGCTCGACGACGCGCGAGGCGATCCACGCGACCGGCCGCGCCTCCTGATCCGCCGGCCCGAAATTCCATGCGTCGCCGAAGCCGGCGGCATTGGCCTCGAGCCGCTCCGCCAGCATCAGGTAGCCGCACAGTGGTTCCAGCACGTGCTGCCACGGCCGCACGGCGTGCGGATTGCGGATCGCGATGGCCTCGCCGGCACCGAGCGCCCGCATGCAGTCGGGCAGCAGCCGGTCCTCGGCCCAGTCGCCGCCGCCGATCACGTTGCCGGCGCGCGCGGTCGCCACGCCCGCGGTGGCAAGGAACGATCGCCGGTATGCCGCCGTCACCAGTTCGGCGCAGCCCTTGGAGCTGCTGTAGGGATCGTGGCCCCCCATCGCCTCGGTCTCGCGATAGGCCCACGGCCATTCGCGGTTCTCGTAGCACTTGTCGCTGGTCACCACGATCGCGCCGCGGACAGATTGCACCGAGCGGACTGCCTCCAATACGTGCACGGTGCCCATGACGTTGGTCGCATAGGTTTCCACCGGTTCGCGGTAGGACCGCCGCACCAGCGGCTGCGCCGCCAGATGGAACACGATGTCCGGTCGCAACTCCCTGAAGGCACCGCGCACCGTCCCCAGGTCGCGGATGTCGCCGAAGCTGGTCGGCACCAGGTCCGACAGGCAGGCCAGCGCAAACAGGCTCGGCTCGGTGGGCGGCGGCAGCGACAGGCCGGCCACGGTTGCGCCAAGGCGATGCAGCCAAAGGCTGAGCCAGGAGCCCTTGAACCCGGTATTGCCGACCACAACGACGCGCCGGCCGTTCCAGAACTCCGGGCTCGGGTTCGCCGCCCCACCCTGCATGGCCGAATGCCCCCGTGGTGTGCGGCCATCCTCGGCGCGGGATTCTTAACACTTTTCTAAAGCTGCTACGCTCGGGCCGAAACGATGCGACAAGGGGACCGTCACGCCATGGAGCTGCCTTCGGAGCCTATCGACTTTCTCGTCATCGGCGGCGGCTCGGCCGGCTGCGCGCTGACCTCCAGGCTGAGCGAGGACCCCACCACCCGGGTTTTGCTGTGCGAGGCGGGCCGCGACGTGACGCCGTCCAACATCCCCTCGGTGCTGGCCTCGCCCTATCCGGGGCGCACCTATTTCCAGCAGGAATGGCTGTGGGGCTCGCTGCAGGCCTCGCGCGGCGACAGCGGCACCAACCAGCCGACCGAGCCGTGGTTCTACGAGCAGGCGCGCCTGCTGGGCGGCGGATCGTCGATCAATGGTATCTGCGCCAATCGCGGCTCGCCGCACGACTACGACGAATGGGCGGCGATCGGCGCGCATGGCTGGGCCTGGTCCGACGTGCTGCCCTACTTCAAGAAGCTGGAGAGCGACGCCGACTACGGCGAGCCGCTGCACGGCAGGTCCGGCCCGGTGCCGATCCAGCGCCATCGCGAAAAGGACTGGACCGCCTACTCGCGTGCCATGGCGAAGGTCTTCACCGACATGGGATACGAGATGCACGAGGACCAGAACGGTCCCTGGACCGACGGCGTATTCCCAACCACGTTCAATGTCGATCCGAACGGCCGGCGCGGCAGCGCGGCGCTGGTGTATCTGTCGCCCGAGGTGCGCAAGCGGCCCAACCTGACGGTGCTGACCGAGACGCCGCTCGAGCGGCTGGTGATCGAAGGCGGCCGCGTCGAGGCGGCACGCTTCACCCGCGGCAACGGCGAGAGCCTCACCGTCAAGGCGCGCCAGGTGATCGTCTCGGCCGGGGCGCTGCAAAGCCCGGTGGTGCTGATGCGCAGCGGCATCGGCCCCGGCGCGCATCTCGCCGAGCACGGCATTGCCGTGCAGGTCGATCGGCCGGGCGTCGGCGAGAACCTGCAGGAGCATCCGAACATCGGCATCTCCGGCTACCTGCATCCCTCGGCGCGGCTGCCGTCGCGCGAGGTGCACCATCTGCAGGTGCTGCTGCGCTACTCCTCCAACATCGACGGCATCCCGCCCGGCGATATGCACGTGGCGATCGCCGCGCGCGGCGGCTGGCACGCGGTGGGGCAACGGATCGGCACGCTCGGGTTCTGGGTGAACAAGTCGTACTCCACCGGCCGCGTGCGGCTGTCGTCATCGCCCGACAAGCGCTCCGACATCGACTTCCGCATGCTGTCCGATCCGCGCGACATGGCGCGGCTGAAGGAGGCGTTCCGTATCGGCGTCCGCGCGATGATGGCAGCAAAGCAGTCGGGCGTGGTGCTGGACATATTTCCCAGCGGCTACTCGCCACGCATCCGCGAGCTGATTCGGCCCGGCGCGCGCAACGGGGCGATCACCGCAGTGGCCGCGCCGCTGATGGATCGCAGCAATGCCATCCGCAGGAAGCTCATGACCTTCGCGGTCGGCACCGAGCATACCGCCGAAGAACTCGCCGCCGACGACGCGCTGCTGGAGGCGCATCTGCGCAAGCGCGTCAACGGCACCTGGCATCCCTGCGGCTCGTGCCGCATGGGCGATCCCTCCGACCGCATGGCGGTCACCGATCCCCATGCGCGGGTGATCGGCGTCGAGGGTCTGCGGGTGTGCGACGCGTCGTTGATGCCGACTGTGCCATGCGCAAACCTCAACATCCCGGTGCTGATGATCGCGGAGAAGACCGCCGCCACGATCCGCGCCGGCGGTTAGTGTCATTGCGAGAAGCGCAGCGACGAAGCAATCTCGGGCCAATCATCCACCGGTATTTCATCTACATGCTCACCTGTTACGCCGTGTTGGTGAGCACAGCGCAAAGTTTCTAAATAGCTTTACCAGCCGCTGAATCCGGAATGGCCCGACTTGTTTGGAGATCTGATATAGCCTCACTGGACCGGGATTGTTTCGTCGCTTCGCTCCTTGCAATGACAGGGCGTGTGATTGGCACGAGGTTGCTTCCTCGCTACGCTGCCTGCAAATGACGGGTGGAGGAACTACGCTGATGCCGACCAAGGTCCTGCTGGTCAATACCCTCGAGCAAACCGTGAAGGAGGCGCAGGAGATGACGCCGCCTGGTTTCGAGCTTGCGGTCGGTGCGCCGGGCAGCGCCGGCTATGCCACGGCACTGGCGGACACCGAATACCTGATCGGCAATGTCAGCCCGATGGACGATGGGTTCTTCCGCGCCGCCCCGCGGCTGCGGCTGGCGCAGTTGTTCAGCGCCGGCTACGACCATGTCGATCTCGATGCCGCGCGGCGCGCCGGCGTGCTGGTGGCCAACAACGGCGGCGCCAACTCGCGCGCGGTGGCCGAGCATAGTATCCTGCTGATGCTTGCGGTGTACCGGAAGCTGGTGCCGCAGCACGCGATGACATCCAGTGGGGTGTGGCGCGGCAACCAGCCGATACCGACCTTCTATGAGATGCAGGGCAAGACGCTTGGCATCATCGGCTACGGCACGATCGGCAAGCGGGTCGCGCGGATCGCTGCCGGCGGCTTCGACATGCGCATCCAGTACAACGATATCGTGCGCCTTCCCGAGCATGAGGAAGATGCGCTGGATGTTCGCTTCCGCCTGCTGCCCGAGCTGATGCGGACCTCCGACATCGTCACGTTGCACGTGCCGTTGACGCGGCTGACCCGCAACATGATCAGCACGCGCGAGCTGGGCTACATGCAGCCGCACGCGGTGCTGATCAATTGCAGCCGCGGGCCGGTGATCGATTTTCTGGCGCTGCACGAGGCGCTCACCGGCGGCAAGATCGCCGGCGCGGGGCTGGACGTGTTCCCGGCCGAGCCGCCGTCGCCGTCGGAGCCGGTGCTGTCGCTCGACAACGTCGTGCTGACGCCGCATTTGGCTGGCGCCAGCCGGGAGACGCGGGTGAAGCAGACGCGCAACGCGTTCGACAACGTGTTGCGCGTGCATCGTGGCGAGCGGCCGCTGTGGGTGGTGCCGGAACTGCGCGACATGGCGGTCAAGGCATGATGGCCCGGTCAAGCCAGGCCACGACGGTCGAAGGCCGGGCCGGCGCCCGAACCACACATGACTGAGCGCGGCGGCCTGCCACCGGTGCGGGTGGAGGTGACGGCGACATTCCTGTCCGAGGCCGCCGCACGGCAGCGCGCCTACGAGGTGCGGCGCAAGCTGTGGACGGCGGCGTTTCATCCGTCCGAGCCGCGGGCGCAGGCGGCGTCGCGGTCGCGGCGAGTGGGCAAGATCAACGATCCGCGGCAGGGGAGGTTCGAGCTGTGATGTTACGGCGGAGGTGACGGGAGCCCCCCGCTTGCTCTAAACGTCACGGCGACGGTTCGCTGAGGAACCGATACTGGGGGCGGCATGCAGTGCCTGGCATGCGGTGAGAGTTCGCATGAACGTGCTCGGTTCTGCACGGCGTGCGGCACGCCGCTGCCCGTACAGTGCGCCGCATGCCAAGGGGTCAATCCGCACGACGCCCGTTTTTGCGCCAGGTGCGGCGCGCACCTTGTGGTTGCCGCCGAGAACCCGGCGACAGCCGCATCGGAAGCCGAACGCCGCCAGCTAAGTGTCATGTTGTGCGACCTGGTCGGTTCAACGCCGCTGTCCGGACGACTGGATCCGGAGGAACTGGCCGAGGTGACGCGCATCTATCAGTCGCGGATCGCCGCAGTGATCGCCGAATTCGGCGGTTACATCGCGCGTTACGTGGGGGATGGCATCCTCAGCTATTTCGGCTGGCCCGAAGGCGAGGAGGTAAATGCCGAGCGTGCGGTTCGCGCGAGCCTTGCCGCGGTGTCTGCGCTCGCGGTGCCGATCAGAGGCGAGAAGTTGCAAGTGCATATCGGCATCGCCACCGGCACCGTCGTGGTCGGCGAGCTCATCGGTTCCGGCGATGCGCGCCATCAGACGGCAGTCGGTGAAACGCCGAATCTTGCGGCGCGGCTGCAGGAGATCGCAGAACCTGACTGCATTGTAATCGACGACGCCACGCGCAGGCAGATCGGTGGTCTGTTCACGTGCCGCGATCTCGGCCAGCTTGCACTGAGGGGCTTTCGCCTGCCGGCGCGGGCGTGGCGTGTGATCGAGGAGCGCACCGTCGCCGACCGATTTGCCGCGCTTCGTGCGCATCGCCTCGTGCCGCTGGTCGATCGCGAGGAGGAGCTTGCACTGCTGTTGCACCGTTGGCGGCAGGCGAAAGCCGGGAACGGCCAGTTGGTGCTGCTCGCGGGTGAGCCGGGGATTGGCAAGTCCCGCCTCGTCGTCGAATTGCGGGCACGTCTGGCGGGCGAGCCGCACGCCAGCCTGCGTTACTTCTGCTCGCCGCATCACCAGGCGAGTCCGCTGTATCCCGTCATCGCGCGCCTGGAACACGAGGCGCGCTTAGCCCATCGCGATACGCCGGACGACAAGCTTCGCAAGCTCGAAAGTGTGCTGGTGGCAGCCCGCGCGTCAGCCGAGGACATCGCGTTGATCGCGGACCTGCTGGGGATACCGGCGGGCGAAGCCTACCCGAAGCTGAATCTGAGCCCGCAAGGCAAGAAGCAACGGACGTTCGAGGCCCTGGTGCGCCAAGTGGCCGCACTGGCGCGTCGAAGACCGCTGTTGCTGCAGGTGGAAGATGTTCACTGGATCGATCCCAGTTCGCTGGAACTTCTGGACCGGATGGTTGGCCTGCTGTCCGACCTGCCGGTCCTCCTGATTGTTTCGTTCCGTCCTGAGTTCGCCCCGTCCTGGGTCGAGCATGGCTATGCGACGCTGGTCACGTTGAGCCGCCTCGGCCGCCGCGATGCCGAGCAATTGGCAGCGGAGGTCATGCTCACCCACGTGCTGCCGTCGGCGCTGCTCGACCGCATCGTCACCCAGAGCGACGGCGTGCCGCTGTTCATCGAGGAGTTGACCAAGTCGGTGATGGAGACGGTCGCGGGCGACGCGCAGTCGCTTCCGTCGCTGGCTGTTCCGCAGAGTTTGCAGGCGCTATTGACCGCGCGCCTCGACAGGCTGCCGGCTGCCAAGCGGGTTGCGCAGGTCGGTGCCGCCATCGGACGGGAATTTTCTCAGTCGCTGCTCGCCGTCGTCGCCCACATACCGGAAGAGCAACTCGCGGATGGGCTGGATAAACTGGTCGTGTCGGGCCTTGCGTCGCGTCGCAGGGAGGTGACTGACACCATCTATACTTTCAAGCACGCACTGGTGCAGGAAGCCATCTATGATAGCCTGTTGCGCAGGCGGCGAGCCGAGATTCACGCCCGGATTGTGGCAGCGGCGGAGAGCGATGTATCGCTCGGCATGACCGAGCCTGGCTTGCTTGGCCACCACTGCGCTCAGGCAGGCCTGCTTGCCAAGGCCGCTGTGTACTACCGGATCGCCGGTGGCCGCTCTGCGGAACGCGCTGCAGTGGCGGAGACCAGAACCTACCTCGAGCGAGGGTTGCAGTTCGCTGGAAATCTGCCGGACGGCCCTGACCGACATCGCCTGGAAGCCGAGCTGCTGATAGCCCTCGGGCGGATTCTAATGGCGACGAAGGGACCGAACAATCCGGAAGCCGGCGCAGCGTTCCGGCGTGCAGTCAATGTCTGCCGTAAGCTCGACAGTCCGGAGATGCTGGCTCGCGCACTGTATTCTCTGGCCATCACGGCCGAAACCCGCGCCGAGCTGAACGTAGCGCAGGCAATCGGCGAAGAATTGCAGGTTCTCGCAGCGGAAAGTGACGACGCGGGCATAGCAATCGCCGCACTCGTGCGACTTGGTTGCGTGGAATATTATCGCGGCCACTTTGTCGCAGCACACAACCATCATAAGGAGGCCCTCGCACTGTGG
>DASXNR010000156.1:0-4390 GCA_036494925.1 Acetobacteraceae bacterium
ACCAACGGCATCACCTTCCGCCGCTGGCTCATGGAGGCCAATCCCGGGCTGACGCGGCTGCTGGTCGACACGGTCGGCCCCAAGATCCTCGACGATCCGATGGCGCTGGAGGACTTCGCCGCCTACGCCGATGACGGCGCCGTGCACACGCGGCTCGCCGGCATTCGCCGCGACCACAAGGTCGTCCTGGCCCGGCTGATCTCGGAGCGGCTGCACGTGCGCGTCGACCCCGGCGCCCTCTTCGATGTCCAGATCAAGCGCATCCACGAATACAAGCGCCAGTTGCTGAACATCCTGCAGACGATCGCCCTGTACCACGCGATGCGCGCCCATCCGACCTGGGACTGGGTGCCGCGGGTGAAGCTGTTCGCCGGCCGCGCGGCGGCCAGCTACAAGCGCGCCAAGCTGATCATCAAGCTGATCCATGACGTGGCGCGGGTGGTGAACCACGACCCGGCGGTGCGGAACCGGCTGAAGGTCGCGTTCCTGCCGGACTACAATGTCAGCCTGGCCGAAGTGATTATTCCGGCTGCCGATCTCTCCGAGCAGATCTCGACCGCGGGGATGGAGGCGTCAGGCACCGGCAACATGAAGCTGGCGCTGAACGGCGCATTGACCATCGGCACGCTGGACGGGGCCAACCTGGAAATCCTCGAACGGGTCGGCCCGGACAACATGTTCACATTTGGCCTGACCGCGGATCAGGTCGAGGAGCGCCGGCGCCGGCAAGGCGGGCCGCCGTCCTTATCGCCGGCGCTGCAAGAGGTGCTCGACACCATAGCGATGGGCATGTTCTCGCCGGACGAGCGCGACCGCTACCGCGATCTGGTGGCCGACCTGAGCGCGGGCGACTGGTTCATGGTGACGGCGGATTTCGACGCCTACGCCGAAGCGCAGCGCGCGGTCGCGGACCGCTGGCGCGACCGCCATGCCTGGTGGTGGTCGAGTGTGCTGAACACGGCGCAGATGGGGTGGTTCTCGTCCGACCGCAGCATCCGCGAATATGCCGACGAGATCTGGGGCGTTCCTGCGGCCTGATACGCCCCCCGCTGCACTCCCTCCCCCGCGAAGCGGGTGAGGGTAGGGAGGGGGAATTGCCCGCACCTCGTTTCACCGCGACCTATCGCGTCCAGTCCGACGCCGCCTCGATCGACGCGCGCGCTCACGCGATAGCCGTCGAGCAGAGCGTGGAGATGCCGGTTTCCGCCATCGCCGAACCCGAGGTCCTGGGCGACATCGTGGGCCAGGTGGAGGCGATCGAGGATCGCGGGGACGGGGCCTTCGACGTTCGGATCGGCCTCGCCACCGCGACCACCGGCCACGAGGCCGGCCAGTTCCTCAACATGGTGTTCGGCAATACCTCGCTGCATCCCGACATCGTGCTGCAGGATGTAGACGTTCCTGCCGATCTCGCCGCCGCGTTCGGCGGCCCCCGCCACGGCATCGACGGTCTCCGCCGTCGCGCCGCTGCCTACGGCCGCGCGCTCACCTGCTCGGCGCTGAAGCCGCAGGGCGTGCCGCCGGCGCGGCTGGCGCAACTGGCGGAGCAATTCGCCCGCGGCGGCATCGACTTCATCAAGGACGACCACGGCCTGGCGGAGCAGTCGTATTCGCCATTCGCCCAACGCGTCGCCGCGATCGCCGGCAGCGTCGGCCGCACCCGCTACGTGCCCAGCCTGTCCGGCGATCTCGATGCGATGCGGCGGCAGATCGACATCGCCCGCGCGCACGGCATCGACACCGTGCTGATCGCGCCGATGATCGCCGGCTGGGCGACCATGCAGGCGCTGGTGCGGCAATACCCGGATATCGCCTTGCTCGCGCATCCCACCATGGGCGGCGCGGCGCGTATCGCACCGGAGCTGCTGATCGGCAAACTGTTCCGCCTGCTCGGTGCCGATGCGGTGATCTTTCCCAACCACGGCGGCCGCTTCGGCTACACGCCGGAAACCTGCCGGCGTCTCGCCGACCAGTCGCGCGCGCCGTGGGACGGCGTCCGCCCCAGCGTGCCGGTGCCCGCCGGCGGCATGACCCTGGACCGCGTGCCCGAGATGCTTGACTTCTACGGACCGGACGCGATGTTGCTGATCGGTGGCAGTCTGCTCGCCGCGCGCGAGCGGCTGACCGAGGAGACCGCCGCCTTCACCCGCGCGGTGGCGCAGCACAGTTATCGGTGATGGACTATGGATATCGAACAGCAGACCCCATTCCGCGCGTTCCACGACTACCGCTGGGACGAGGTCGCCAGCCTGCCATACAAGGATGACGGCAGCGCGCCATTCAAGGCGATCTCGCGCCAGGTGCTGTTCGCGGAAGCGAAACTCGGCTGCGAGCTGCGCTATTTCGAGATGGCGGCCGGCGGCTATTCGACGCTGGAACGCCATGAGCACATGCACGCGGTGATGATCCTGCGCGGCCACGGCACATGCCTGGTCGGCGAGGACGTGCGGCCGGTGCAGCCGTTCGATCTCGTCACCATCCCGTCGTGGACCTGGCACCAGTTCCGCGCCACCGGCGGCGAGCCGCTCGGCTTCCTGTGCATGGTGAACGCGCTGCGCGACCGGCCGCAGTTGCCGACCGAGCAGGAACTGGCGGCGCTGAAGGCGAACCCCGCGGTCGCTGCATTCCTGACCAGCTAGTCTTCATGCAACCAACGGACGGGCTCGGCGCGCTCGAGCAGCGCGTACGCTTCGATCTTGCCTGCCTGAACTATCCGCCGGTGAACTGGGTCGTGCCGGCAACCCACGCCAGCGGCGATCCGGTCAGCGATGTCGTGGTGATCGGCGCCGGCATGGCCGGGCTGGTGCTGATGTTCTCGCTGCTGCGCAACGGTATCGCCAATATCCGCTGTCTCGATCGCAGTCCCGCCGGTCTCGAAGGGCCGTGGGTGACCTATGCGCGGATGGAGACGTTGCGCTCGCCGAAGGTGCTGACCGGGCCGGCGTCGGGGATTCCATCACTGACATTCCGCGCCTGGTTTGTCGCACAGTCCGGTGCGGCGGAGTGGGAGCTGCTCGACAAGATCCCGCGGATCATGTGGATGGACTATCTGCGCTGGTATCGCGACGTGTTGGCGCTGCCGGTCGAGAACGGCGTCGAGGTGCTGCGCATCGATCCGTTGGATGGACTGCTGGCACTCGAATTGGCCGACGGCGCGCGCGTGCTGACGCGCAAGGTGGTGATGGCGACCGGACGCGAAGGGCTCGGACAACCGCGGCTTCCGGAGTTCGTGCGCGGCTTGCCGCGCCGCTTCTGGGCACACACCTCGGACGACATCGATTTCGCCGCGCTGCGCGACCGGCGCGTGGTCATGGTCGGCGGCGGTGCCTCGGCGATGGACAATGCCGGCGAGGCGCTGGAGGCGGGCTGCGCGGAACTGCGCATGTTGATCCGCCGCAGCACGCTGCCGCGGATCAACAAGCTGACCGGGATCGGCAGCGCCGGCTTCACCCACGGCTATCGCACAATGAGCGAGGCGTGGCGCTGGCGGACGATGCACTACTCGGACCAGACCGGGCCGCCGCCGCCGCGCAATTCAACGCTGCGGGTCAGCCGCCATCGCAACGCGTCCTTCCATTTCGGGTGCGCGGTGGAGACGATGCAGGTGTGCGGCGACCACGTCGCAGTCCGGACCAGCCGCGGCAAGGTGTTTCCAGCGGACTTCGTCATTCTTGCGACCGGCTTCACGGTGGAGACAACGGCGCGGCCGGAGATCGCCGCCTATGCCGGTGCGATCGCCACCTGGGCCGATCGCTACACGCCGCCGCCGGAACTGGCGAGCGGTGAACTGGGGGGCTTTCCGTATCTCGGGCCGCATTTCCAGTTCACCGAGAAGCAGCCCGGAGCGGCGCCGTTCCTGGGCGACATCCACTGCTTCAATCACGCCGCCAGCCTGAGCATCGGCAAGGTTGCCGGCGACATTCCCGGCATCAGCACCGGCGCTGGGTGGCTCGCCGCCGGCATCGCCGCCGAGTTCTACAATCGCGACATCGAGGCGCACTGGCAGATCCTGCTCGACTTCGACAGGCCGGAGCTGTTCGGCGACGAGTGGACAGATGCGGAATCGTAACGCGGTCATTGCAAGCGCAGGGCCGCCGCCGCGCGCTCGCCCAGCTCATCGCGGATGTCGGTCGGCACGACCTTGGCGCCCTCGCGCACGAACAGATGCGCCGCCGCGCCGGTCAACAGCGCCACCTTGCCGTGGAGCCGCATCGTGTCCTCCCATGTCACCGTAGAGCGGCGGGATGGTGCCCCGTTTCGCGTCATGCCTCCATTACCGCATCGCGGTCCGGCTTGAATCGGCACTCGCACTCAGAACCTGTCTCTGAATGGTGTCCGAATGAGCGAGGTGGGTGAAAGCGGATGGCTGCTCTCAAACGCCGTGCAGCGG
>DASXNR010000157.1:0-6107 GCA_036494925.1 Acetobacteraceae bacterium
ATGCGCGGACAATCGCCGAAAGGTTGACCGTGTGCGCTCCGGCATTCCAGACATGTGCGCGCATCCGGTCCCGCAGCCGCAGCAGCGCGGTCCGGTAGTCGGCGGCATCCTTTGCGACGCCGGCGAGCACATCGCGCCGGAACGACGGCGCCAGCACGCGCGCGAACGCCTCGCACGACTCAGCAAACGGGATCACTCGCTATTTCTTCCTATTTTTTCCCGACCGGCAGGTCGTCGCGGTTGCCCCACTCTTCCCATGCGCCGTAATAGTTGCGCAGCTTGCCATAGCCGATGAGGTGCAGGGCAAACAGGTCCACCGAGGCGCGCATTCCGACCTGACAGTACGCAATCACCTGCTGCGACGGCAGGACCCCGCGGTCCGCGTAGATCCGGGAAAGCTCCGCGGCCGGTTTGAAGGTCTTCTGCTGCGGATCGAGCAGGTCCTCCCAGTACACCGGAACCGACGAGGGCACGAACCCGCCCCGCCTGATGTTGCGCAGATCCTTGCCGTCGATTTCGTTCTGCGTGCGTGCATCCACAATCTTCACGCCAGGCTTGTCGATGGCCGCGACGACATCGGCGGCGGTGGCGATCCAGGTCGGCTGCGGCCGGGCGGTGAAGTGGGCCTCGGGAATACTCGGCGATGCCGGCGTCACCTGACGTTTTTCGGCTGTCCATTTCACCCAGCCGCCGTTTACCAGCGCGACGTTGGTGTGGCCGAAGTAGTTGAGAATCCACCACAGGCGCGCGGCATAGATGCCGCCGCGCTCATCGTAGACCACGACGCGGGTCGTGTCTGCGATGCCCAGTTTCGTCATCATCGCCTCGAAGGCGGCGGCGGTTGGCAGAAATGTCGGCGGGTTGGCGGCGTCGCGAATGGCCACCGGTGACAGATACACAGCGCCCGGAAGATGACCCTCGGTGTATCCGTTCTGACGCATGTCCACGATGCGGACGCCGGCGTCGGCCGCGTGCGCGGCCACCCAGTCGGTCTCGACGAGTTGTTCGGGATGCGCGTAGGTCACGGCAAGCAGCGCCAGCATCGGAAGCATGACGCAAAGTTTAACGCATGCCGCAACCATTTCCCCTTACAGTGGGAGCGTGGATCGAACGACTTTGAACGGTGTTTCGGTGTTGGTCGCGGGTGCCGGTCTGGCCGGACTGTCCGCGGCGCACGACCTGCTGGCGCTCGGCGCCTCGGTGATGGTGGTCGACGCGCGGGACCGCGTCGGCGGCCGCGTCTGGACCATTCACGAAGGATTCGCGGAGCGTCAGCACGCCGAAGCCGGTGGCGACATGATCGACGAGGATCACCGCGCGCTCCGCGAGCTGGCCGGAGCGGTCGGCGTGAAGATGACGCGCGTGCTGCGAGGCGGCTTCGGCTACGTCCAGACGGATAAGGCCGGCAAGTCGCGGATCGTGCCGCGGGCGGCTGCACGCGGATGGGATCGGCTGGCTGGCGAATTGCGCGACCTGATTGCACCGTACATGCTGGCCGAGCGCCGCTGGGACACGCCAATCACCGCCGACATCGCCAGGCGATCGGTCGCATCGTGGCTGGATCAGGTCAAAGGCGACGCTGACCTTCGAGCGACGCTGACCGGCTTGCGTGGCTTTTTCCTGGCCGATCCGGACGAGCTGTCGCTGATCGCGCTGGTTGACCAGTTCTCCGAGGCCGACGGCCCGGCGGAAAGCGCGATTTATCGCATCGATGGCGGTAACGATCGCCTGCCGGCGGCGCTTGCTGCCCCGCTTGGCGAACGGCTGCACCTCGGCACCGAAGTGGTCGCGCTCTCGCACCGCGGCCGTTCGGTGCGCGTCAGCCTGAAGAACGGCCGTGCGCTGTCGCAGGCAACGTGCGACTACGTCGTGCTGGCGCTGCCGGCGACGCTGCTGCGGCGCATTCCGATCTCGCCGGCGCTCCCGGCCCAGCAGCACGACGCCTTCGTCCGGCTCAAGTACGGGCGCGCGACGCGCACGCTGCTGCAGTTCGCGCGGCGATTCTGGCGTGCGCCGGGCCGCCCGCGCGCGTTCGGCTCGCCGCTGCCGTTCGGTGCGCTGTGGGATGGCAACGAAGAGCAGCGCGGCCACGCCGGCATCATCAGCCTGCTCGCCGGAGGCGGCGCCAGCGACGCCACCCAGACCATTGTCGCGAAGGACGGCGCGCGCGGGCTGGCGCAATCGCTCGAATGGCTCGGCGCGCCGCTGCCTGACATCCTCGCCTCGAAACAGATCGTGTGGGAGCACGATCCGCTCGCTCGCGGCGGCTACGCCTTCTTCGATCCCGGCTTCGATCCGTCGCTGCGCGCATGGCTGGCGCGACCGGCCGAGCGGCTGTTCTTCGCCGGCGAGCACACCAGTGTCATGTGGCAGGGCTACATGAATGGCGCGGTCGAAAGCGGGCGCCGAGCTGCTGCGGAAATTGCCGCGGTCCATACTCCTGCCTGAGCGCGCGGCATGAGCGTGGCGTCCGAAACGGGACTGGAACGCGCCATCGGTGCGCGACAACTCACCGCCAGCATCGTCAACGTCACGATCGGCGCGGGCATCTTCGTACTTCCTGCGATCGTCGCCGCGGGTCTCGGTACCGCCGCCCCGCTGGCGTACATCGTCTGCGCCGTGCTGATGGCGCTGATCGTGTGCTGCTTCGCGTCCGCCGGCAGCCGGGTTTCGCTGACCGGCGGCCTGTACGCATACGTCGAAGTGGCCTTCGGGCCCTTCATCGGCTTCCTTGCGGGTGTGCTCTATTGCCTGTCGGCCACGTTCGCTGTGGCGTCGGTTGCCAGTGCATTTGCCGGATCGGTCGGAGCGCTGTGGTCACCGGTCGAATCAGCAGTTGGCCGCGGACTGATTATCATCGCGGTATTCGCCGCGCTCGCCGGCATCAACGTGCGCGGAGTGAGAACGGGCGCGAGGCTGGTCGAAGCGACGACAATCCTGAAGTTGCTGCCGTTGCTGGCCTTCGTCGGCGTCGGCATCTGGTCGGTGCACGCAGACTATCTGCGCTGGCCGGGCCTGCCTGCGGTGTCGAGCGTCGGCCGCACGTCGATCCTGCTGATCTTCGCGTTCCTTGGGGTCGAGATTGCGCTCGTGCCGAGCGGTGAGGTCAGGGATCCGGCGCGGACCGTGCCGCGGGCGCTGCTGACGGCGCTCGCCATCACCTCTCTCCTGTACATATTGATTCAGATGGTGGCGGAAGGTCTGCTGGGTCCGGCCATCGCGCAGCACACAGCGGCCCCGCTGGCGGATGCGGCGGCGCAGGTGCTTGGTAAATGGGGACGGCTGCTGGTAATCGCGGGCGCCGTCGTCTCGATGTTCGGATATCTGTCCGGTGACATGCTCGGCAGCCCGCGGGCACTGTATGCGTTCGCTCGCGACGGCGTCCTGCCCGAACCGATCGCGCGCATTCATCCGCGATTCCACACGCCGTACGTCGCGATCACGGCTTATGCGTGCGTCGTGGCGCTGCTCGCGGTGAGCAGCAGCTTCACCCAGTTGGCCATTCTGTCGAACGTGGCGGCGCTGACGCTTTACCTGATGTGCGTGACCGCCTCGTACCAACTGCAGCGGCGCGATGTTCGAATCGAGGGCACACAGCCATTCACCCTGGCGGGCGGGCCGCTGATTCCATTGCTGGCGGCGGCAGTGATCGTCTGGCTGCTCTCGAACGCGACGCGGCGGGAGTTCGGGATCGAAGCGCTCGTGCTCGCGATCGCAGCGGTGTTCTACTTCATTCGCAGGACCGGCGGCGCGATCTGAGGCAGGTCGCACCACTCGCCACGAGGAATGGTGGTCGAAGCAATCGCGATCGGCGTCGACCCGGGACGCTGATCGATCGGATCGTACACCGCGATCGAACCGCGCGTCGCCATCGGCGGCCACGCCAGGGCGCCGAACCGGCTGGTCTTGCCGAACCGCTTCGTGAACGCCTCCACCTCGGCTCCGTCGAGAACGAAGTACGGCCTCCGCCCGATCGACTGCAGATAGTCAACCGTTCGATCGAGCCAGTCCGGATCCAGGACATCGAACTTCAACGTGAGCCGTCCGGCATACAGGCGCAGCGATCCACTGTGCTGCACCGCGACAATGACCGCCTCGGGCTCGGTGTAGCCGGCGATGAATCTTGCGATGTCGATGTACCGCCGTTCGCCGACGCCGAGGCCAAACGTGCCCCGCCTGGCGGCGGTCGCCACTCCTTGTAAGGAAAGGATCGCGACCACCACGCCGGCGACGATCGCGTGTTGCGATGGCAGCCATCGGCGGGCCATGCCTTCGATCGCCGCGGCCGCCAGCAGCATCATCACCGGCCACATCGGCAGCAGGAACCGCAGGTACCACCACACGTCGAACGGCTGATAGAACACATACGACAGTAGAACGGCCGCAATCGTTCCACCGAAAAGAATCCGCGCGAATGGAATCAGCACGGCCGGGAACGCGCGGCGAACCACGACGGCCAACAGCGCAATCACCAACACCGGCAGTTCGACTTCGACCAGCCACTGCGCGAATTGACGAAGGTTCGTCATGAAGAAGCCGAACGAGTAGAGGTCGGCGAGGCTCCCGTAGCCTGAGGTCCACGCCGACTCATAGAGGTGGGAATAAAGCCAGGCGATTCCCAGGATCGACGGCAACACTCCAAGAGAAAACCGTAGCGTCGCCCTGATCGCGGCGCTCCGATCCCGTTGCCATTCCCGAATCAGGAACCAGGCAGCGATGACGACCGGCAGCAGCAACAGGTTGGGACGAATCGCGAGCGTGACCGCCGTCGCGAGTCCGCTCGCTACGGGCCAGCCCGCCACCGCCAAAGTCAGCGCCAGCGTCCACGCCGCGGTGACTGGAACATCGCTCATGGCGTTCATCAACTGATACAGGAACACCGGGCTCGTCGCCACGAGCACGGCGCCGGCCAGCGCAATGCTGGAGGATCCGAACATCCGCCGGCCGAGGATGTAGGTGCACCAGATCGCGAGGCCGCCGCAGAACGGCACGACCAGAAAGGCGCCGCAAAAGCCGAATGGAATTTCGAAGAGCGCCATCAACATCGGCAGCCCCGGCGCATACACGGGAACGATTGTTGTGCTGACCCAGGGAGACGGACGGTAGCCGAGGGGGGCCCAGGTGTGATTCGCGAGCGGCCAGGGCGACGACCGAACCACGTCTTCCTGGTTGACCGTCAGTTCACCGCGCCGCAACAGCGCGGCTTCGCTCACGTAACCATACGAATCCGAGCCACCGGCGACGAGCGCTCCCCAGTGCAAGGCCGCCCACACGACGGTGCCGGCCAGCGCCGCGGCGAGCAGCGTCGGCGTCGGCGGCAGGCGAAGCCTGGCAGTCATGGATTTCGCCGGTGGACCACGCGTCCGCCGACGATCGTGGTGAGCACGTGCACGTCCCTGAGCCGCGCCGCCGGAATGCTGAAGATGTCGTCGCTCAAGATGACCAGATCCGCCAGCCGGCCCCGGGCCAGCGTTCCCTTCTGGCCCTCCTGGAATTCAGCGAACGCCGATCCGTTGGTGTACGCCTTCATCGCTTCCGCGATACTCATCTTCTGTACGGTCACGGCTGCGTACAGGGCGAGCATCGGATTGAGCGGCGCGATCGACCAGTCGGTGCCGATTGCCAGTCGCACGCCGCCATCGAGCAGGCGCCGCAGCGCGTCGGTCGTGATATCACGGGCGGGTTGAATCGAGGCAATCACGTCGAGCGCGGCCAGGCGTTCGACTTCGTGCGGCGCGAGGGATCCAGCATGTTCGATCCGCGCCCGGCGGTCGCGCTTTCCGTTGGCCTGCGCCACCTCGTCGAACAGGCTGAGCGCACGGGACACGCCCGCCTGCGTATCAGCCTGGAGAGACAACTGCAGGCCGGCATGATCCGCCGCCATCAGACGAATCCGCATCTCGGCGGTCGGGGTCGTCTCGGCCACGAGCCCATCGTCTGCAAGGCCGACGACGGCGCCGATGCGAAGCCATGGCGATCCGAAGGCGCGATGGATGCCGAGCTTGGCCTGATCGTACCAGGCGGCGTCGCTCATGGCGGCGTAGACTCGCGTGGTCAACTCGCCTCGCTCGGCAAGGTCGGCTAACACCGACACGTCTTCCGGATCC
>DASXNR010000158.1:0-16838 GCA_036494925.1 Acetobacteraceae bacterium
GGGCGCCCCCATGAGGATTCGTGACCAGGCCGCCACCACCGGATCCGTGATCTTGTGGCCCGACGCGCAGGAACCGAAGGTGAGCCAGCCGTTCCGCAGCGCCGGCGGCGGCGCCACCTCGGGGACCGGGTAGCGAACTTCGAACGCAAGGTAGCTGCCCGGCATGCGGACGATGCGTTCGCCGTAGTGGGGCTCCTCGTCCGACGCCACGACCGCCGCATCGCCGACCAGCAGGTCGAATGTGGGGACACCGCTGGTGGCATAGGTGTTGAACCATGCGATCTGACGTCCAGCCGGCCGGTGGAGGAACAGCCCCAGCCGCGCCTGCCGGCTGTAGCCGTTCAGATCGATCAGAACGTCCAACCCCACCTCACGCACCCGGTTTGCGACATCGGCGTTCGAGACTCCGCCGATCCGCCAGATGCGGTCGGAGGGGTGGTCGGCATAACCGCTGGCCGCGGAGGGATCGGCGCCGTCGGACAACAGATGGACCTCGAACCGCTCCCGGTCATGCCGATTGATCACACCCCAGACCGGCTTCATCCAGTTGCGCGCGCCGAAGTATGCACTGACGTAGCCGATACGCAGCTTCCTGCCGGTCGGACCCGGCACCGGTGCCATCGGGTGGATGCCGCGCGCGATCGACGCGACCCAATGCTCACGAACCGAGCGGATCGCCGCATGGTTGAAGCCGGGGCAGCCAGGTGCGATGCAGGCAAGCGTACCCATTGCGATGGCACGCACTTCGGGATCGCCGCCGTCCGCCGCCAGCCGGTACTCGGCGACGGCCGCGTCCACTTCGCCCAGCTGGAACAGCGCCTCGGCCAAAGTGCAGCGAGCGCCGGCGGCGTCCGGACGTTGCGCGACCACTCGGCGCAGTGCCGCAACCGCATCGCCATAGGCGTATTCCGACGCGCAGGCACAGCCAAGACCGTACCATGCCTCGATCAGCGAGGGATCGGTCTGAACGGCACGGCGGTAGGCCGCCGCCGCGTTCTTGTACTGTCGGCCCTGGTGCAGCGCGTCAGCCTCGCGCAGCGCCGTCTGCGCATCCACGGTTCAGGCGGCGTGTGGCAGCACGCCGTCGATCTGCCGCGCCACTTCGTCGATGTCGGCCATCCCATCGACCGTGCGCAGGATGCCCTGCGCCGCGTAGTGCGGCAGGATCGGTGCGGTCTGGCGATGATAGGCAGCGAGCCGCGCCACTACCGTATCGCGGTTGTCGTCCGCGCGGCGGGTGAACTCGTGCGCGCCGCACGCGTCACAGGTGCCGGCCACCGCAGTCGGCTTGAAGGTGTCGTGGTAGCCGGTACCGCATTTCGCGCAGGTGAAGCGCCCGGCGATCCGGTCGACCAGCGCAGCATCGTCCACGCGCAGCTCGATGACGCGGTCGAGCTTCATGCGCTTCTCCGCCAGCAGCCGGTCGAGCGCCTGCGCCTGTGGCACCGTGCGCGGGAACCCATCCAGGATGAAGCCGTTCGCCGCGTCCGGCTGCTCCACCCGTTCGCCCAACATGCGGATGATGATGTCGTCCGACACGAGCTGCCCGGCCTCCATCACCGCCTTCGCTTCGCGCCCGATCGGCGAGCCGGCTGCCACCTCGGCGCGCAGCATGTCGCCGGTGGAAATCTGCGCAATGCCGTGGCGGTCCTCCAGGCGCTTGGCCTGGGTACCTTTACCGGCGCCAGGCGGACCCAGCAGGATCAGCCTCACCGGTGACCTCGGACGCGGGCCTTGCGGATCAGTCCTTCGTACTGGTGCGCCAGCAGGTGCGACTGGATCTGCGTGACGGTGTCCATGGTGACCGACACCACGATCAGGATCGAGGTGCCGCCGAAGTAGAACGGCAGCCCGTAGTCGCTGATCAGTACCTCCGGCAGCAGGCAGACCGCCACCAGATACAACCCGCCGACCGTGGTAAGCCGCGTCAGCACATGGTCGAAGTAGTCGGCGGTCGCGCTGCCGGGCCGGATGCCGGGGATGAACCCACCGTATTTCTTCAGGTTGTCCGCCGTCTCCTGCGGGTTGAACACCACGGCGGTGTAGAAATACGAGAAGAAGATGATCATCGCCGCGTAGAACGCCATGTAGATCGGCGAGCCGTGCGACAGCTCGGTGGAGATCCATTGCAGCCAGCCGCCCGCGCCGCCGCCCGCCGCCGAGAAGCCCGCGATGGTCGCCGGAATCAGCAGGATCGAGCTGGCGAAGATCGGCGGGATCACGCCTGAGGTGTTGATCTTCAGCGGCATATGCGTCGAGTCGCCGCCGAACATGCGGTTGCCGACCTGGCGCTTCGGGTACTGGATCGCGATTCGTCGCTGCGCGCGTTCGATGAACACGATGAACGCGATGACGAACACCGCCAGGACAAAGAAGCCGATGATGAAGAACGGCGACAGCGCACCGGTGCGCCCGAGGTCGAGCAGCGACGCCAACGCGTTCGGCAGGTTGGCGACAATCCCCGACATGATAATCAGCGAGGTGCCGTTGCCGACGCCGCGCGCGGTGATCTGCTCGCCGATCCACATCAGGAACATGGTGCCGCCGACCAGCGTGATGACGCACGAGAAGCGGAAGAACCAGCCGGGATCGATCACCGCAGCACCGAAGCTGCCGCGCATGCTCTCCAGCCCCACGGCGATGCCGTAGGATTGGAACATGGCGATGAACACAGTGAGGTAGCGGGTGTACTGGTTGAGCTTCTTGCGCCCCGCCTCGCCTTCCTTCTTCAGCGCCTCGAGCGTGGGAACCGCGGCGGTCATCAACTGGATGATGATGCTGGCGCTGATGTAGGGCATGATGTTGAGCGCGAACACCGTCATGCGGCGCAGCGCGCCGCCGGTGAACATGTCGAACATGCCCAGGATGCCGCCGCCGTGCTGCTGCAGCATCTCGGTCATCACCGAGGCATCGACGCCGGGCACCGGGATGTAGGTGCCGATCCGATAGACGATCAGCGCGCCGAGGGTGAACCAGATGCGCCGCTTGAGCTCGGTCGCCTTGGAGAAGACACCGAGATTGAGATTTGCCGCGAGTTGTTCGGCAGCGGAGGCCATGGAACGTTCCTCGTCAGTCGCGTCGTCCCTTGTACACCTCTCCCGCGTCAAGCGGGAGAGGTGCAGGCGTCAGCTGGCGGCCTCGGCAGCTTCCCGGACGACCGTGGTGGTGACACTGCCGCCCGCCTTCTGCACCGCCTCGATCGCCGCCGCCGATGCGCCGGACACGGTAATAGTGACCGCCCGGCTGATCTCGCCCTTCGCCAGCAGCCTCACGCCATCCAGTTTGCCGCGCACCAACCCGGCCGCCCGCAGCTTGTCCTCATCGATCGGCTGACCGGCGTCCAGCTTGCCGGCGGCGATCGCGGCCTCGAGAGCTCCGATGTTCACCGGTGCGTATGCCTTGCGGAACGGATTCCAGAAGCCCCGCTTCGGCAGCCGCCGGTAGATCGGCATCTGCCCGCCCTCGAAGCCGCCCATCGATACGCCGGTGCGCGCCAGCTGGCCCTTGACGCCCTTGCCCGAGGTCTTGCCCTTGCCCGATCCGATACCACGTCCGAGCCGCTTCGACTTCAGGCGCGCCCCGGCATTGTCGCGAAGCTCATTCAGGTTCATGCCTGCTCCTCCACCTTGATCAGGTGGGCCACCTTGCGAATCATGCCGCGCACCGAAGGTGTGTCCTCCAGCTCGCGCGTCCGCCGCATCTTGTTCAGCCCGAGACCGATCAGCGTCTCCTTCTGCCCCGGCTTGCGCCCGGCCGGAGAGCCAGTCTGAGTAACCCGCACCTTAGGCACTGGCAGTCTCCTCAGCCGGTGGGGCCGGGGGCGTGGCATCACGGCGCGCGAACAACTCCGACACCTTCTTGCCGCGTCGGGTCGCCACCGAGCGCGGCGACGCGCACCGCTCCAGCGCGGCGAACGTCGCCTTCACCATGTTGTGCGGGTTGCGGCTGCCCAGCGACTTCGCCACCACGTCGCCGATGCCCAGCGTCTCGAACACCGCACGCAGCGGACCGCCGGCGATGATCCCGGTTCCGGCGACCGCAGTGCGCAGCACGACCTTGCCGGCGCCGTAACGGCCCTCGATGTCGTGGTGCAACGTACGGCCTTCCTTCATCGGCACGCGGATCATGCCGCGCTTGGCACGCTCGGTCGCCTTGCGGATCGCCTCGGGCACCTCGCGCGCCTTGCCGGCGCCGTAGCCGACGCGGCCCTTCTGGTCACCCACTACCACCAGCGCCGCGAACGCGAACCGGCGGCCACCCTTCACCACCTTCGCCACGCGGTTGATCGTCACCAGCTTGTCGGTCAGGCCGTCGTCGGCATCGCGGTCGCGATCCCGACCCCTGCCGCCTTCTCTTGCTTCACGTGCCATGTATCAGGCTCCTCAGAAGGCCAGCCCGCCCTCGCGGGCGGCGTCGGCCAGCGCCTTGATGCGGCCGTGATAGAGATACGCCCCACGGTCGAACACCACTTCTTTCACGCCCGCCGCCAGCGCACGCTCCGCCACCAGCTTGCCGACCGCGGTGGCGGCGGACTTGTCGGCGCCGGTGCGCAGCCCCTCGCGCAGCGTCTTCTCGAGCGAGCACGCGGCGGCCAGCGTGCGGCTCTGCGCGTCGTCGATCACCTGCGCATAGATGTGCTTGCCCGAGCGGAACACCGACAGCCGCGGCCGCCCGATGGATTTATGGCGCAATTGAAAGCGCAGGCGCTCGCGTCGCCGCGCCCGCAGGTCCTGCAGCGTGCTCATGCTACCGTCACCCCGGCGAAAAGCCTGCCCCCGCCGGAAGCGGGGGTGGGGGCCCAGGCCAGCCACACAGTGTTCGCCGCCCTGGCTTCCCGCTTGCGCAAGAATGACAACACCATCGTCACTTCTTCTTCCCCTCTTTCCGGCGGATCTGTTCGTTCGTGTAGCGGATGCCCTTGCCCTTGTACGGCTCCGGCCCGCGGAAGCCGCGGATCTCCGCCGCCACCTGACCGACCAGACGCTTGTCGACACCTTCCACCTTGATCGCGGTCGGCCGCTCACAGGTGATCTTGATGCCGTCCGGGATCGGATAGACGACCGGATGCGAATAGCCCAGCGCGAGCTCGAGGTTCTTGCCCTGCACCACGGCACGGTAGCCGGTGCCGGTGATTTCCATCGACCGTTCGTAGCCGGTGGACACACCCTTCACCATGCACGCCACCAGCGCGCGCGTGGTGCCCCACATCATCCGCGCCTGCCGCTCTTCGGTGCGCGGCTTCACCGTCACGTGGCTACCTTCGACCGCGGCCTCGATGTGATCGGTCAGCTCGAGCTTCAGCTCGCCCAGCCGTCCCTTGGCGGTCAGCAGGCGGCCGGCGATCGCCACCTGCACGCCCTGGGGAATTTCCACTGGATACTTGCCGACGCGCGACATCGTACGCTCTCCTTCAAAACCCGCGTCAGAACACGCGGCAGAGGACTTCGCCGCCGACATTGGCAGCACGCGCCTCGGCGTCGCTCATCACGCCGCGCGGCGTGGACAGGATAGAGATCCCGAGGCCCGCATAGACCCGCGGCAGCTCCTTGATCTTCGAATAGACACGCCGACCCGGCTTGGAGATGCGAGTGATCTCCTTGATCACCGGTTCGCCCTCGTTGTACTTCAGCTCGATGCGCAGCTGCGCGATGCCAGGCCGCAGCTCCTCGGCCGCAAAGCCGCGGATGAACCCTTCGCGCTTCAACACGTCCAGCACATTCGCGCGCAGCTTCGACGCCGGCGCCATGCACATCGAATGGCGCGCCCGCTGCGCATTGCGGATGCGTGTCAGCATGTCGCCCAGGGGATCGGAATTCGACATCTGCCCGTTCCCTCTCCGTTACCAGCTCGCCTTGACCATGCCGGGGATCTGCCCGCCATTGGCAAGATCGCGCAGCTTGATGCGGCACAGCTTGAACTTGCGATAGTTGCCGCGCGAACGACCGGTCAGCTCGCAGCGCAGCCGCACCCTTACCAGCGCGCCGTTGCGCGGCAGTTGCGCCAGCTTCAGCGACGCATTGAAGCGATCCTCCACCGGCAGCGTGCGATCCATGATGATTGCCTTCAGCGAGCCGCGCTTCGATTTGTCGCGCTTCGCCATGGATTCCCGCATCGCATTGCGGTTGACCTGCGAGGTCTTGGCCATCCCAAATTCCTCAGTTTGCGAACGGCAGGTCGAAGGCCTTCAACAGCGCCTTCGCTTCCGCGTCCGTCTTGGCGGTGGTGACGAACTGGATGTCCATCCCACGCACCGATTCCACCCGGTCGTAATTGATCTCCGGGAACACGATCTGCTCCTTCATTCCCATCGCAAAGTTGCCGCGCCCGTCGAAGCCCTTGCCGGCGATGCCGCGGAAATCGCGCACGCGCGGCATCGCGATGGTGACCAGCCGGTCCAGAAATTCGTACATGCGCGCCTTGCGCAGTGTCACCTTGCAGCCGATTGGCAGGCCCTTGCGGATCTTGAACCCGGCGATCGCCTTCTTCGCCAGTGTCTTCACCGGCTTCTGCCCGGCGATCGCGGTGAGTTCGTCCACCGCGGCGTCGAGCGTCTTCTGATCGCCGGTCGCCTCGCCGACGCCCATGTTGATGACGATCTTGTCCAGCTTCGGCACCTGCATCGGGTTGCCGTAGCCGAACTCCGCCTGCAGCTTGCTGCGCACCTCCTCGAGGTAGCGCTTGTGCAACCGCGGCATCTCCTCGGGGGACGCCGTGACCGGACCGGCATTGGCCGCCGCTTCCGCTGCCTTCGCCCGTTCCGCGCGCGCTTCCGCCTTGCCGCCCTTGATCGGCGGGCCGGCACCGCGGTTGCCACCCTTCGGTGCACCACCTTTCGGTGCACCGCCCTTCGGTTTGTTCTTCGATCCGCTCATCGCCTGGCCCTCAGTTCTCGATCACTTCGCCAGTCACTTTCGCGACGCGCACCTTCCGCCCGTCGTCCAGCACCCGGAACCCGACCTTGGTCGGCTTTTCGCTGCGCGGATCGATCAGCATCAGGTTGGATAGATGGACGGCCGCCTCCTGCTCGCGGATGCCGCCAGGCTCCTGCATGCCGCGCGGCTTGACGTGCCGCGTCGCCAGCGCCACGCCCTGGACCACCGCCCGATCGGCCTTCGGCAGCACGCGCAGCACCTCGCCGCGACGCCCCTTGCTGACACCGGTGATCACCATCACCGTGTCGCCCTTGCGGATGCGGGCAGCCATCACAAAACCTCCGGCGCCAGCGACATGATCTTGGTGAATTTCCGCGCCCGGAGTTCACGCACCACCGGGCCGAAGATGCGCGTGCCGATCGGCTCGAGCTGCTTGTTGATCAGCACCGCCGCATTGCGGTCGAAGCGGATCGCGCTGCCGTCGCCGCGCCGCACCGGGAACGCGGTGCGCACGATCACCGCCTGGTGCACGTCGCCCTTCTTCACCTTGCCGCGGGGGATCGCCTCCTTGATCGACACCACGATGATGTCGCCCACCGAGGCGGTCTTGCGCTTCGATCCGCCCAGCACCTTGATGCACTGCACGCGTCGCGCACCGGAGTTGTCGGCGACTTCCAGGTTGGTCTCGACCGAGATCATGCCGCCGCTCCTTCTGCGTTCGCCGCGAGAGCCTCACCCCCGACGGGCAGTCCATTGCGCTCGACCACCAGCCAGGTCTTGCGCTTGCTGATCGGGCGGCACTCCTCGATGCGCACGGTGTCGCCGATCTTGCACAGGTTGGCTTCGTCATGCGCCGCGTACTTCTTCGAGCGGCGAATGAACTTCTTGTACAGCGGATGCATGATGCGGCGATCGACCAGGACCGTCACAGTCTTGTCCATCTTGTCGCTCGTCACCCGTCCGCTCAGCACGCGCTTTGGCATTTCGCGCCGGTCTCCCTAGGTCTTCGCCGCGGAGCGAGTCTTCTCCGCCATGATGGTCTTCACCCGCGCGATCTGGCGGCGCACCTGCTTCACGCGGCCCACCCCCTCCTGCTGCCCGGTGGCACGCTGGAAGCGCAGGTTGAACTGCTCCTTGCGCAGATCGAGCAGCATCGTGCCCAGCTCGTCCGAAGTCTTCGCTCGCACATCGGTCGCCTGCTTCGCCATCATGCGTCTCCGATCCGGGCAACGAAGCGCGTACGGATCGGCAGCTTCGCCGCACCCAGCGTCAGCGCCTCGCGCGCCAGTTCCGCCGGCACGCCATCGACCTCGAACATGATCCGCCCGGGCGCCACGCGGACGACCCAGAATTCCGGCGAGCCCTTGCCGGAACCCATGCGCACCTCGGCCGGCTTGGTCGACACCGGCACGTCGGGGAAGATGCGAATCCACACCCGCCCGGTGCGCTTCATCGCGCGCGTGATGGCGCGCCGCGCCGCCTCGATCTGCCGCGCGGTCAGCCGGTCCGGTTCCAGCGCCTTCAGCCCAAACGAGCCGAAGTTCAGCGCCGTGCCGCCCTTGGCATTGCCATGGATGCGGCCCTTGTGCGCCTTGCGGTACTTGGTGCGCTTCGGTTGCAGCATGTTCGCCTACCGATCCATCTACCGTTGCGGCGCCTGTTCGGCGGCACGGCGATCCTGTGCCAGCGGGTCGTGCGCCAGGATCTCGCCCTTGAACACCCACACCTTCACACCGCAGGTGCCATAGGTGGTCTTCGCCGTCGCCTCACCGAAATCGATGTCGGCGCGCAGCGTGTGCAGCGGCACGCGGCCTTCGCGATACCACTCGACGCGCGCGATTTCCGCCCCGCCCAGCCGGCCGCCGCAGTTGATCCGGATGCCCTGCGCGCCCAGCCGCATCGCCGACTGCACCGCGCGCTTCATCGCGCGACGGAACGCGACGCGACGCTCGAGCTGCTGGGCGATGTTCTCGGCCACCAGTTGCGCGTCGATCTCCGGCTTGCGGATCTCCACGATGTTCAGCGCGACCTCGGCGTTGGCCATCTTGCTGAGGTCCTTCTTCAGCACCTCGATGTCCTGGCCCTTCTTGCCGATCACCACACCGGGTCGCGCCGCGTAGATCGTCACCCGCGGCTTCTTGGCCGGCCGTTCGATCACCACGCGCGAGACGCCGGCGCCGTGCAGCTTCTTGCGCAGATGACCGCGCAGCTTCAGGTCCTCGTGCAGCAGCTTGGAATAGTCGGCGCCGGCGAACCAGCGGCTGTCCCAGGTGCGGTTGATCCCGAGCCGGAGCCCGATCGGATTGACCTTGTGACCCATCTATGCGGCCTCCGCTTCCTGAGTATCATCCCCTTGGGCGCGTTCGGCGACGACGATCTTCAGATGGCTGAACCATTTTTCCACGCGCGCCGAGCGTCCGCGCCCGCGTGCATGGAACCGGCGCATCACCACCGAGCGCCCCACCTCGGCGCGCGACACCACCAGGCGATCTACATCGAGCTGATGGTTGTTCTCGGCATTGGCGATCGCACTCTCCAGCGCCTTCCTCACCTGCTGCGCGATGCGGCGCTTGGAGAAGGTCAGGGTCGCCACCGCCTGCGCCGCCGGCTGGTTGCGGATCAGCCCTGCGACCAGGTTCAGCTTGCGCGGCGAGACGCGCAGGTTCGACACGATCGCCTGCGCCTCGGTATCGGCAATGCCGCGCGGATGTCCGGGCTTGCTCATGACCGCCTCGCCCGCTTGTCGCCGGCATGGCCGGTGAAGGTGCGCGTCGGCGAGAACTCGCCGAACTTGTGCCCGACCATGTTCTCGTTCACCTGCACCGGCAGGAATTTGTGTCCGTTGTAGACGCCGAAGGTCAAGCCGACGAACTGCGGCAGGATCGTCGAGCGACGCGACCAGATGCGGATGATCTCATTGCGGCCCGACGCACGCGACGCCTCTGCCTTGTTGAGCAGATAGCCATCGACGAACGGGCCCTTCCAGACGGAACGTGCCATCCTATTTGCCCCTGTTGCGGCGGCGGATGATCATCTTGTCGGTGCCCTTGTTCCTGCGCGTCTTGTAGCCCTTGGTCGGCTGGCCCCATGGCGAGACCGGATGCCGCCCGCCCGAACTGCGCCCTTCGCCGCCGCCCAGCGGATGGTCCACCGGGTTCATCACCACGCCGCGGTTGTGCGGGCGCTTGCCCAGCCAGCGTGTGCGCCCGGCCTTGCCGATCTTCTGGTTCATGTTGTCGGGGTTCGACACCGCGCCGACCGACGCCATGCATTCGGCGCGCACGCGGCGCAGTTCACCCGACATCAGCTTGATCTGCGCCCAGCCGGCGTCCTTGCCGACCAACTGCGCATAGGTGCCCGCCGCGCGCGCGATCTTTCCGCCCGCGCCGGGCTTCATCTCGATGTTGTGGATGATCGTGCCGACCGGGATCACCGCCATCGGCATCGCGTTGCCCGGCTTTATGTCCACCCGCTGGCCGGACACCACGGCATCGCCCGCACGCAGGCGCTGCGGCGCGATGATGTACGACAGCTCGCCATCCTGGTACTTCACCAGCGCAATGAAGGCGCTGCGGTTCGGATCGTACTCGAGCCGCTCCACCGTCGCCGGCACGTCGAACTTGCGACGTTTGAAATCGACGAAGCGATACGCCTGCTTGTGTCCGCCGCCAATGAAGCGGCTGGTGATGCGGCCGTGGTTGTTGCGCCCGCCGGTGCCGGTCTTCCCCTCGGTCAGCGCCTTGACCGGCTTGCCCTTCCACAGCTCGGAACGGTTGATCAGCACCGTGCCGCGCAGGCTCGCCGTGACCGGATTGAATTGTCTGAGTGCCATCTCGCGCGCCCTATGCGAGGCCGGTGGTGAAGTCGATCGACTGGCCCGCGGCCAGCTTGACGAAGGCCTTCTTCACGTCCGAGCGCTGGCCGGGCCGGCCCTTGAACCGCTTGGTCTTGCCCTTCTGCACCAGCGTGTTGACCGCCAGTACGTTGACCCCGAACAGCCCCTCGACCGCCGCCTTGATCTCGCGCTTGTTCGCGTCGCCCGACACACGGAATACGAACTGTCCGCTCTCAGACAGCATCGTCGCCTTCTCGGTGATCAGCGGGGCGCGGATGATCTGGTACATCGCCTCGCGCGACAGCGCGGCCTTGCGTTTGATCGTCCCGCTCATGCCACGCCTCCGTTGGCCTTCGGACCGAGCCGCTGCTTCAGCCCCTCCACGCCGGCGGCGGTGATCGCCAGCACGTCGTGGTTCAGGATGTCGTAGACGTTGGCGCCCATTGTCGGCAGCACGTCGATGCCCGGGATGTTGCGGCTGGCGCGCAGGAAGCCCGCATCCACCGCATGATCGACAATCAGCACCGAGCGCCAGCCAAGCGCCTTCAGCTGCTTCGCCAGCTCGCCGGTCTTCGCCGCACCGCTCGCCGCATCGAGTACCACCAGCTTGCCGTCGGCCTGCTTCTGCGACAGCGCCGAGATCAGGCCGAGCCGGCGCACCTTCTTGTTCAGGCTGTACTCGTGCGAGTGCGGCACCGGCCCGTGCACGATACCGCCCTTGCGGAACTGCGGTGCGCGCAGACTGCCTTGGCGCGCATTGCCGGTGCCCTTCTGCCGGTACGGCTTCTTGGTGGTGCCGGACACGTCGTTCAGGCCCTTGGTGCTGTGCGTGCCGGCGCGGCGCTTCGCCAACTGCCAGTGCACCACGCGGGCCATGATGTCGGCGCGCGGTCTGGCGGCGAAGATGTCGTCCGGCAGTTCGGCGCTGCCGGCGCTCGTCTTGTCGAATGTGGTGATTTCGATCTGCATCGCTCAGCCCGCCTGCGCTTCCACGAGCGCGGCCGGATACGGCGCGTCCGCTGGCCGTGCGCGCTTAACCGCGTCGCGCACCAGCACGTAGCCGCCCTTGGCACCGGGCACCGCGCCCTTGATCATCAGCAGTCCCTTTTCGGCATCCACCGCGGCGACCACCAGATTCAGCGTGGTCACCCGCTCGACCCCGAGATGTCCGGCCATCTTCTTGTTCTTGAAGGTCCTGCCAGGGTCCTGCCGATTGCCGGTCGAACCCAGGCTGCGATGGCTGATCGACACGCCGTGACTGGCTTCGAGTCCGGAGAAATTCCAGCGCTTCATGCCGCCGGCGAAACCTTTGCCCTGCGTGGTGCCGCACACATCGACGCGCTGACCGACCGCAAAATGCGCCGCCGACAGCGTCGCACCCGGCTCCAGCAGCGCATCGGGCGCCACCCGGAATTCCACCAGCTTCGCTTTCGGCTCCACCTTCGCCTTGGCGAAGTGGCCGCGGTTCGGTTGCGAGACGTTCTTCACCTTGGCCTTGCCCCAGCCAAGCTGCACCGCGTCGTAGCCGTCCTTCTCCGCGGTGCGCCGCGCGACCACCTGCAAGCCGTCGAGCTGCAGCACGGTCGCCGGCACATGCGTGCCGTCATCCTGAAAGATCCGGGTCATGCCCAGCTTCCTGGCCAGCAATCCGGTGCGCTTCTGTGCCATGGCGTCAGATCTTGATCTCGACGTCGACCCCGGCAGCGAGGTCGAGCTTCATCAGCGCGTCAACCGTCTGCGGCGTCGGCTCCACGATGTCCAGCAGGCGCCGGTGCGTGCGAATCTCGAACTGCTCGCGGCTCTTCTTGTCGATGTGCGGCGAGCGGTTGACGGTGAAGCGTTCGATATGCGTCGGCAGCGGGATCGGACCGCGGATCTGCGCACCCGTGCGCTTGGCCGTGTTGACGATCTCCTTCGTGCTGTTGTCCAGCACGCGGTGATCGTAGGCCTTCAGCCGAATGCGGATATTCTGGTTGTCCATCGCCATCTTGTTTACCGGGTCCCCTGCAAACGCCACCGGCGCCCCACATTCCTGTGGGGCGCCGGTGCCGATGTTCTCCGCTAGGCCGTGATGCTGGCGACGACGCCGGCGCCGACCGTTCGGCCGCCTTCGCGAATCGCGAACCGAAGCTGTGCATCCATGGCGATCGGCGCGATCAGTTCCACGTCCATCGTCACGTTGTCGCCCGGCATCACCATCTCGGTGCCTTCCGGCAACTGCACCACACCGGTCACGTCGGTGGTGCGGAAGTAGAACTGCGGCCGATAGTTGGTGAAGAACGGCGTGTGCCGGCCGCCTTCCTCCTTGGTCAGGATATACGCCTCGGCCTTGAACTTGGTGTGCGGCGTGATTGAACCGGGCTTTGCCAGCACCTGGCCGCGCTCGATGTCCTCGCGCTTGGTGCCGCGCAGCAGCGCGCCGATGTTGTCGCCGGCCTCGCCCTGGTCGAGCAGCTTGCGGAACATCTCGACGCCGGTGACCACGGTCTTCTGGGTCGCGCGGATGCCGACGATCTCGACCTCCTCGCCGACCTTGATCACGCCGCGCTCCACGCGGCCGGTGGCCACGGTACCGCGGCCCGAGATCGAGAACACGTCCTCGACCGGCATCAGGAACGGACGGTCGGTCGCGCGCACCGGCTGCGGGATGTAGCTGTCGACCGCATCCATCAGCTCCATGATGGATTTTTCCCCCATCTCCTGCTCGCGATCTTCCAGCGCGCACAGGGCCGAACCCTTGATGATGGGGATGTCGTCGCCGGGGAACTGGTAGGACGACAGCAGCTCGCGCAGCTCCATCTCGACAAGTTCGATCAGCTCGGGATCGTCCACCATGTCGATCTTGTTGAGGTAGACCACCAGCGCCGGCACGCCGACCTGGCGGGCGAGCAGGATGTGCTCGCGAGTCTGCGGCATCGGGCCGTCGGCGGCGGAGACCACCAGGATCGCGCCGTCCATCTGGGCCGCGCCGGTGATCATGTTCTTCACGTAGTCGGCGTGGCCCGGGCAATCGACGTGCGCATAGTGGCGCTTCCCCGTCTCGTACTCGACGTGCGCCGTGGCGATGGTGATGCCACGCGCCTTCTCCTCCGGCGCCTTGTCGATCTGATCGTACGCCGTGAAGGTCGCGCCGCCGGTCTTGGCCAGCACCTTGGTGATGGCAGCCGTCAGCGTGGTCTTGCCATGATCCACGTGACCGATTGTGCCGACGTTGCAGTGCGGCTTGGTGCGCGCGAATTTCGCCTTGGCCATCGTCTTTGTCTCCGTTGATCAGTTACCAGCGGTAGTGGCTGAAGGCCTTGTTCGCCTCCGCCATCCGATGGGTGTCTTCACGCTTCTTCACCGCCGAACCGCGGTTGTTCACCGCGTCCAGCAGCTCGTTTGACAACCGGTCTTCCATCGTGTGCTCGCCGCGCTTGCGCGCAGCATCGATGATCCAGCGGATCGCCAGCGCCTGACGGCGTTCGGTGCGAACTTCCACCGGCACCTGATAGGTGGCGCCGCCGACCCGGCGCGAGCGCACCTCCACCGCCGGCTTCACGTTGTCCAGCGCCTCGTGGAACATGCGCACCGGATCGGCCTGCGCGCCGCCGCGGCGCTTCATCACGTCGAGCGCCCCGTACACGGTGCCTTCGGCGACCGACTTCTTGCCGTCGTACATCAGCGCATTCATGAAGCGGCTGATCACGATGTCGCCGAATTTGGCGTCCGGCAGGATCTCGCGTTTGACGGCGCGGCGTCGGCGGCTCATGCGACTCTCCTCACTTCGGCCGCTTGGCGCCGTACAGCGAGCGACGCTGACGGCGCTTGGCAATGCCCTGGGTGTCGAGGACGCCGCGCAGGATATGGTACCGCACCCCCGGCAGGTCCTTCACGCGGCCGCCGCGGATCAGCACCACCGAGTGTTCCTGCAGGTTGTGACCCTCGCCCGGAATGTAGCTCACCACCTCATAGCCGTTGGTCAGCCGGACCTTCGCCACCTTGCGCAGCGCCGAGTTGGGCTTCTTCGGCGTCGTCGTATAGACGCGCGTGCACACGCCGCGCTTCTGCGGGCAGCCCTGCAGCGCCGGAACCGTGTTCCGCGTCTTCTGTCGCTCGCGCCCGTTGGCGATGAGCTGATTGATCGTCGGCATCGCGCCTCTTTCATTCCGTTCGGCCGGCCCTGTGATGGGCGAACCGTCATCTGACAGGCGCAGCCCGCCGGCTGGGAGCATCCCATCCTGCGGGTCCTGGAGCCCACGGCCTAGGCCCGCCGGTGTGTATCCGGAGGCGGTGCCGCACGCGACTTCGGCCTGCAAACGACGGCCGCCCGCTCACGCCTTACCGGGTCGGCCAGAGGGGGCGCAACCTAGTGTCCGGCCCGAGGGGAGTCAATATCGTCAAGGCGCGATTCGTCCGGCGGGCGGGTCTGTATCTGACGCTTCGCCCCATCAGGCTGCGCGGCGCTGCAGCCGCCCGCCATCCGCCAGGATTGCCGCCGCGAGTTCCGCCGCCGGCCCGCGCTCCTGTCGCCCGGCACCCAGCACCACGAACTCCACATCCCCCAGATCGGGCAGCCGGTACACCGCCGCCATCTCCGACAGCCCCTCCGGCATCAGGCCGCGCGCGTGAACCGTGACGCCGAGACCAGCCAGCGCCGCTGCCCGCAGCCCGCTCAGGCTGCCGCTGGAGCAGACGATCCGCCACGGCCGTCCCGCCTTCTCCAGCGTTTCCAGCGCCGCGGTCCGGGTGATGCTCGGCGGGGTGTACAGGATCAACGGCAGCGGCTGGCTGGCCTCGATCCGCGTCGCCTCGGTGCCGATCCAGGCCAGCCGGTCGCGCCACACCAGCCGGCCTTTGTCATCGCCGGGCCGGCGCTTGCACAGCACCAGGTCGAGGTCACCGCCATCCAGCATCTGGTACAGCGTGGCGCTCAGGTCCACGGTCAGTGCCAGATCGACCAGCGGGTGCTGACGGACGAAGTCGCTTAGGACCTCGGGCAGGCGCGAGGTGACAAAATCCTCCGACGTGCCGAACCGCACCCGGCCGCGCAGTTGCGAACCGGCGAAATAGCGGCGCGCCCGCTCATTGGCCTCCAGGATGGAACGGGCGAAGCCCTCCATCGCCTCGCCATCGGGCGTCGGCACAACCGAATGGGTATCGCGGACGAACAGGCGCCGTCCCGCCTGCTGCTCCAGCTTGCGAATGTGCTGGCTGATGGTGGACTGGCGCAGCCCGAGCCGGCGGCCCGCCTCGCTGAAATTGCGGGCCTGGGCGACTGCGAGGAAGCTCTCCAGCAACACCGGGTCCAGCACGACATCTGCCCGCTTATCACGATCAGCGATTACAATAAGCAATGCGAGCGTACTTCACAATGGCCCTGCCTGGCCGGATATTCGCCGCCCATGAACACGCTGCTCTCCCGGCTGAGCTTCGACCCTTACATCGCCAGCATTCTGGGCATGGTGGCGCTGGCCTCCGCGCTGCCGGCCGCAGGTTGGGGAATGACCGCGGCGAATACCGCAAGTACCGCGATGATCGCGGTGATGTTCTTCCTGCAAGGTGCGCGTCTCGCGCCAGGCGCGGCATTGGCCGGCGCCCGGCACTGGCGGCTGCATACGGCGGTGCTTGGCAGCACTTTTCTGTTGTTCCCGGCGCTCGGACTGGCCGCGCGAGCTGTCGCGCCAGGACTGCTGACGCCGGCGCTGTGGGCCGGGGTGTTGATGCTGTGCGTGCTGCCGTCCACGGTGCAGTCGTCCATCGCCTTCACCTCGATCGCGCGCGGCAACGTCGCTGCGGCTCTGTGCGCGGCGACAGCGTCCAACCTGTTCGGCATCCTGCTGACCCCGCTGCTGGCAGGTCTGCTGCTCAGCGCGCATGGCGGGTTTTCGGCGCGTGGCGTGGGCGACATCGTGCTCCAGCTGCTGCTGCCGTTCGTCGTGGGTCAGCTTGCGCGGCCGTGGATCGGCGGATGGGTCGGCCGCCGCAGGCAGCTTACCAGCCTGGTCGATCGCGGCTCGATCCTGCTCGTGGTGTATGTTGCGTTCAGCGAGGGCGTGACGCACGGCATCTGGCATCAGCTCGACGCGGGCCACTTCGCCGCGCTGTTGCTGGTGGATGCGACGCTGCTCGCGGCGGTCCTGCTGGCGACC
>DASXNR010000159.1:0-26310 GCA_036494925.1 Acetobacteraceae bacterium
GAGAAGGCGTCCGCGCTGCTGACCGCCGGCGCCCGCAAGGTGCTGATCTCCGCGCCGGGCGATCATGTCGACGCGACCATCGTCTATGGCGTCAACCACAAGATCCTGACAAAGGAGATGACCATCGTCTCCAATGCGTCGTGCACCACGAACTGCCTGGCGCCGATGGCCAAGGTGCTGCACGACAGCTTCGTGATCGAACGCGGCTACATGGTCACCATCCACGCGTATACCGGCGACCAGAACACCGTCGATACGCTGCACAAGGATCTGCACCGCGCGCGTGCCGCGGCGGTGTCGGCGATCCCCACCTCCACCGGTGCGGCGCGCGCGGTCGGGCTGGTGATGCCGGAGCTCAAGGGCAAGCTGGACGGCACTGCGATCCGCATCCCGACGCCGAACGTGTCGCTGGTGTCGCTGGACGTGAACCTGAAGAAGCCGGCGACCAAGGACGAGATCAACGCGGCGATGCTGGACGCGTCGAAGGGCGCGCTGCGGGGGGTGCTCGACTACAACACCGCGCCGCTGGTCAGCATTGATTTCAACCACTCGCCGGCATCCTGCACGTTCGATGCGACGCAGACTGCCGTGGTGGACGGCGCGCTCGCCCGGGTGATGGGGTGGTACGACAACGAGTGGGGCTTCTCGAACCGGATGTCCGACACGGCGGCGCTGTTCGGAAGCCTGTAGCCGACCCACGTCCCCCTCCCCTTGCGGGAGGGGGCTGGGGTTAGCGGCCCTGTTGGAGACTGCCCGATGTCCTTCCGCACCCTCGACGACGTCGATGTCGCCGGCAAGCGCGTGCTGTTGCGCGCCGACCTGAACGTGCCGGTCCGCGACGGCAGGATCAGCGACCTGACGCGCCTGGAGCGCCTGACGCCGACCATCCGTGAACTGGTCGGCAAGGGCGCCAAGGTCATCGTATGCAGCCACTTCGATCGCCCCAGGGGCAAGCGCGTGCCGGAGATGTCGCTGGCACCGATCGCGACCGCGCTGGGCGAGGTACTGGGCCAGCGCGTGCGCTTCGCCGAGGACTGTGTCGGTGTCGTCGCCGAACAGGCAGCGGACCGCATGGCGCGCGGCGACGTGCTGGTGCTGGAGAACACCCGGTTCCATCCCGAGGAGGAGAAGAATGACGCCGGCTTTTCCGCGGCACTGGCGAAGCTGGCGGATCTCTATGTGAACGACGCGTTCTCCGCGGCGCATCGCGCGCACGCCAGCACCGAGGGCGTCGCACATCTGCTGCCGGCCTATGCCGGCCGGCTGATGCAGGCGGAGCTGGAGGCACTGGAAGCGGCACTCGGCAACCCGGTGCGTCCGGTCGCCGCGGTGGTCGGGGGCGCGAAAGTGTCCACCAAGCTCGACCTGCTCGGCAACCTCGTGACCAAGGTCAACGCGCTGGTGATAGGTGGCGCAATGGCCAACACATTCCTGGCGGCTCAGGGCCACGGTGTCGGCAGCTCGCTGCAGGAAGCCGAGATGCATGCGACCGCGCTCGACATTCTTGCGCGCGCCAAGGCGGCGGGCTGCGAGGTGCTGCTGCCGACCGATGGCGTGGTGGCCGGCGAACTGAAGCCTGGCGTGGCGACACAGACCGTGGCGATCGGCGCGGTACCGGCCGATGCGATGATCCTGGATGTCGGTCCGGCGACCGCGGATGCGCTGATCAGCCATCTCGCGGCCTGGCGCACGCTGGTCTGGAATGGGCCGCTAGGCGCGTTCGAGACGCCGCCGTTCGATGCAGCGACCTCGGCGTTTGCGAAGGCGGTGGCGGATGCCACCGCGAAAGGCGGGCTGCGCAGCGTCGCCGGCGGCGGCGACACGGTGTCGGCGCTGCGCCACGCCGGCGTGCTCGACCGCATGAGCTACGTCTCGACCGCCGGCGGCGCCTTCCTGGAGTGGCTGGAGGGCAAGACCCTGCCCGGCGTCGCCGCGCTCGGCTGACCCTCGTTGCGGGCCTATCTCGCCGGTCCGGACATCTTCCTGCCGGATGCTGCACAGTGGGCGGAGCGCAAAAAGCAGGTCTGCGCGCGATACGGCCTGACCGGGGTATCGCCGATCGATGGCGTGCCGCTTGAGCCGCCCGAGTGGACTGTGCTGCCGGAGTGGCGTCGCATCGGATTGCGAAACGAGGCGCTGATCCGGTCGTGCGACCTGATGATCGCCAATCTGACGCCGTTCCGCGGGCCGAGCGCGGATGTCGGCACGGTGTATGAGGTCGGCTTCATACGGGCGCTCGGCCGGCCGGTGTTCGGATATACGACGACGGCGGCGGGGTTCACGCAGCGCACGCTGGACTTTGCCGGGGTGCACGGGGGCGTCACCGCCGAGCCGTGGCGCGATGTCAACGGTATGCTGATCGAGGAGTTCGGCCGGTTCGACAATCTGATGATCGAGACGGGTATCCTGGCCTCCGGTGGTGTCCTGGTTACAGAAGAGATCCCCGCCGAAAGCCGCTGGATCGATTTGTCGGTGTTCGAACGCTGCGTACGGGCCGCCGCTTCCTAGCCTAGCCGCCCGCCTCCGCACGCGGTCCCAGCGCTGCCGCAATGCCGAATTCGCCTGGTAGCGAGCCCTTTGGGAATAGTCGCGTCACATGCCCCATCTTCCGACCGGGTCGCGCCTCCGCCTTGCCGTAGAGGTGCGGGATCAGACCAGGCGTGGCGACCACCGCCGGCCAGAGTGCTGTCTCGTCCGGTCCGATCAGGTTCTTCATCACCGCATCCGAATGGCGCGAAGCCGGCGGCAGCGGCAGGCCGGCAATGGCACGGATATGCATCTCGAACTGGCTCGCTGGGCAGGCATCGATCGTCCAATGGCCCGAATTGTGCGGGCGGGGTGCGATCTCGTTGACCAGCACACGGCCGTCGCGATCGACAAACATCTCCACCGCGAGCAAGCCGACCAGATCCAGCGCATCGGCGACCCGCCGTGCAATCGCCTGTGCCTGCCGATCGACCGACTCCGGAATGCGTGCCGGCGCAAGGGTGAGGTCGAGGATATGGTTGCGATGGCGGTTCTCGACGGTGTCGAATGCGGCATACGCACCGTCCCCGCCGCGTGCGGCGACCACGCTTATTTCCTGGCCGAAGTCTACAAAACGCTCCAGAATCAATGGCTTGGGAGATAAAATTGCGAAAGCCGGGTGCACATCCCCGGTAACCCGCAGCATTGCCTGACCCTTGCCGTCGTAACCGAGGCGCGTGGTCTTCAGGATCGCAGGCAGACCGATCCGCTCGACTGCCGTGACCAGTGAGCCGACGTCGTCGACCGGTGCCCACGGTGCGGTCGCGATGCCATTCCGGTTCAGGAAGGTCTTCTCCAGGACGCGGTCCTGGCTGACGCGCAGGTTCTCGGGCGCAGGTCGCACAGGCTTGAGCGATGCAAGAAGATCAAGGCCTTCGGCACTGACATTTTCGAACTCGAAGCTGATCACGTCGACCGCTGCGGCAAATCGCCGCAGGCCCTCCGGCTCGTGGTAGTCGCTGATGGTCGCTGCCACGGAGACCTGGCTGGCCGGGCTGTCCTTCTCGCGGGTCAGGATGTGGCAGCGATAGCCGAGACGCGCCGCAGCGAGCGCCGACATCCGGCCAAGCTGGCCGCCACCCACGAGGCCGATGGTGGCATTCGGCGGCAGCGGGCCGATCATTCCGGCTGGTCGGTCGGCGCGTCTGCCACGGCGCCCGTCTGCTGCGCGCGCAACGCATCGAGCCGGGTCGCCAGAGCCGTATCGCCGGTGGCGAGGATGGCGGCCGCCAGCAGTGCGGCGTTCACCGCTCCCGCGCGCCCGATCGCCAGCGCGCCGACCGGAATGCCAGCCGGCATCTGCACAATCGAAAGCAGGCTGTCCATCCCCTTGAGACTGGCTGATTCCACCGGTACTCCCAGCACCGGCAACGGCGTCCAGGCAGCGCACATGCCGGGCAGATGCGCCGCGCCGCCTGCGCCGGCGATGATCACCTTCAATCCGCGCTGGCGCGCCCCCGTGGCGTACTCGCGCAGCCGGTCCGGCGTACGGTGTGCCGAGACAATTCGGGTTTCGTGGGGCACCGCCAGTTGATCCAGCGTCGCTGCCGCGTGGCGCAACGTTGCCCAGTCCGACTGACTGCCCATGATGATGCCGACAACGGGCGTCATCAGGCGATGCTGTCCGGGATCAGCCGGCTTTCCAGCCAGGCGATCTCATCCTTCAGCATCAGCTTGCGCTTCTTCAGCCGCTGGAGATGCAGCTGATCGGCCGCGCCTTGGTCCGCAAGGCGCGCGATCACGGTGTCGAGGTCGCGATGCTCGCTGCGGAGTTCGTGCAGCTTGCGCAGCAGCGAGTCCCGGTCGGTCAGCATGTGCCTTCGATACCACAAAGGGGAGGTTGCCACCGAGTCCCCGGGTGGCAGATTCGGCATGGCCCTGACCGTGTCAATCGGGTTACCATCGCATTTACGGCTGACTTTGAGCGGAGGAGGTCCATGACCCTGCAGGCCCATCTCGATGCCCTGAAGGAACGCCATGCCGCGCTCGAGACGCGCATCGCCGACGAGGACCAGCGACCTAGGCCCGACAGCGAGACGCTGACGCGCCTGAAGATCGAGAAGCTGCGGGTCAAGGAGGAGATGGAGCGGCTCCGCACCCAGTCGGAGTAAGCGTCAGACCACTTCGTCCGTCTCCAGCACCGGAGGCGGCGGGACGGCGCGGCCTTCCCGTTCCAGCCGCTCGTTCGCCTGGGCGATCGCAGCGTTGAGGTCGGTCTGGCTGCACAGCCCCAGGATCACCGGATCGCGCGGCTTGATGTTGGCGCTGTTCCAATGGCTGCGCTCGCGCACCTTCTGGATCGTGTCCTTGGTGGTGCCCAGCAGCTTGGACACCTGCGCCTCGGAGAGCTGCGGGTAGTTGCGGATCAGGAACGCGATGGCGTCCGGGCGGTCGTTGCGCTTGGCCACCGGGGTGTAGCGCGAGCCGCGCAGCCGCTTTGGCGTCGGCAGCGCGGTGGGCATGAGCCGGAGCCGCATTTCGGGGTCCGCCTCGGCGCGGCGGATCTCCTCGGCGGTGACCTGGCTGTTGGCGACCGGATCGTAGCCGACGATCCCCTGCGCCACCTCGCCATCGGCGATCGCCTGCACCTCGAGCGGGTGCATGCCGCAAAAATCCGCGATCTGAGTGAACGTCAGCGCGGTCTTCTCGATCAGCCACACGGCGGTGGCTTTGGGCATTAACGGCAATGTCATGGCTGGCGGATATGACAATCGCCCGGGGGTGGGTCAAGGGCGCAGATCGGGATTATGCTGGGCCGAACCTGAGCGGAGGCGAGGGATGATCGAGGAGGACGACGGCCCGGTCCGCAAGCGGACGCGGCTGGAAAAGCTGGTGCTGGACACGCTGGGGATCGAGGAGTTGCGCGACTACATCGACGAACTGAAGGCGGAGATTGCCCGGGTCGAGGCGGATATCGAGCGCAAGCAGGGCCACCGCAGCGCCGCCGATGCGTTCTTCCGGCGACCCTAGTCGTCGAACTGCGCCAGATCGATCGCTGTGAGGCGCGTCGACCAGCCCTCGGCTGACAGTTTCCGTAGCAGGTGACCATCCGCCGTAACGAACGGCCGGACGGATGATGCGGCCAGCGCCAGGTACATGCAGTCATAGGCCGAATGTTCAAGCAGACATGCAAGTTCCACTGCGCGAGCTGCCAGTCGGCGTCCCGGGATCAGATCAATATCGGCGCGCGTCAGCAGCCGGGCCGCCACCGAGGCTTCAATATCAGATAATTCACCACGGCGCACCTTCTTCCAAATGATGTTTGCGCACTCGGATATCAGCAGATCTGGGGCGGAAAGCTGGTGGCGGCGCAGTCTGAGTGCTTGGTCACTGCCGGCCTCATCGACGACCCATTTGACCACGACGCTGGCGTCGATGACGTAGGCGCTCACCTCTCGTCGCGGCTCTCGCGAAGCAGGTTTTCTGAAGGGGTGTGAGTGCGCCCGGCGGTGAGGGCGCGCAACTCCGCAGCCAGATCATCAAAGCTGGCCTCAGGCTCCTCGGCAAGCACAAGCTTCAAAATCTCCCGCACCTCGGCCTCCGCTGAACGACCATGCCTTGCCGCCCGACGTTTGAGGCTGAGGATCAGCGCATCGTCCAGATTGCGCACACTAAGGTTCCCGGGCATCGATAGTGTTCCTGCCAGCAATGCCGGCAACGATAGCGCTGCGATATCGCGGCGGCAAGCCGCCCGATACGAAAAGGGGCCGGCGAACCGGCCCCCCTCCGTCTGTCGTCACGCGCCCCGTCAGGCGGCCTTCACGGCCTCCTGGCTGTCATTGGCCACCGCCTTCGGCGAGCCACCGCCGATCTCGACGCGGCGCGGCTTCAGCGCCTCGGGGACGACGCGCTTCAGGCCGACGTGCAGCAGCCCGTTCTGCAGGTCCGCGCCATCGACCACGATGTGGTCGGCGAGCGCGAACCGGCGCTCGAACGCGCGGCCGGCGATGCCGCGGTACAGCATCTCGCCCTTCTGGCCCTCGCTAGTCACCTTGCCGGACACCACCAGCGTGTTGTCCTTCACCACGAGGTCAAGCTCTTCCGGCCGGAACCCGGCGACCGCCATGGTCAGGCGGTAGGCGTCCTCGCCGGTCTTCTCGATATTGTAGGGCGGGTAGCTCGATGCATCCGCGGCGGACGTCGCGGTGTCCATCAGGCGGGCCATCCGGTCGAAGCCGATGGCGGTACGGAACAGTGGGGCAAAATCGAACGTCGTCATGGCAGAACCTCCTGCTTGAGCAAGGTTACATCGCTGGGCCGCCCACATGGGCCGGCCCGGTCCAGTCCTCCGAAACCCCGACAGGGCGTTCCGGACACAACAGAAATGGCGCGCGCCGCCCCTTGGTTCAAGAGGAGCGGCGCGATGGAAAACCGCAGTGCGGGACTGACTATTTCTTCAGGCCGAGGCCGGCGAACTTCTTGTTGAACTTCGCCACCTGGCCGCCGCTGTCGATGATGCGGTGCTGGCCGGTCCACGCCGGATGTGACTTCGGATCGATGTCCAGCCGCAGCGTATCGCCCGGCTTGCCCATGCAGGAGCGGGTCTTGAACTGGGTGCCGTCGGTCATCACGACGGTGATCTCGTGGTAGGCGGGGTGGATGCCCGGCTTCATGGCGATGCTCCTGCTGGCGCCGCCGATCCCGACCGGCAGCGCGAGCGCCGGCATATAGCGCCGGCGCCCGGTAAAGGCCAGTCCCTCGGCGTCAGCGTGCCGCCGCCTGGTGGTGCGACTGCGCGTTGGCCGCGTAGTTGCGGAACATCTGGTCAGCCGTCTGCTTCTGCTGGTCGGACAGCGACGAGTACAGCGTCTGGAACGCCGGTACCAGCTTCTGCACCTCCTGCGCACGCTGCTGCTCGATCTGCGCGTAGGACTGCATGTTGTCCACCGCGGACATTGAGCCGAGTTTCTCGGCGCGCTGCTGGTAGATGCCGTCCATCTCGCGGGCGTTGGCGCGCATCACCTGAGCGAACTGGTCCCACTGCTGGCTCTGCTGGGCGGTGATGTGCAGCCTGCCATGGAGGTCGGCGATCCGGCGCTCGACCAGATTTTCCATGGTTTCGCCGGGCTGTCTGGCCATCGCCGACCGGCTGCTGTGCGGCGCGGCCTTCTGGCTGGTGCCGGATGGCGCGCCGCTCATATCGCCCGGCGCCGTCGGGGGCGCCATGGTCGCTGGCGACGCCGCGGCAGGACTGGGCTGGTTACCGGTGGTCTGCGCCCAGGCCGGGGCGGCGACCAGCATCGTGGTCATCAGCAGGGGAACGGCACGCTGAGCGAGCAACACTTTCATGGCTGGCTTCTCCATAGCGAATTGGCGTCGGATACCCGTTTGGGCGCCCGTGCCCCGCGACAGTCGCCGCCGATTGTGGCCACAGTGGCCGTATCGCAAGGAATTTTTGTGGCGGGTGTCGCAGCCGACGCCGTGCGTGTCAGGCCGGATCGGGCGCCATGCCCTTGTCGGCGAGTTCACGTTGTGCCTTCTCGGTTTTGTCCAGCGCGAGGCCCATGCCGCGCAGCACGTGCGGCGCCTTGGTGAACTGGATGTCGCCGTAGGCGATCACTTCCACCCGGTTGCCCCAGGGATCGAGGAAGTCGAGGAACGGGCCGTCGAGCAGTTCCCCGCCCGCTGCCTTCACCAGGTCGCGAACGGCGCTGCGATCGTCCACCACCAGGCCGAAATGGCGCGGGCTGTCGCGGTGTTCCGCGCTGACCTGCGTCAGGTTGATGAACTGATCGCCCAGGTCGATGAAGGCGTTGGTCCTGCCCTTGCCGCGCAGCGTGAAGTCGAAGATGCGGCCATAGAAGGCAAGCGCCGCCTCGATGTCGCCGACCTCGATCGCGACGTGGTTCATGCCGACCATCTTGGGCTTGTGCATCACTGGTCCTCCTGCACGCCGACTGCGGTCCAGATGGTTGCGCCGTGGTCGGTATGCCAGGGGTACCTCCCCTTGCACGCCGCATCACCGCCATGCGAGCCTTCGCCGCAGAACGCCGAGCGAAGAGGAAACGATCATGAGCGCCGCATTCGATCTTACGTCGCGCTTTGCCAAGGACCTGCCCGACCCGTCGCCGCGCTTCGGCGGATTTCCCAAGTACAATTTCGTCGGGGGCCACAACGACCCGCAGCGCATCCCGATCGAGGGGCTGATCGAGGCCACCGCTTCGGTGCTGCGGCGCGAAGGCTCGAAGCTGGCAATGTACAACCTGGCGCAGGGGCCGCAGGGCTTCATTGGACTGCGCGAGTTCGTTGCCGACAAGCTCAACCGCCATCGCGGCATGAAGATCGGCCGCGACGAGGTGCTGATCACCACCGGTTCCGGCCAGGGCATCGACATGATCAGCCGGATGTTCGTCGAACCTGGCGATACCGTGATCCTCGAGGAGTTCTGCTACGCCGGCGCGATCAACCGCTTCAAGCGCGTCGGCGCCAACATCATCGGCATTCCGCTCGATGAGGACGGCATGCGGATGGACGTGCTGACCGCAACGCTGGAGGGACTCAAGCAGCAAGGTGTGACGCCAAAATACATCTACACGATCCCGACGATTCAGAACCCGTCCGGCAGCATCCTGCCGCTGGAGCGCCGTGAGCAGATGCTGGCACTGGCGCGGCAGTATGGGGTGCCGATTTTCGAGGACGAATGCTACGCCGATCTGATCTGGAGCGGCGGCGCACCGCCGTCGCTGTACTCGATGGACCCGAAGCAGGTGGTGCATATCGGCTCGTTCTCCAAGACGCTCGCGCCGGCGCTGCGTGTCGGTTACGCAGTGTCGGAATGGCCGGTGCTGTCGCGCATGATAGCCTGCAAGACCGACAGCGGCACCGGCGCGCTCGATCAGATGATCGTCGCCGAGTATTTCTCCAAGTACTTCGACCAGCACGTCGGTGCGTTGAGCGGCGTTCTGAAAGAAAAGCTCGATACGATGGTGGAGGCGGTGGAACGCGAGTTCGGTACCACTGTCGACATGTGGAAGCCGAAGGGCGGCATCTTCCTGTGGCTGAAGCTGCCGGACAGCGTCGATGTGCGGAAGCTGGTGAAGCCGGCAGCGGATGCCGGCATCCAGTTCAACCCCGGACCCGAGTGGGTGTGCAATCCGGAGCCGGCGAAGTCGTATATGCGGCTGTGTTTCGCGCTGCCGTCGAAGGAGGTGATCCGGGAAGGCGTCGCCGCTCTGGCGCAGGTGTGTTACGAGCAGACCGGCATTCCGGTGCGCAGCGACAATGTGCAGCGCAAGTCGGCCTGAGCCATGGCGCAGGATTTCGCGCTGACGGTGAACGGCAGATCGGTGCGGGTGACCGCACTCGAGACCGCGCCGCTGCTCGATGTGCTGCGCAATCAGCTCGACCTGAAAGGCACACGCTATGGGTGCGGGCTGGAGCAGTGCGGCAGCTGCATGGTGCTGCTGGACGGCGAGCCGATCTACGCATGCTCGCGCGAGGTCGGCACGGTCGCAGGACGCAACATCACCACGATCGAGGGATTGGGCAGTGCGGCGCAGCCGCATCCATTGCAGCGGGCGTTCCTCGATGAGCAGGCGGGTCAGTGCGGCTACTGCCTGTCGGGGATCGTGATCAGCGCCAAGGCGCTGCTGGATCGCAATCCGTCGCCGACGCGGGCCGACATCGCCGCGGCATTGGACAAGAACCTCTGTCGTTGCGGCGCGCATCCGAGGATTCTGCGCGCAGTGGAAAAAGCTGCCGCCATGCTGCGGGAAGGGAAGGGGGCATGAGCGACACATTGCCGCTGTCGATCCAGAACAACCGCCGCATGGAGAAGTGGCTTCGTTTCGCGCCCGATCGTACGGTGCGTCTGGCGGTGGGCAAGGTGGAGCTGGGTCAGGGCAACGTCACGGCGCTGGCACAGATCGCGGCCGACGAGCTGGACGTCGATCTGCAGCGCATCGCAGTACTGTCGGGCGACACCGAGGATGCGCCGGACGAAGGCCAGACGACGTCGAGCCAGTCGATCGAGGTGTCCGGTCGTTCGGTGCGGCTGGTCTCGGCGGAATTGCGAGCGCGGGTATTGGATCGGCTGGCGCGGCGGCTGAATTGCAGCCCGGCGGAGCTCTCGGTGGAGGATGGGGTGTTTCGGCGCGGCGATGCGCCGACCGGGCACGACTATTGGAACTTCGCCACGGCGGAAGACTTCGCCCATGACATCGAAGGCAACGCGCCGATTAAACCGCATACGGCATATCGCTATGTCGGCAAGCCGATGCCGCGGCGCGATCTGCCGGCGAAGGTGGCGGGTGCGGCGTTCGTGCACGACATGGTGCGGCCGGACCTGCTGCACGCGCGCATTCTGCGTCAGCCGTGTCGTGGTGCGCGCCTCGTGTCGATAAACGAGGGCGGGTTGCGGCGCGCCGAACGCGGCGATTTCCAGATCGTGCGGGTCGGTGAGTTCGTTGCGTTTGTCGGCAGTGATGAAACCGTCGTGCAGCGCGCCGCCGCGGCCGCGCCGCAACATGCGAAGTGGGACAACGTGCCGCAGATTGTCTCCGCGCAGCAGGAGGCGGCGTGGCTGGTCGGCCAGGCGTCCAACGATCGGGTGCTGGGGACCGACGTGGCGCCAGCGGAAACGAACGTGGTGACGGCGAGTTATTCGCGCCCTTATGTCGCGCACGCATCCATTGCGCCGTCCTGTGCACTGGCGGAGTACCGCAACGGGCATCTGTCGGTGTGGTCGCACACCCAGGGCGTCTACCCGCTGCGTGCCGCGCTTGCGAACGTGCTGGGCCTGTCGCAGGACGCGATCACTGTGCGGCATGCGCATGGCGCGGGCTGCTATGGTCATAACGGTGCGGATGATGTGGCGGTGGATGCCGCAGTGATCGCGCTGCAGGTCCCCGACCGGTGCATCCGCGTGCAATGGCGCCGCGAGGAGGAGTTCGGCTTCGAGCCGCTCGGTTCGGCGATGCACGTGACGCTGCGTGCCGCTCTGGACGAGGCGGGAAAACCGGTGGACTGGACTGCGGAAATCTGGTCGGCGACGCATGTGCAGCGACCCAGCAGCGGCGGCAACATGCTGACGCACGAGGCGCTGCCGACCCCGCCGCCGGATCCGCGCCCCACCGATCCGCCGGAGGCGAACGGTGGCGGCGGCACGCGCAACGCGTTCGTGCTGTACGATGTTCCGGTGAAGCGGGTGGTGCATCATCTGGTGCTGCGCGCGCCGGTGCGCACCTCGGCACTGCGCGGCCTTGGCGCGTTGCCGAACGTGTTCGCGATCGAGTGCTTCATCGACGAACTGGCGGAACGTGCCGGTGTCGATCCGGTGGCCTACCGGTTATCGGTGCTCTCCGATCCGCGTGCGCGGCGGCTGATCGAGAATATCGCGCAACGCTGCAACTGGTCGGCGCGCGGACCGGCGGGAAGCGGGCGAGGACTGGGTCTCGGTTGGGCGCGCTACAAGAACCGCGCCGCCTATGCCGCGGTCGCGGTGGAACTTGAAGTCGATCAGGAGGTGAAGCTGCGCCGCATCTGGTGCGCCGCCGATGCGGGGCTGGTGATCAATCCCGACGGCGCGCGTAACCAGCTCGAGGGTGGCATCGTGCAGGCGGCCAGCATGACGCTGAAGGAACAGGTGCGGATGGAGGGCGATGGAATCACATCGCTCGACTGGGAGAGTTATCCGATCCTGCGCTTCTCCGAAGTACCGGAGATCGAAACGGAGATCATCCACGCGCCCGATCTGCCGACGCTCGGCATGGGCGAGTGCACGTTCGGTCCCACCGCCGCCGCGATCGGCAACGCGGTGGCGCATGCGCTGGGGACACGTATCCGCGACATGCCGTTCACCCGGGAGAAGGTCGAGGCGGCGTTGCTGCAGTAGGACAGGTCTGTCGTTGCGAGGTCCGCACCGACTGGCGTGTTACGCTGTCACCGCCGCCGGCATTCCATATCGCTGGACGAACTCCATCGCCTCCTCGCGGGTTGCGAGTGACGGCTGGGCACCCAGCCGCGTCACTGCCAGTCCCGCGGCAGCGGCGGCGAAGCCGAGACTGTCCGCGACGCTGCTGTGCTCGGCCAGGCCGGCCGCCAGTGCGCCGATATAGGCATCGCCGGCCGCCGTGGTATCGACGGCCTGCACCTCGACGGCGGGGCAACGCAATGCACCGCCGGCATCGCAGTACAGCGCCCCTTCGCCACCCAGCGTGATCAGCGCGGCGCGCGCACCCAGCGCGACCAGCCGCCGCGCTGCCTCGTACGGATCGTCGCTGCCGGTGAGCGCCGCCGCCTCGGTTTCGTTCGGCACGATGACGTCGATCAGCCGCAGCAGCGCGGGCATCACGGGACGTGCCGGTGCCGGATTGAGCACGATGAACCATCCCGCCGTGCGCGCCGCGCGGATCGCGTGCGCGTTCGCGTCCTCCGGTATCTCGTGCTGCAGCAGCAGGATCCCAGGCCTCTCGGCGCCGGCCAGCGCGCGATCCACCAGCGCCGTGTCGCAGGCGGCATTGGCGCCCGAGATCACCACAATCGTGTTGGCGCCCGCCGCATCGATGGTGATCAGCGCGGTGCCGGTCGGACGCGCGGCCGTCCGCACGGCATCGCAGCGGACGCCGTCACGCCGCAGCCCGGCGACCAGATCGCGGCCGGACTGATCATCGCCCACACAGCCGGTCATTGCCACCCGTGCGCCGAGCCGAGCGGCGGCAACCGCCTGATTTGCGCCCTTGCCGCCGGCGGCGGTGAAGAAGTCCGTGCCGAACACTGTCTGGCCGGTGTGCGGCAATCGCTGGCACCGGGCTACCAGATCCATGTTCAGACTGCCGATCACCATGACCGGTTTCGCAATCGTCATCTGCTTGCTCGCATTCTGTCATCACGCCGGTGTGAGGGTCGCGTGGTGTGCATCTGGCGAGGCCACCCGTACTATGACATCAGTGGTTGCGCCAACTCGATCGAGGACATCGGGGAGACGACGTCAGAAATGAGCGACAGCAGCGGCAGAGCCGGGGCACCGTGGGCCTTGCGGGGCATGGTCGTCGCGTCGGTTCTGGTGCCGTTCCTGGTATTCGCCGGTGGCGGCTGGCTGGCCTGGCGCAACACCATACAAGATGCGAGCACAACGCTCGGAAGCGCGCTCGCGGTCTCGGACGAGCAGGCGACGCGCGTGCTGGACACGCACGTCCTGCTTGGCAACCGGATCAACGATCTGCTCGGCGATCTGTCCGACGCTGCGATCACTGCGCGCGAACGCGAACTGCACGATCGGCTTGCCGCAATGATCGCCGGCTACAGCCAGGTGACCGCGGTCGTGGTGACCGGAGCCGACGGACACGCGTTGGTTGCGAACACGCGGTTTCCCGCGGATCACCGCATCGATTTCAGCGACCGGGGATATTTCATCGCCCTGCGCGACGGTGATGCGCCATTCCAGATCGGTGGCGTCGTGCGTGGCCGGCTGTCGCAGACCGACGTGTTCACCGTCGCGATTCGCCGTGGCGATCCGATGCATTTCGCCGGCGCCATCCTGGTCGGCGTGTCGCCCGGCTATTTCAGCAAGTTCGATCGTGATATGTTCGGCGGCGACCCGGACTATACCGCGCATGTACTGCGCGAAGACGGCACAGTGATCGCCGGCTATCCTGAAACGACCCCGGCCGAGGGCAGCGCGCGCGACCAGCTGCTGGCGGACGTCATCGCCCAGGCCTCACCTGGCGGACTGGTGCGCGGCACGTCGTCGGTTGACGGCACCGAGCGCGTGGTCGGCTATCGCCGGCTGACGAATTATCCGATCTACGTCACCGTCGGCCGCCGCTGGAGTTCGGTGATCGGCGAATGGCGCAGCATCATGGCCACGCATCTGATCTTCGGCATTCCGGCAACGCTGAGCCTGCTGGCGCTCAGCCTGCTGGCGATGCGGCAGTGGCACCGGCAGCGCGATACGTTGGAACAACTGCAGGACGAGGTTCGCCGGCGCGAGGTGGCGGAGGAAACGCTGCGCCAGTCTCAGAAGATGGAAGCGGTCGGTCGTCTCACCGGCGGCATCGCACACGACTTCAACAACCATCTGACGGTGATCAGCAGCAACATCGAACTGCTGCAACGCAGGCTGCCGCCGGACAGCGGTTCGCTCACCCGGCTGACCGAGGCGGCGATGGCCGGCGTGCAGCGCGCCGCAACTCTGACGCATCGCTTGCTCGCCTTTTCACGGCAGCAACCGCTGGAGCCGGAACCGCTGGATGTCAGCCGGCTGGTGTCCAGCATGTCCGACCTGCTGCGGCGAACGCTGGGTGAGCACATCGCGATCGAGACCGTGCTCGCCGGTGGACTGTGGCAGACGCAGGTCGATGCCAACCAGCTCGAGAACGTGCTGCTCAACCTCGCGGTGAACGCGCGCGATGCAATGCCGGCCGGCGGCAGATTGACGATCGAGACGGCAAATGCGCATCTGGATCAGGCCTATGCCGCTGCGAACGCCGAGGTGACGGCGGGACAGTATGTGATGCTCGGCGTCACCGACACCGGTAGCGGGATGACGGCCGAAGTGATCAGCAAGGCGTTCGAACCGTTCTTCACCACCAAGCCGCTCGGTCAGGGCACCGGTCTCGGCCTTTCGATGGTGTACGGCTTCGTCAGGCAGTCGGGCGGCCATGTGGCGATCTACAGCGAGCCCGGCGAGGGCAGCACGGTCAAGGTCTATCTGCCGCGCTACATCCGTCCGGAGACGCAGCCGGCTGGCAGGCACAAACCCGCGGCGTCGGCGCATCCGCGCGGCAGCGGCGAGACGATCCTGGTGGTGGAAGACGACGAAGCGGTGCGCCGTGCCTCGGTCGAGGCGCTGCGCGACATCGGTTATGAGGTACTGGAGGCGGGCGACGCGATGGAGGGCGTGCGGCTGATCGTCGATCATGGCGGCATCGACCTGCTGTTCACCGATATCGGGTTGCCGGGAGGCGTGAATGGCCGGGCGCTGGCGGATGCCGCGCGCAGCGCGCAGCCTGACGTGCGCGTGTTGTTCACCACCGGCTACACGCGCAACGCCGTTCTGCACAACGGCGTGCTGGACCGCGACGTGCACTTCATCGCCAAACCGTTCAATCTGGATGTGCTGGCGGATAAGATTCGTGAGGTGCTCGCGGCACCCGGCAGCGTGGCGCGGTCAAAGGTGGACGGATGAGCGAAGCAATCGAAACGGCGCGCGACGGGATCGAACACGCACATCACGGACCCGGCCTGCACACCGACTCCACGGCACGCCGCATCGCGGTGCTGATCGCGGTGCTTGCCGCGGCCCTGGCGCTGTCCGAAATGGGCGAGAAGGGTGCGCAGAACGCTTACCTGACGCATCACATCGCGCTGTCGGACGATTGGGCATTCTACCAGGCGAAGAATGCGCGTGCGACGACATGGGCGGCGCAGGCGGGCATTCTCGCCAATCTGCCGAACGCCGCCGACGCTGGACCGCAGGCCGAGATCAAGCGGGCGAAAGAAAGCGAGGCGCGGCTGCGCGACGAGCCCGGTGGCGACGGGATGAAGCAGCTCGAAGCGCGGGCAAAGGCGAACACGGCGGCGCGCGACGAGGCGTTTCATCGCTACCATGAACTGGAGCTGGTGGTGGGCGCGCTGCAGATCGCCATCGTGCTGGCGTCGGTGGCAGTGGTGACGCGCATCCTGGCGTTGGCGGTCGGGGCTGGCGTGATCGGTGCCATCGCCGCGGGCTTCGGTCTGTTTATCAGTCTCTGACCGGCAGCACGGAAGCAAAATCTCCCCTCCCCTTGCGGGAGGGGGTTGGCGGAGGGGGCGACGCGGCGCTGGCAACGCCCGCCAAACCCCCTCCCGCAAGGGGAGGGCGAGGGCTTCTTCTCCTTCTTTCGCTGATCGGTTGACGCGCCGACCGCTGAGGGTTACATCGCGCGCCCTTGCCCAGGTGGCGGAATTGGTAGACGCGCAGGTTTCAGGTACCTGTGGCCGCAAGGTCGTGGAAGTTCGAGTCTTCTCCTGGGCACCAAATTTCATGAGCAGCACCCAGTTTATGCCAGGCGGCACCATTCATCTGCACCGGCACGACCTGCCGGAAGGCCAGACGCTGGGTGCCGTCATCGCGGTGGACACCGAGACCATGGGATTGAACCCGCATCGCGACCGGCTCTGCCTGGTGCAGCTGTCCGCCGGCGATGGTCACGCCCATCTGGTGCAGCTCATCCCGCCCGCTCTCGGCGGCCACGGCTACGACTGTCCCAACCTGCGCCGCCTGCTCGCCGACCCCGCCACGGTGAAGCTGATGCATTTCGCCCGCTTCGACGTGGCGATGCTGCAGCACAGGCTTGGCATCACCGTCGCCCCGGTGCGCTGCACCAAGATCGCCGCCCGACTCACCCGTACCTTCACCGACCGTCACGGCCTGAAGGACCTGAGCAAGGAACTGCTGGGCATCGATCTGTCCAAGCAGCAGCAGACCTCCGACTGGGGTGCGGTCGAGCTGACCGCCGAACAGCTCGCCTACGCCGCGTCCGACGTGCTGCACCTGCACGCCCTGTGGGCGAAGCTGGAGGCGCTGCTGGTTCGTGAGGGGCGCCTGGATCTGGCCGAGGCCTGCTTCCGTTTTCTGCCCGCCCGCGCCCGACTGGACCTGCTCGGCTACGAGCAACCTGACATTTTTGCGCACTGACCCGCTTGTAATCGTCAACATTGGCACGGTTCTTGTCGGTCCGAGGTCCTTCGGGTTGACCCTCACGCCGTCGCCAGTCAAAAGAGACCAATGATCGCCGTTACCGCCACGAATCCGGGGGACCTCGATGTCGCCCGCTCGGTGCTGCACACCGAGGCGGCCGGATTGCGCGCGCTCGCTGCCGGCCTGACCGCCAGTTTCGGCCGTGCCGTCGATCTGCTGGCACGTGTTACCGGCCGGGTCGTGGTCACCGGCATGGGCAAGTCAGGGTTGGTTGCCCGGAAGATCGCCGCCACGCTGGCCTCCACCGGAACGGCCGCATTGTTCGTCCACCCCGCCGAGGCGTCGCACGGCGATCTGGGCATGATCGTGCCGGGCGATGCCGTGCTTGCGCTGTCGAATTCCGGCGAGACCGCCGAGCTCGCCGATCTGGTCGCCCACTCCCGCCGGTTCGGTCTGCCGCTGGTGGCGATCACGGCGCGCTCGGGCTCCACGCTGGCCAGGGCCGCCGATGTTGCCCTGACGCTGCCCGCAGCCGCGGAAGCCTGTCCCATGGGCCTCGCCCCGACGACCTCCACGACCATGCAGATGGCACTCGGCGATGCGATCGCTGTGGCCTTGCTGACCCGGCGGGGCTTCACCGCCTCCGACTTCCATCAGATCCACCCCGGTGGCCGGCTCGGTACCCGGCTCCGGCGTGTCCGGGACCTGATGCACGACGGCGCCGCGGTGCCGCTCGCGCCGCCCGATACGCCGATGGACCACGCGCTCCTGCTGATAACCGAGAAGCGTTTCGGCTGTCTCGGCGTCATCGATGCCACCGGCAGGCTGATCGGCATCGTGACCGACGGCGACCTGCGCCGCGCCATGGGCCCCGATCTGCTGTCCCGGCATGTTGTGGATGTCATGACCAGAGCGCCCCGGACGATCGCTCCCGACGCGCTGGCCGGCGAGGCTCTGCATGTCATGAACGCCTGGGAGCGCCCGATCACGTCCCTGTTCGTCGTGGATGCCGCCGACCGCCCCCTCGGCATCCTCCATATCCACGATCTGTTGCGAGCCGGAGTCGTATGACTCTCAGCCCGATCCCCGATCGCTCCGTAATTCCCCGGCCCGGGCGTCAACTGGTCGCCGCCACCGCCGCACGCGTCCGCCGGGCGCCTGATCCCGGTGGCCTGGCGCGCCGCCGTGTGGTCATCAACATCACCAAATGGCTGCTGCCGGCGGTCGCGCTGGTTTTGCTGAGCACGATAGCGCTCTGGCCGCAGATCGACCGCATGAGCGACAGCGCCCGGATTGCCTACCAGCGCATGACCGCCTCGGTGGGCGGCGCCACGGTCACCGATGCACGATATCGCGGCATCGACGAGCATGGTCGCCCGTATACCCTCACCGCCGTGACCGCTCAACAGGATGGCCCCGACCGCATTAACCTGACCACGCTGAAAGCCGATATCACGCTGGCCGACGGCACCTGGCTGATGCTGCAGTCGAAGCAGGGCGTGTTTCTCCAGCATACCCAACAGCTCGATCTATCGCACGACGTCACCCTCTATCGCGACGACGGCACGACCTTGATTACCGCCAGCGCCGCGGTCGACCTGAAGAACGGCGCCGCCACCAGCGCCGAACCCACCCACGCCGAAGGTCCGTTCGGCACCCTGGACGCTCAGGGTTTCACCCTCACCGACAAAGGTGCCGCCATCCAATTCGCCGGCCCTGCCCATCTGGTCCTGAACGGAGCGTCACCATGACGCCCGGCCCAAGTGTTCCGCGGCGGACGACCATCCTCGTGGCGGTACTGGCATCCGCAGTCACCCTCCGGCCCGGTATGGCGCAGCAGTTGGACCTGGCTCATGGCGGGCCGATCTCGATCACCGCGAGCGACGGCATCGAATGGCGCCAGGAACAGCGCGAGGTGATCGCGCGCGGCGATGCCAGGGCGGTCAGGCAGAGTGTGACGGTGGCGGCGGATCGGCTGACCGCATTTTATCGGCCGAAAAACGGCGCGGCCGTGCAGCCGGCACAGGGCGTCGCCAACGGCGCGGATACCGGCGGCAATGAGATCTACCGCGTGCAGGCGGAAGGCAATGTGCGGATCTTCACGCCGACGGATCAGGCGCAGGGCGATCGCGCGGTATACGATATGGACCAGGCAGTACTGGTGATGACAGGGCGCAACCTGAAACTGACCACGCCGAACGATGTGCTGACCGCACGGGACAGTCTGGAATATTGGTCGCTGAAGCACATGGCGGTGGCGCGCGGCAACGCCGTGGTGGTGACGAACGATGGGCGGCGGGTCGCGGCGGACACGCTGGTTGCCTACACCACCGACGCACCGTCGACGCCTGCCCAGCAGCAGCAACCGCCAAGACCGACGCAGAATCCCGAGGATCCGCTGGCGGCGTCCGGCAAGCTGCAGAAGGTGGAGGCGTTTGGCAACGTCACGGTCCGCACAGTGACCGATACCGCGATCGGCGATCGGGCCGTGTATGTGCCCGACAGCGGCATCGCGCGGCTGGCGGGGCGCGTGCGCATCACCCGCGGTGAAAATCAGCTCGATGGATCGGAGGCCGAGGTCAACATGAAAACCGGCATTGCACGGTTGCTGTCTGGAACTGGGACAGGCGAGCGCGTTCAGGGTCTGGTGTTGCCGAACGATCCCGCCACCCAGCAATTGAACGGACAGACTCCGACCGGTGCGCCGAAATGAATGAGATGCGCCTGGAGCCACGCGTCACATCGGAGTTTCGTGTCGTCGCCGGTGGCGCCGGGCTGGCCGCGCGCGGTGTGGGCAAGACCTACCGCAAGCGACCGGTGGTGCGAAACATTTCGATCGAATTGCGGCGTGGCGAGGCGGTGGGACTGCTGGGTCCGAACGGCGCGGGCAAGACCACGACGTTCTATATGATCGTCGGACTGGTGAAGCCGGACACCGGTTCGATCAGCCTGGATGGCGCCGATATCACCGGCATGCCGATGTACCGCCGGGCACGGCTCGGCATCGGATATCTGCCGCAGGAGGCCAGCGTGTTCCGCGGTCTCAATGTCGAGCAGAACGTGATGGCCGCACTCGAGGTGGTGGAGCCGGATCGAGACAGACGTGATATGATGCTGGATGAGCTGCTGGCCGAGTTCGGCATCGGCCATCTCCGCCGCACGCCGGCGCTGGCTCTGTCGGGCGGCGAGCGGCGACGGGTGGAGATTGCCCGCGCCCTGGCGACGCAGCCCTCCTATATCCTGCTGGACGAGCCGCTGGCCGGAATCGATCCGATCGCGGTGAACGAAATTCGCGACCTGGTGTCGCATCTCAAGGACCGCGGCATCGGCGTGCTGATCACAGATCATAATGTGCGCGAGACGCTGGGCATCATCGACCGCGCCTACATCATGCATGACGGCAGGATGCTGATGGAGGGCCGTCCCGCGGAAGTGGTGGCGCATCAGGACGTCCGACGCTTCTACCTCGGCGAAAGGTTCAGCCTTTGATGTCGCCGTGTGTGAACGAATTGTTGGTGTCGACACCTTAGCATGCCGTGCCTTGAAGCGATGAAGGACCAGGCCGTTTCATGGCGTTAGGGCCGCGCCTCGATCTTCGCCAGACGCAGACTCTGGTGATGACGCCGCAATTGCGTCAGGCGATCAAGTTGCTGCAGTATTCCAACGTCGAGGTGACAAGTTTCGTCGAGGAGGAGCTGGAGCGGAACCCGCTGCTCGAGCGCGACGACAGCGCTGAACTGCCGAACACCGAGCGTGCTGCGCCGGACCAGATGCCGGAACGGACCAGCGAGACTGCGGACGCGGCGCAGTTCGCGCAGGCGGACACGCTGCCCAGCGAGACGGCGGCACCACTGGATACCGAATCCAGCGAGACCTATGACGCGGGCGGCGTGGCGGATGGCGCGCCGCTGAGCTCCGCGATTACCGGCCGGGGCGGCGCGAGCGATTTCGACGTCGACGAACGCGGCATCGAGGATATGGCCGATGAACGGCGCCCGCTGCGCGAGTATCTGGGCGAGCAGTTGCGGCTGTCGTTTGCCGACCCGGTCGATCGCATGATCGGCGCGCATCTGATCGCGCTGCTGTGCCCGGCCGGGCGGTTGACCGCGGATCCCGCGGCGATCGCCGGCGCGATGGCGATTCCGTTCGAGCGCGTCGAGGCGGTGCGCGCGCGGATGATGCAGTTCGATCCGGTCGGGCTGTTCGCGCGCGATCTGAAGGAATGCCTCGCGGCGCAGCTTGCCGAGCGCGACCGGCTCGATCCGGCAATGGCCGCGCTGCTCGACAATCTCGATCTGCTGGCGCGGCGGGAGATGCGGCGGCTGGCGTTGGTCTGCGGCGTCGACGCGGAAGATCTGGCCGAAATGATCGCCGAAATCCGCAGTCTCGATCCGAAGCCGGCGGCGAGCTACGACACCGCGCCGGCACAGGTCGTTGTCCCGGATATCCTGATGCGGCCCAATGGCGAGGATGTCTGGCTGATCGAGATCAATCCCGACACCATGCCACGCCTGCTGGTGAATGAGCGGTTCTATGCCCGGATCGCGCCGCGCGCACGCAAGGAGGATCGGCTGTTCCTCGCCGAGCAACTTGCCAGTGCCAACTGGCTGGTGCGTTCACTGCAGCAGCGGGCACAGACCATCCTGAAGGTGGCGGCGGAGATCATCCGCCAGCAGGACGGTTTCATGCGCCACGGAGTCGCACACCTGCGCCCGCTGATCCTGCGCGACATCGCCGGCGCGGTGGAGATGCATGAGAGCACGGTCAGCCGTGTGACCGCGAACAAATATATCGCGACGCCGCGCGGAACGTTCGAGCTTAAGTATTTTTTCACCACCGCCATCCCAGGAACCGATGGCGAGAGCCACAGCGCCGAGGCTGTGCGCCATCGCATTCGCGGGTTGATCGAGGCGGAGCCGGCCGATGACATTCTGTCAGACGATGCGATCGTGGCAGCGTTGCACGATGAAGGCGTGGACATCGCACGGCGTACCGTGGCCAAATATCGTGAGGCGTTGCGGATCCCCAACTCGGTGCAGCGCCGGCGGGAAAAAGCCGCGTTGGTCTGAGCCCCCGCATGGTCACGTTCGGGGAGAGGCATGATGCAGATCACAGTTTCGGGCAAACAGGTTGACCTGTCGGATGCGCTGCGGACGCGCGTTTCGGATCACCTGGACGTCATTGCCAGCAAGTATTTCGACCATGCGCTAGAAGCGCAGGTCACATTCAGTCGCGCCCGCAGCTTCTTTATCTGCGATATCAGTGTGCATGCCGGCCGCGGCCTGTCGCTGCGCGGCGAAGGCGAGGCGGCGGACGCCAACACCGCGTTCGACGATGCAGCCGAGCACATCGCCAAGCGGCTGCGGCGCTACCGCCGCCGGGTGAACGAACACGCGCGCGACAGCGCGAACCGCGAGCGACCGGAAGCGGCGCGGCAATACACGCTGCGGCAGGACGATGAGGGTGTGGCGCCAGGCGCGAACGGCGAGGTGCACGCCACGGTAATCGCGGAGCAGGTCACCGAGATCAGTCTGCTGTCGGTGAGCGAGGCGGTGATGCGTATGGATCTGGCCGATCAGCCGGTGCTGATGTTCCGCAACACCACCAGCGGCGAGCTGAACGTGGTGTACCGTCGCAGCGACGGGAACATCGGCTGGATCGATCCGGCAGCGCGCTGATCGCCACCTCTCCCGTTTGGCGGGAGAGGCGGAGATTTGCGGCGGCGCCCTCAGTGCACCTGCGCCGGCACCATTTCGTGCTGAACGATCGCCGCGAATGCCACATCAAGGCCGCCGGCGATCGCCATCGGCGTGCCATCGGCGGCGTGGATCGCAAAGGCCGCGGTGCCATTGACCACCACCGGCTTCACGTAGGCGATCTGCTGCATGCCGAGTTGCGCGAGCTGCTCGGTCGAAATGTGACGAATGTCGACAATGGCCGCCATTGCCGGGCCCTCGTCCGATGGCTGAATGCTGTTGGTATTCATCGTCAAACTCCTTCCTGGCGGCGGACTGGCGATGCAGCTCCGGCGCCTTTTGGTGATCCGGCCCGCGTTTTGCGGCGCCGTCGTGGCCAGCCAGGCCCTATTCCTGCCCCGGTTCGTTATCGAGCACCCTGACCGTGCCGCCGCCATGGCCATTGCCGCCGCTGGCGCGGTTGATCTGGATGGTCTTTACCCGCGACTCGGGCTGCGGCCGAATGAGGTCGATATGCAGCAGCCCGTTGTCGAGCCATGCACCCTTCACCTCAATCCCCTCGGCGAGCACGAACGCCCGCTGGAACTGCCGCGCCGCGATCCCGCGGTGCAGGAAGACGCGTCCTTGGCTGTCGTCAGTCTGACGCCCCCGGATTACCAACTGGTTGTCTTCCTGCGTTATTTGCAGGTCGTCCATGGTGAATCCGGCAACCGCGAGCGTGATGCGCAGCCCCGAAGGGCCGGTCTGCTCGATGTTGTAAGGCGGATAGCCGTCCGATGAGGTCTTGGACGCCCGCTCGAGCATCTGCTCGAGATGGTCGAAGCCCAGGAACAGCGGTGAGGCGAACATCCTCGTGGTCATGGCCTCCTCCTTGGAGCGAAGCATTGCCCGAACCCTTGATGGCATCCCGGCGAATGCGAATCTTGGCAGAGAGGGCGGTGGTTGCAAGGGGGCAGGACGTTGATCGCGCCCGGCGGCACCGCTACATGGCCGACATGAACGCGACGACGGAATCGCTGCCGATCCTGGTGGTGCCTGAGCCGATCCTGAAGACGCGGGCCCGGCCGGTCGGCGCGGACGACATGGCGCGGGTCGGCGAGCTGGTGCCGCGCATGTTCGCCACCATGTATCGCGCGCCAGGGATCGGACTCGCTGCGCCGCAGGTGGGGGTTGGGCTGCGCTTCGCGATCGTCGACCTGATGCCGGACGACAAGCCGGCACCACTCGTGCTGATCAACCCCGAGGTCGCCGCCCATAGCGAGGAGCAGGCGACGCGCGAGGAAGGCTGCCTGTCGCTGCCGGGCCAATATGCCGATGTCACCCGGCCGGCGAGGGTGACAGTGCGCTACACCGACCTCGAGGGGGCGAAGCGGCGGATCCAGGCGGAGGGGTTGTTGGCCGCCTGCATCCAGCACGAGATCGACCACCTGGATGGCATTCTGTTCGTCGATCACCTATCGGCACTGAAGCGCAACATGATCCTGCGCCGGCTGGCCAAGGAGCTACGCCAGAAGCGCGCCGAGGCGATGTAGCGCGATGCGCCTGGCGTTCATGGGCAGCCCGGATTTCGCCGTACCGGCGCTTCGGGCTGTGCGCGGGGCGGGCCACGAGATCGCAGCGGTGTTCTGCCAACCGCCGAAGCCGGCTGGCCGCGGCCATTCGCTGCGGCCGTCCCCGGTGCAGGTCGAGGCAGAGCGGCTCGGTCTGCCGGTACGCACGCCGGCGCGGCTGCGCGGCGACGCAGCCGAGCAGGCCGCGTTTGCCGCGCTCGGGCTGGATGCGGCGGTGGTGGCTGCATACGGGCTGATCCTGCCGCAGGCGATGTTGGATGCGCCGCGGCTCGGCTGCCTCAACATCCATGCCAGCCTGTTGCCGCGCTGGCGCGGCGCCGCCCCGATCCAGGCAGCGGTGCTGGCCGGGGACGCCGATACCGGCGTCACCATCATGCAGATGGACGCCGGCCTCGACACCGGGCCGATGCTGCTGCGCGAGGCCGTGGCGATCACCGCCACGACCACCGCGGCGGTGCTGCACGACGTGCTGGCGGCGATCGGCGCGCGCCTGGTGCTGCGTGCGCTGGCGGAGGATCCGATTGCTGTGGCGCAGCCCCAAACAGGTGTGACCTACGCGCCGAAGCTGACACGCGATGCCGGGCGGATCGACTGGCGGAGGGACGCCGTCGATATCGAGCGTCAGGTGCGCGCGTTCGATCCGTGGCCCGGCACGTTCACCAGCCTGCGCGGCGCGGTGTTGAAGGTGCTGGCGGTTGCGCTGGCCGTGGGGTCGGGTCCGCCAGGCATGGTGCTGGACGAGCGGCTGGCGGTTGCCTGCGGTGCCGGCGCGTTACGGCCGACGCGGGTCCAACTGGCCGGCCGCCCAGCGATGGCGGCGGATGCGTTCCTGCGAGGCCATCCGGTGCCGGTCGGGACGATCCTGGGTGGGTAGCGCCAAAGAGCGGCGACCATGACCCGCTGGGCGCTCCTGCTCGAGTACGCCGGCGGGCCGTTCGTCGGCTGGCAGCGCCAGGCCAGCGGGCTCTCCATCCAGGAGGTGCTCGAGACCGCGGCCGCCAGGCTGAACCACGGGGTGCCAGTCGCCAGCACCGTCGCCGGCCGCACCGATGCCGGCGTGCATGCCTCAGCCCAGGTCGCGCAGCTTGACCTGCCGGACGCGATCCTGGCGGCGCAGGTGCGCGACGCGTTGAACCACCATATGAAACCGCATCCGGTCGTCGTGCTGCACGCCGCGCCCGCACCCGAGGACTGGAGCGCCCGCTTCTCCGCCACTGGCCGTGCCTACCGCTACCGTATCCTGAACCGCCGTCCGCGTCCCGCACTGCTCGCCGGCCGCGTCTGGCACGTGCACGCGGAACTCGACGCCGAGGTGATGCATCGCGCGGCACAGGGCCTGCTGGGCCGGCACGACTTCTCCTCGTTCCGCGCCGCCGCCTGTCAGGCCAACAGCCCACTGCGCACGCTCGACCGGCTGGACGTGCGGCGGCACGGCGATATGGTCGAGATCATCGCGGAGGCCCGCAGCTTCCTGCACCACCAGGTGCGCAACATGGTTGGAACCCTGAAGCTGGTGGGCGACGGAAGCTGGCCCGCCGAGCGCGTGGCCGCGGCGCTGGCCACACGAAATCGCTCCGCAGCCGGTCCGACCGCGCCTGCGGAAGGGCTTTGCCTGACCGGAGTGCGATACGACATCGATCCGTTCCGGGGCAGCGCGCAGCCCTGGCTATAGCCGGCCTATGCCGCTGCCGGCCGCGCCGCGGCACGGCCGTGCGCCGCACTATTTCTCCGAGGAATATTTTCTGAAACCCCTAATACTCCGCTTGCCATCGAATGCAACCTATGGTTTCATAAGTTCGGGTAATGTTCTATCGGAGCCCGACTCAAGAGGAGACCACCGTCATGGGTGCCAAGGCCAGCCGGAGCCAATTCGACCCACGCTACCGCCTCGCCGCGC
>DASXNR010000160.1:0-2870 GCA_036494925.1 Acetobacteraceae bacterium
GTCGCCGGCGCACGCCAGTTTAGCGTGACAATGCCCCCCGTTCGTAGTCTGGGATTCCTCATTGCGGCTATTAGCGCCGGAACTGTCGGGGTGATCTCAGCCCTGTGACTTGGGTACGGCAAAGTGGAGGCGGCGATGCAAGTCCTTGTCAGGATCCGCTGCCGAGAATACGCGACCATGGCGCGATCAAGTAGTTGATCGTCGAGCGGCAGGTGGGAATGGGAGCGGCGGGGCTGCCGCGTGGCCCTATATTCTTCGCAGCCTCGCACCGAGCTCGACCGAGTCAATCGCTTCATTCCGGAAATCGATCAGCGCCGCTTCGTTCAGCCCGATCCATCGAGACACCAGCTCAAGGTCCGCCGACGCCAGTTTTCCTTCTATCAATCGCGGGCTCGGCCGAATACCGACCACAGCCGTGTGTCCGATGTCCATCCTCCCCGGCGTCAGCGAAACCTTGATCCGTGCGTCGTGCCGCGCCCGCCCACGCGGACTGACCCACACCGTCATCGGCAGGCCGGTTGTCCGAGGAAACAGGTTCGCCATTTCGTATAAGTCATCCGCCTGCTGATCCCGACGGTCGGTGGCGCTCACTCTCGACCTGACGCCCCGGCCTGTCACAGAGCCCAATGCCATGGTGAACCTCCATCATTGTCTGTCGTAGCATGCTCAGCACCACATGACGACGTTGCAGCTCTCCGAGCAGCCGCACCGGCCGTTGACCGGATCGGCGCCGGCCGATGTTGGTGTCGAGACGCTAATCTGTAACTATCTTACAGAACGAGCCATCACATGCGGACCTGGCCCTTGCAGGAGGCTCGGACTCACTTCCGAGACCTCGTCGACAGTGCGCTGGACGAAGGACCACAGCGCATCACCCGGCACGGCAAACAGGCGGTGGTCATCGTGTCCGAGGCAGAGTGGAACCGCCGTGTCGCGCCGCGCAAATCGTTCGGCGATCTGCTCGCTCAGTGCCCGCTGCGTGCTGAGGACCTGCCGCCGCACCGAGCGGCGCGTGTCATCCGAAGGGAACCGCGTCGCTGACAGCGGGTGTACATTCTCGACACCAACATCGTGTCTGAACTGAGCCCGGAGAAGACAGCGCCGAACGCGGACCTCGTCGCGTGGCTCCGGCGCAACGGCGGGCAATGCTACCTGAGCACTGTCACGCTCACCGAGATTTCCTACGGCATCATCCGCCTCCGGCAGCGTGGCGCGACCGCCAAGGCACGGCGGCTTGCTGCATGGCTGGACGAGGTCGTCAGCCTTCACGGCGAGCATATCCTGCCAGTTGATATCGACGCCGCGTTGCGCGCAGGCGCGTTGCTGGCCATGGCGCGTGCCGCCGGCGCCGAACCCGACATCGAGGACGCCTGGATCGCCGCCTCGGCCGAGCTGCACGGCATGACAGTGCTTACCTTCAACGATGCCTATTTTCGACCTATGGGTGTCACGGTGAGCAACCCTCGCGCCGGCCTACCGCCCGGGTGACGACCGGTCCCGGCAGCGCGGCAGGCACGTGTCGCAGAAATCAGATGACATGAGCGCATAGCTCCTCTACGCTGAATGCAACTCTCCGCTGAGAGAGGTCTTCAGGGAGGCGGCAAATGCGCTCGCCCACACGGCATATCGATCAGGCGGCTCCAGTCGTCAGCGGTCTGTCCCTGACCCGACGATCCCTGCTCGCACTCACCGCCGCCGGTGTCACCGCCGGCGAACGGAGCGCGGCCGCCGCACCGCAAGGACAACTGACCTACGGCGTCCACGTGTCGCTGGCCCCGAGCTGGTTCGACCCGGGCGAGGCCGCCGGCATCATCACCCCGTACATGCTGCTCTACGGCCTGCACGACGCGCTGGTGAAGGCCATGCCGGACAGCAAACAAACGCCGAGCCTGGCCGAATCATACACCGCGTCGGAGGATGGCCTCACCCACGACTTCGTGCTGCGCCGCGCCAGCTTCCACAACGGCGATCCGGTCACGTCGGACGACGTGAAGTTCTCCTTCGAGCGCTATCACGGCGCCAGCCAGAGCCTGCTGAAGCAGCGGGTCGCCGCGATCGACACGCCGGATGCGCAGCACGTGCGGTTCCGGCTGACGGAACCGTGGCCCGACTTCCTCACCTTCTACGCCGGCGTCAGTGGGGCCGCCTGGATCGTGCCGCGCAAATACGTCACCCAGGTTGGCGACGAGGGCTTCAAGAAGGCGCCGATCGGCGCCGGGCCGTACCGCTTCGTCTCGTTCTCGCCCGGCATCGAGCTGGTGCTGGAGGCGTTCGACGGCTACTGGCGCCGGACGCCGAAGGTGAAGCGCCTGGTGATGAAGGTGATCCCCGAGGAGGCCACGCGTCTGGCCGCGCTGCGGCGCGGTGAGATCGACATCGCCTACTCGATCCGCGGCGAGCTCGCCGGCGAACTGCTGCAGACCCCGGGCCTGAGCCTCAAGGCGGTCGTGCTGCAGGGCGTGTTCTGTCTGTATTTCGTGGATCAATGGGATCCGAAATCGCCCTGGCATGATGTGCGCGTGCGGCGCGCCGCCAATCTCGCGATCGACCGCGATACCATCAACGAGGCGCTGACCAGGGGATATTCGCGCGTCACCAACAGCGCGTTCATTCCGGATATGTTCGAGTTCTACTGGCAGCCCCCGCCGGCGGAGTACGATCCGGCGCAGGCGAGGCAGCTGCTCGCCGCCGCGGGCTATCCCAATGGATTCGATGCCGGCTTCTACAATTGCGACTCATCCTACGCCAATCTCGGCGAGGCGGTGGTCAACAACCTGGGCGAGGTCGGCATCCGCAGCAAGCTGCGCCCGCTCGAGCGCGCCGCCTACATCAAGGCCTTCGCCGAGAAGTCGTACAAGAACATCATCCAG
>DASXNR010000161.1:0-2941 GCA_036494925.1 Acetobacteraceae bacterium
GCGCGCGACCATGGCTGCTCCATGCGGATCGGCGTCAACGCCGGATCTCTGGAGAAGCACCTGCTCGAGAAGTATGGGGAGCCAAACCCCGAGGCCCTGGTCGAGAGCGCGCTGTACCACGCCGACATCCTGCAGCAGCACGACTTCCACGACTTCAAGATCAGCGTGAAGGCGTCGGACGTGTTCCTGGCGGTGGCGGCATATCAGCAGCTGGCCGAGGTCTGCGACCACCCGCTGCATATCGGCATCACCGAGGCGGGCGGCCGCCGGATGGGCACGGTGAAGTCGGCGGTCGGGCTGGGCTCGCTGCTGTGGGCCGGGATCGGCGACACGCTGCGGGTGTCGTTGTCGGATGAGCCGGAGGAAGAGGTGCGGGTCGGCTGGGACCTGCTGAAGGCGCTGGGCATCCGCCATCGCGGGGTGAAGGTGATCTCGTGTCCGTCCTGTGCACGCCAGGGGTTCAACGTGATCGAGACGGTGCGGACGCTGGAGGACCGGCTGGCGCATATCGAGACGCCGATCACGCTGTCGATTATCGGCTGCGTGGTGAACGGGCCCGGCGAGGCGCTGATGACGGATATTGGCCTGACCGGCGGCGGCAATGGACGGCACATGATCTACCGCGCCGGGAAGACCGACCACACCATCGCCGGCGCCGACATGGTGGAGCACATCGTCGAGCTGGTGGAGGCGAAGGCCGAGGCGCTGAAGGCGGCGACGGACGCGGAGAAGCTCGCGGCGGAGTGAATGAGTGACTCTGCATCAACGCTGGATATTTCACCGCTCGCCAGCGCGGTCGGGCGGCTGCGCGAGGGCCTCGAACGGCATCGCCGCGAGCCGCACGACGAACAGCTTCGGGACGGACTGATCCAGCGTTTCGAGTTCACCTACGAGCTGAGCCATCGGATGCTCCGCCGCTATCTCCGGATGGTCGCCGCCTCTACCGACCTGTTCGACCGGATGCCGTTCCAGGACCTGATCCGAACCGGCGATGAGCAAGGACTGCTGCACGGCGATTGGCCGCTCTGGCGCCGCTTCCGCGATACGCGGGCGCGCACCAGCCATACCAACTCGGCGCCCGTCGCGCAGCAGGTGGTCGCGGGGATTCCCGATTTCCTTGCGGAAGCGACGTATCTTCTCGATCAGTTGCGACAGCGCCTGCGATGACATCCGTGCTCGATATGCGCGCAGACCATGCCGGTATCCTGCACGACGTGCTGCGCACGCATCTGCCGCCGGATGCGCGGGCGTACGTGTTCGGCTCGCGTGCCCATGGCGGCGCACGGCGCTATTCCGACCTCGACCTGGCGCTCGAATGGGTGCGGCCGCTGAGTCTCGACGTGCTCGGGGAAATCGCCGAGGCATTGTCTCTGTCGGATATCCCCTACAAGGTGGACATCGTGGATCTGTCGACGGCCGACGCGGGCTTCCGGGCACGGATCGCCGCGCGTTGCATTCCGTTCGATACAACAGCAGCGGGAGGCTGATCATGGCGGGAGTGAAGGTACGCGATCTGGCGTATGGACGGCTCCGCTCGCCGGACCTCGATGCGCAGGAGGAGTTCCTCACGGCGTTCGGCATGGCGCGCGCGGCGCGGACGCCGACGGCGCTGTACATGCGCGGCACCGATCCGGTGCACCACATTCATATCACCGAAAAGGGCGATCCGAAGTTCATCGGCTTCGCCTGGGCGGTGGCCAGCGAGGACGCACTGAAGGCCGCCGCGAAGCTGCCCGGCGCGTCCGGCATCGAGACCCTCGATGAGCCTGGCGGCGGCCGGCGCGTCCGCCTGACCGAACCGAACGGCTACACGATCGAGATCGTGCACGGGATCGAGCCGGTCCAGCCGATCCACGTCGTGCGGCAGCCGATCAACTCCGGCGTGGAGCCGCTGAAGCGGGCCGGCGAGGTGATCCGCTTCGCCGCGGGCCCATCCAGCGTGAAGCGGATCGGCCATGCGGTTCTTGGCTCGCCCAGGAATCAGGAGACGGTGCACTGGTTCCGCGAAACCCTCGGCCTGATCTGCTCCGACGACGTCTACGCCGGCGATAAGGACAACCTCATCGGCCAGTTCAGCCGGATCGACGCCGGCGACCAGTACGTGGACCATCACGCGTTCTTCTGCATGAGGAACGAGCGGGCCGGCCTCAATCATTTCTCGTTCGAGGTGCAGGACATCGACGACGTGTTCATCGGCCACGAATACCTCAGCGGCCTGACCAAGTACGAACACATGTGGGGCATTGGCCGCCACCTGCTGGGCAGCCAGGTCTATGATTATTGGGCCGATCCCTGGGGCCGCGTGCATGAGCACTGGGCCGACACCGACCGGCTGAACGTCCAGAACGGGGGGAATCTGGTGCCGGCGGAGGAGGGACTGCGTTCGCAGTGGGGCACCCGGCCGCCGGAGAAGTTCCGCGGCCACGTCAGTCCCTGATCCATCGTTTGTCCGCCGTCATGGCCGGCGCTTGGCCCGGCCATCCGCGTCGTTCTGGCGGGATCGAGAGGCGGCGACGGACCTCAGGAGTGGCCGCTGAGCCAGTCAAAGAAACGCCTTGTCCGCCCCCAATCCCGTGGGCACCCTCGACATCACCCGGTCCTGTAACGGGCGCAGGCGTTCGCGAAGCGGGATCTGCTGTTCGATCAGCTGGAGTTCATTGCGTAGCGCCTGTTTCACAGCGGCCGTCTTCGTCGAGCGCATCCGGCCTGCCAGCTTTTCCGCCAGACGATTGGTATCCTCGTCCCTGATATTCAGCGCCATTGCCTGATCATATGTAGACACTGAGCTCGACTTTATCGAATCACGCGGCATAGGCGAGTGCGTTTGCCGCGCGATCCCATAACTGGCGGGGAATTTTCATGACATCCGCTGGTCGCCGGGACATGCAAGAAGTCTGATGATGCCAGATGCGCCGGCGCACGGCGGCGATGGCATCGCTGA
>DASXNR010000162.1:0-7517 GCA_036494925.1 Acetobacteraceae bacterium
GGGCGGCGCTTGCTCGATCTCGCTGGCCCGGTCCTGGCCAGCGCCGGGCAGCACCGGTTCATCGAGCGGGCGGCGCAATCATTGACCGCCGCCGCCGCCGCGCCGCCCCAACTATCGGCTGCCACGGCACTGAACCGCTGCCGTACGCGGATGCTGGAGCGGCTGGACGGCCTGCGGCGCAATCCCCGGCAGCCGACCGCTTCCGTCTTGCATCCGCGCGGCAATTCCGCGTACCACGACTGATCGTCGCGCCAGGCGGTCTACGCCGTCGCCATGGTCACGGAGCGCCCCTCGCACATGCCGTCCTATCCCGACCAAGCCAACAACGATCTGCTCGAGCGTATCCCACTCGACGCCAGCGTCGTGTTGGACGTCGGCTGCAACGCCGGCGGCCTTGGCGCGGCGTATCGGCGGCTCAATCCACGCGCGCGCCTGCTCGGCATCGAACAGAACCAGGCGGCGGCGGCGCTGGCGGCGCAGCGGCTCGATCAGGTGGCGGTGGTGGACGTCGAGCAGGACCCGATGCCGTTCGCGCTCGACCGCACGATCGACTGCATCGTGTACGGCGATATCCTCGAGCACCTGCGCGATCCCTGGCCGGTGCTGCGGCGCCACGCCGAGGCGCTGAGCGACGATGGCACCATGCTGATCTGCGTGCCCAACATGCAGCACTGGAGTTTCGCCGACCGGTTGCTGCGCGGCACCTGGAAATACGAGCCGACGGGCCTGCTGGACGAGACGCACCTGCGCTGGTTCAGCCTCGAGACGATGCGCGAAGGCCTGGAGCAGGCGGGTCTGGTGCCGCACGACGTCGCGCCGCGCGCGTCAAATCTGGCCAAGGCACAGGAGTTCGCCGACCTGATCGCGCCGGCGCTGATCAGGCTGGGCGTCGACCCATCGGCCTACGCGCATCGCGCCGCGCCGATCCAGTACGTCTGGCGCGTGCTGAAACGGCCGCGCCAGATGCTGTCGGTCGCGGCCAACATGCTGCGGCCGGTGGGCGGCGTGTCGCATGTGCGCGTGGTGTATCCGATGCAGGCGATGCGCAGCGATCCGACCGTGCTGACCCAGTTCGCCAGCAGCACCGAGATCAAGCCGGTCGCGGACGATATGCCGCGCATCTTCGTCATGCATCGACCGGCGCTGTCCGGCGAGCGGGGCGCCGCGGTGATCCGCAGGCTGCTGTCCGAAGGCTGGGTGATCGTGACGGAATTCGACGATCACCCGGATCATTTCGGCATGCTCGAGCCTGACGATCAGCTCGCGTTCCGCGGCGTGCACGCGGTGCAGACCAGCACACCGGCGTTGGCCGCGGTGCTGCGCACGCGCAACCCCGAGGTCATGGTGTTCCCCAACGCGATCCGCGCGCTGCCGGAGGTGCGCAACTTCCTCGACCCGCAGGCACTGACCTTGTTCTTCGGCGCGCTCAACCGCGAACGTGACTGGGCGCCCCTGCTGCCGGCGCTGAACGAGGTGGCGGAGAAGGCGGGCGATCGGCTGCGCTTCTGCGTGGTGCACGACCAGGATTTCTTCGATGCGCTGCGCACGCCGCACAAGCGCTTCACGCCGACCTGCGACTATGACACGTATCTGACGCTGCTCGGGCAGTGCGAGATCTCGTTGATGCCGCTGGGCGATACGCCGTTCAACCGCGCCAAGTCGGACCTGAAGTTCATCGAGGCGGGTGCCTGTCGGGTGGCGGCGCTGGCGAGCCACATCGTGTATGCCGACAGCGTCGAGGATGGCCGCACCGGGTTGCTGTTCCACAGCGCCGATGAGCTGCGCGACCGGCTGCTGCGCCTGGTGGCGATGCCGGAGCTGGCGCGGAGCCTCGGCGACGCGGCGCGGCACTACGTCGCCGGCGAGCGGATGCTGGCCTATCAGGTGGCGCCGCGGATCGCGTGGTATCGCTCGCTGTGGGCGCGCCGGGCGGAGCTGAACAGCGCGCTGTACGCGCGGCTGATGGATATGCCGCAGTTGGCCGGCCGGGTGCCGGCGGAGACTGCCGCGCTGTCGTAGCCACCTGCGGCAATCATCTCTCGCTTGCAACGGCGACAGCCTACTATGCTGCCGGCCTGAACCGACTGTCGGGCGAGGGGGATGCACATCCGGAGCCGAACCGGCCTTGGCCAGCGCGCCCTGCTGGCTCTGTTGACGCTCTACGCCCTGGCACTCATCGTGCCTGACCTATATCGGATCGTACGCCCGCTTGGCTCGTTCGGACTGGCAGCGAATGCCGACGGTCTGGTCTACGACGTGCGGGGGCCATTCGCCACCGAGGCGGCATCGCCGGCGTGGCAGGCGGGCGTCCGGCCGGGTGATCGCCTCGGCCTTGCCGGCATGCGCTGCATCCCGGTCCGCACCGATGTCTGCGCAAGCATGTTGGCGCTGTCGGGCGGTCTGAACTACGTCATGCCAGGCCGTGCCGCCTCGCTGCTGTTGGTTGCCGCCGACGTTCGCCCTGCCCGCCGGGTGGCACTGGTTGCACAGCAGCGCCCGGCCAGTCGAATGCTCAACCTCATGCTGCTGCTCGACCAGACCGCCGGCATCCTGTTCGTGCTCGGCGCGGCCTGGCTGGTGTGGCTACGGCCGGGCGGCATGACCTGGGGCTTCTTCGCCTACGCCATCGAATTCAATCCCGGGCAGGCGTTCCAGTTCTATGCCTGGCTGCAACAGTGGCCGACGGCCATGCTGGCGCTGGCGATCACCTCCTGTGTGACGCAGGCTGCGGGCTATACCGGTTTCCTGCTGTTCGCGCTGCGCGTGCCGTCGGACGCGACCGAGCGCCGCTGGCGCCCTGTCGAGCGTGCCCTGCCGGCATTGGCGATCGCGTTCCTGGCACTGGCGCTGTCCAGCCTTGGCGGCGTCTTCGGCTATCCCACCGAGACGGCGATGCGGGCCGCACTGCTGGTCGGCTTCGCGGTCGCTGTGGCGGCGCTCGGCATCCTGCTGAGCCGCCGCAAGGACCTGGCGCCACGCGACTACCAACGCATCCGCTGGGTCATCTGGGGATGCCTGATCGGCCTGCCGGCGTATCTGTTCGCCGAACTCTCCCAGGTGACATCGCTGCCCAGCAGCCTGCTGGGCACTGCCGCGATCCCCGAGGACATCTTCGGCCTGATCTATCTCGTCAACGGCGTCCTTTGCCTGTTCGTGGTGCAGGCCGTGCGGCATCCGACGGTGGTCAGCGTTGCGATCCCGCTGCGCCGCGCCACGGTGCTTGGCCTGCTGCTCAGCGTGCCGGCGTTCTTTCTCCACCAGGAGATGGATGTGCTCGACGACCTGGTACGGCTGCCGAACTGGGCCTGGATAGCGGTCGCCTCGGGCCTCGCCTTCATCATCTCGCGGCTGCACGAAGTTTCCGTCAGGCTCGCGGACGGGCTGTTCGACATGGAGTTCCGCCGCGCCGAAGCGCAGCTCGATCAAATCGGCCAATCGATCCAGAGCGCCGCGAGTCTGGCCGACATCGAGCGGCACCTGGTGGACACGCCGGTGCGCTCCCTGCGCCTTGTCTCGGCGGCGCTGTTCCGCGAGCAGGATGGCAGCTTCCGCCGCCAGGTGAGCATCGGATGGAGCACGGCGGATGCGGACGTGCTCCCAGCCAGCGACCCGCTGCTCGAGGCACGGTTTGGCGGCGCGCCGTACCCGATCGAAGCAATCAGCGCGGCGGACGAGCGGTTTCCGGCCGGCTTGGCGCGGCCGCTGCTTGGCGTGCCGATCGGCAATCCGCGCCGCTGCTTCGCCGTCGTGCTGTACAGTGGCCATGAGATCGGCACCGATCTGGCCGGCAACGAACGCAGCCTGTTGGCCGGCCTCGCCCGCCATGCGGTGATCGCCTACGCGCATGTGCAAAGCGAGATGCTGCACCGGAGGATCGCCACGCTGGAAGGCGAGCTCGCGCGGGCCAACGCAGCCGCGTAGGTGATCGTCCGAGAATTGCCATCAGTGCTGAACCACGAGCACGGCCCCGGCGGCCCGGACCGGCTGAGCTGAACCTGTTCTAAGGACCGCGGGCCTGCGGTATCAAACCCACGACATCGAGCAAGGGCACGGCGAAATCGGCTCCCGAAATGATATGTGCGTCGCTCGCTGCAACAAGCTTGAGGCTGACATAGACCTTTGCGAAGCTTACCGCATAGGTGCCGGTTACCATGGCGGCGGCGTTGGGAGGTGCCATAAGCGCTCGTCGATTGCGTGACAGCAGGAATTCGCCCTCGTTCCTGTTGAGGCCGACAGCATTGCGAAGTCGCATTTCAGACACAACGTGCCCGTTCTGCACCAGACGCGTTCGGATCATCTCCGCCACAATATTGCCAAGAGCCGAGCTGGTTTCGATTTTCTGAGCGTCCGCAACGGTAGCGACGACGAGTGGGGCACTCGGCGCCACATCCGGCGCACCAGCCAGCAGCAAATCGACGGCACGATAGGTGAGAGTACCAAGGTCGCCGCGGATATAGGGTGAAGCTCCGATCGTTACCGAGCCGGTCGCCGGCGTTCTGGGGTCGTCACATCCAGCCAATGCCAGCAGCAGGATGATTGCAGCGCAGCGGAAAACCGATTGCATAATGCCGCGTCTCCTGATCAGGGATCGAAGCGGATGACACGGCTGCGCAGCGGTGCGTGATCCTGCCACGATGTGATCGGGCTCAGGCTGGTGGCCTTGGCGTAGAGCGGGATGTCAGGTGTGCGAATGTAGACCTGATCCTGCAGCCGCATGATCACCTGATCATCGGCGACGATTGTTGCCTCCCATACCGCTTCGGCGTTCATGGTGGGCGTAAGTGCGACCGCCGTATCGAGCAGAACACCGAGACCCACTGCGGTGAACGCCGCAGCATCCGCCCCGGTCCAGACCGACATCGGCTCCGACGCACCAATCACGATGCCCGGGATCGCTACCACTGCCGCCAGCGTCCCGATCGGCCCGGGTGGCTTGTCACGGGGACCCCATCGCACGAAGTTCACGTCCAGATTGACCACAGTCGCCCCGGCCGGGCTGCGCGCAACCGCCCCGCCACTCCGCAGCACATCGCGCTGCAGTTCATCGGCCACCTGGCGGACGAATGCCGAATCCGGAGCCTGCACACGAAGGAACACCGGCTTCGGTGGCGGCCCGACTGGCGGCCCGAACTGCGTGTTGGTTGGCAGCAGACCAAGCGATGCCATGTCGGTGGCAATCTGATGCGCCACATCATTCCAGTCGCGGATGGTGTTCTCGCTGCTTTGAAATGCTGGAGCCTTGAGCGTTACCGCGGGCTGGTTGCAGCCCACCACAAGACCGGCAATAGCCGCCACATAGAGCTTGATATGACGTCGCATTTCCGGATCCTCAACAACAAGGCGGAATTTCGCCATGACCACGGACGGCCGTCGGACGATCCTGTCGGGGCACGGCTACGCATTTCATTTCGAGCCACACCAAAAAGTTCCGGCAATTCCGACCATTGCACACCTCGACCCAATCATTATTTGCTGCCCCAAACCTCTCCGGTGCTCGGTCGGAGGCCGGGCGCGGTTTTGCTGACCCGAGATCATGGCAAACAATGATTAAGGATCTCTATCCTTCGGGGAGCCCCTCCTGGTTACGCGTTACAGTCCGCTTTGGGCCCGCGCCATTAACAAATCACCAGTCTCTGTCGGTGATAATTGACGGCGACCGAAGCAATGCAGTGACGTCAGCCGAGCGTTGTTGCTGGCCGGAAGCAAAACTGCGGTTGTTCGACAACTTTCCCTGCCTGAATGATGGAGCCGAAGTACAGCAAACTATGCATGTCGGTGCTGTTGCTCATGGCTGCCGCAGGATGCGATGCTGGCCACGGCAAACGCCTGACCCGAGGCGCGCTTGACTGTGGGCGGGCCGATGAGGCGGTCTGCGCGATGGTCAACTCCATTGGGACCAGGTTACCGGAGTTGGCGAGACGAGAAACATTGCTGCCTTATGGAGAACAGGTCGCTCTGGACGTTGCCGCAGTCTTTCGTGGGATGCAGATGCCGAGCGTGCATTCCAACACCGACCTTCTAAACACGGTGCCATAGCGGCGCTCGGCAGCCATTATGCCTGGGGATTGCCGCTTACAGTGATTGGGCAACGCCGACCGGAGCGGCATGCCCCGCGGCCCCGACGCCGCCCGCGGGCGGCGGAATAGTCAAAGCCCTCAGCTAATCGAGTTGCTGGAGAGGACACGGCAAGGAGGCCCTGCCACGCCGCAGTTCATCCAAGAGTAGCAGGGGTGCGCCGCACGAGGACGCAACCGCGCCGGCGGCAACGCGGCACTCCTCCTGCGCGCTACGCCTGCTTCAGCTCGATCAAGCTGCGCCTGATCTTCCGACCCCGTTCCACCTTGTCCTCGATATACGCCGCGTCGCCCCAGCGCACCGCGCGCGACATCGCCTGCGCGTCCTCGACGAAGCGGGCCAGCATCTCCAGCAGCGCCTCGCGGTTGTTCAGGAAAATGTCGCGCCACATCACCGGATCGCTCGCGGCGATGCGGGTGAAGTCGCGGAATCCCGAGGCGGCGAACTGCAGCACCTCCTGGCGGCTCTCGTCGGCCAGGTCGTCGGCGGTGCCGCAGATAGTGAAGGCGATCAGGTGCGGCAGGTGCGACACGATCGCCAGCACCCGGTCGTGATGCGCCGGCTCCATCCGCTGCACCATCGACCCGCAGCGCCGCCAGAACTCCTCCACCTTCGCGACTGCCGCCTCGTCCGCGCCGGGCGGCGGGGTCAGCAGCGTCCAGCGGCCCTCGAACAGCGTGGTGAACCCGGAATCCGGGCCGGAGTATTCGGTCCCCGCCACCGGATGGGCCGGCACGAAATGCACCCCCGCCGGCACCAGCGGCCCCACATCGCGGATCACCGATTGCTTGGTGGACCCCACGTCGGTCAGCACCGCCCCGGGCTCCAGACGCGGCGCGATCGCGGCGGCGATGTCGGCGAAGGCGCCCACCGGGGCGCACAGCATCACGCAATCGGCGCCGGCCACGGCGCGAGTGGGATCCGGCTCGATCCGGTCGGCGAAGCCGAGCTGTCGCACGCGCTCCAGCGTCTTCGCGGTCCGCGCGGTCACCACCACTTCGGCCGCCAGGTCGCGGCGCTCGCGCGCGATGCGGGCGACGGAGCTGCCGATCAGGCCGATGCCGATCAGCGCCAGCCGCCGGAACAGCGGTTCAACCACGCATGAACTCCGTCGCGGTGGCGATGACGATCTCCACCTCTTCCGCGGTGCCGACAGTGATGCGCAGGCAGTGTGGCAGGCCATAGCCGCCAACTGGGCGGGCAATTACGCCACGCGAGCGCATGAACCCATCCGCCGCCTTGGCGCGCTCCGGTGTGGCGAAGTCGGCCAGCACGAAATTGCCCTCGGACGGCCAGACCTTGATCCCGGCCGCCGTCAGCCCCGCCGCCAGCTTCGGCCGGTACTCGGCGTTGTGCGCGCGCCCCTTCTCCACCCACCCAGGCTCGGCCAGTGCCGCGATCGCCGCCGCCTGCGATGCGATCGACACGTTGAACGGCTCCCG
>DASXNR010000163.1:0-19237 GCA_036494925.1 Acetobacteraceae bacterium
TCGGCGCGACCATCGCCGAGTTCATCGGCAGCGACCGCGGACTGGGCTTCTACATCCAGATCCAGACCGGCAACATGCGGCCCGATCTGGCGTTCGCGGCCATTTTCGTTCTGACGCTGCTCGGGCTTGCGTTGTTCGGTGCCGTGACGCTGGCCGAGCGCGCCATCATTCCCTGGGACATCGCGCAACGCCGGATCCATGGGCGGTCGTAATGGTTTTGCCGCGACCCGACCGGCCGTGAGGAGTGCCGCATGACCTATGATTTCGACGACCTGATCGGCTATGCGGCGTCGCTGCTGACGACGGCGGGACTGGACGGCGACAAGCCGCAGGTCACCGCGCGACTGCTGGTCACCGCCGATGCGATGGGCCACGACACCCATGGGCTCGCGCAACTTGCCGACTATCTCGAAGACATCGCCGCGGGTGCCATGCAGCGGACCGGCGAGCCGAAGGTCCTCGTCGATCGGCCGGCCGCCTGCGTCTGGGATGGGCGGTCGTTGCCCGGAGTGTGGCTGGTGGACCGCGCCGTGCGTCTTGCCGCAGAGCGCGCGCAGACGCATGGCGTATGCGCCATCGCGATCCGGCGCAGCCACCATATCGGCTGCCTCGCCACGTTCCTCACGGCGGCGACCGACCAGGGGATGCTGGCAATCGTCGCGTGCAGCGATCCGTCGGAAGCGCAGGTGGTGCCGTTCGGCGGCAGGCGCGCGGTGTTCATGCCCGATCCGATCGCCATCGGCATCCCCACGCAATCCGACCCGATCCTGATCGACATCTCCACCTCGATCACCACGCTCGCCATGGTCGCCCGGGCGCGGCGGGAGGGCCGGCGCCTGCCCGGGCCATGGCTGCTCGGCGCGGACGGCGCGGCCTCGGACGATCCGCACGCGCTGTCGGGCGGCGCGTTGCTGCCGATGGGAGGCCTCGACCACGGCCACAAAGGCACCGGTCTGGCCTGGATGGTGGAGGCGTTGACCCAGGGTCTCGCCGGCTACGGCCGCGCGGATCCGACGCACGCGTGGGGCGGCTCGGTGTTCGTGCAGGTGTTCGATCCGGCGCTGTTTGCCGGCCGCGCCGACTTCACGCGGCAGACCGAGTGGATCGCCGATGCCTGTCGCGCCGCGCCGCCGCACGACCCGGACCGCAAGCTGCGCCTGCCCGGTGCACAGGCGCTCGCCGGCCTGCGCCAGGCACAGGCGCTCGGCCTCGCGCCGCGGGCGGACTCGATGGCGGCATTGGTGTCGTGGGCAGAACGCTTTGGCGTCAGACCTCCGGGCGGGAGGGATTGAAGGGCGATGTCGTCAGCAGGGTCACGGCGATCCCCGCGCCGGCTTGAGCCTGGAGCGGTTTCGGGCAAAGCGGAATCGCTAGGGCTCGATGGGTGTCCGGTCAGCCCGAAAACTCTAATCCGCGTCTTCCAGCCGCCCTAACTGCCGCCGCCCGATCGCCAGCTCGGTGACGATGCCGTGCAGGGTGCGCAGCTCCTGCTCGGTCACCTCGCCACGCTGGAAGAGGTGGCGGATGTTGCGCACCATGCCCGGGCGCTTCGGCAGGTTGCGCAGGAACCCGCACGCATCCAGTTGATCGACCAGATGGGCGAGGAAGTTCTCCAGTTCTCCCTTGGTCGCGACGTGCGTCTCGTTGGTCATCAGCTCGCGCGGCGCCGTGGCGTCCGCGGCGGTCCACCACTCATACGCCAGCACCATCACCGCCTGCGCCAGGTTCAGCGACATGAACGCCGGATTGAGCGGATAACGCACCAGCGCATCCGCCTGCGCCATGTCGTCGTTGTCGAGGCCCGCGCGCTCCGGGCCGAACAGAACGCCAGCGTGCAAGGCACGCGTGCCGATCTCACGCAGTTCGGCGGCAGCGCCGCGCGCGGTCAGCACCGGCTTGATGATGTGGCGCGGACGCGGGCAGGTGGCGAACACCCGATGCAGATCGGCGACCGCATCGGCCACCGACGCGAACACCGCCGCCGCATCGAGGATGCGATCGGCGCCCGAGGAATTGCGCCACGCCTTCTCCTGCGGCCAGCCATCGCGCGGCGCGACCAGGCGCAGATGGAACAGCCCGCCATTCGCCATGGCGCGCGCGCAGGCACCGATGTTGTCGGCAAGCTGCGGCCGCACCAGGATGACGACAGGCGAATTGGCGATCGGCACAAGCGGGGCGCCGCCATCGCGGCCGGTCATCAGTTGGTTCGCCGCCAGGTGGTTCCCTGCGGTCCGTCCTCGAACGCGATCCCCCTTGCCGCCCAATCGGCACGGATCGCATCGGCGCGCGCGAAGTCGCGTGCCTTCCGCGCCGTCAACCGTTCGGCGATCGCTGCCTCGATCGCTGCCGCGTCATCCGTGCCGCCGCGGAACCAGGCTTGCGCATCCTGCTGCAGCAGCCCCATCACCTGACCTGCCGCGCGCAGTCCGCAGGCCGCATCGAAGTCGCCCGCCAACGCGCCGTCCGCCAGCGCATGCATCGCCGACAACGCGAGCGGCGTATTGAGGTCGTCGCACAGCGCCTCCATCACCGCCGGCGGCACATCGACGGCGGCGATGTCCGGATACCGTTCCAGCGCGCGATAGAACCGGTCGAGTTCGCGCCGCGCCTCGGTGACTGCCGCATCGGAGAAATCCGGTGTGGACCGGTAATGCGTACGGATCAGCAGCAGCCGCACCACTTCGCCGGGGACGCGCGCCAGCACATCGCGCAACGTGGTGAAATTGCCGGCGCTCTTGGCCATCTTCTCGCCGTTCACCAGCAGCATGCCGTTGTGCACCCAGTAGCGCGCGAACGCGCTGCCGGGGAACGCGCAGACGCTCTGCGCCACCTCGTTCTCATGGTGCGGGAAGATCAGGTCGGTGCCGCCGCCGTGGATGTCGAAGTCGGTGCCGAGGTGACGCCAGCACATGGCGCTGCACTCGATATGCCAACCTGGCCGGCCTCGCCCCCAGGGGCTGTCCCAGCCCGGCAGATCGGGCGGCGATGGCTTCCACAGCACGAAGTCGCCTGGATCGCGCTTGTAGGGCGCGACATCGACCCGGGCGCCGGCCAGCAGCTCGTCCGGGCTGCGTCCCGACAGACGTCCATACGCTGGAAAGCTGGACACCGCGAACAGCACGTGGCCCTCCGCGGCATAGGCGTGACCGGATGCGATCAGCCGCTCGATGATGGCGATGATCTCGTGGATGTGCCCGGTCGCGCGCGGCTCGACATCCGGCGGCAGTGCGCCCAGCGCCACCACATCGGCATGATAGTCGGCGATGGTGCGCGCGGTCAGCGCCGCGATCGGTTCGTTCAGTTCCTTGGCGCGCGCGTTGATCTTGTCCTCGATGTCGGTGATGTTGCGCACGTAGGTGACGCGCGGATACAGCCGCCGTAGCAGCCGCAGCAGCACGTCGTAGACCACGACCGGGCGCGCATTGCCGACATGCACGAGGTCATACACCGTCGGCCCGCACACGTACATCCGCACATGCTGATGATCGAGCGGCTCGAACCGCTCCTTGCGGCGGCTCAGGCTGTTGTGCAGAAAGAGCGCGTGCATGGGGTCCTGCTCCAGATAAGCGGTGTTCTCGACCAAAGCGACCGGCGAATCAACGCGGCGTGGCGAGCCGCTGCGTGAGCCAGGTGGAGGCGCCGCGCCGCCATGGCAGGCGCGCGCGCTTCCTCGCCGTGTTCGGCCCCGGTCTGGTGGTCATGCTGGCCGACAGCGATGTCGGTTCGATCATCACTGCCGGACAGTCGGGCGCGCAGTGGGGCTATCGCCTGCTCGGCCTGCAATTCGTGCTGATGCCGATCCTGTACATCGTGCAGGAGCTTGCGGTCCGTCTCGGTATCTTCACCGGCCGGGGCCATGGGGAACTGGTCCGCGCTGTACTCGGGCCGGTGTGGGCAGGGATTTCGATTACCGGTCTCGCCGTCGCCACCATCGGCGCGCTGCTCACCGAACTGTCTGGTGTCGCCGGCGTCGGCGAACTGTACGGACTGCCGCGCATCGCCACGCTGCCGATCGCGGCGACCGCCCTGCTCGCCGTGGTGCTGACCGGCTCCTATCGCCGGGTGGAACGCCTCGTCGTCGTGATCGGATTGTTCGAGCTTGCGTTCTTTTTCGTCGCCTGGGCCGCGCGGCCCGACATGCACGAACTGCTCAGCGGCAGTCTCGACATCGCCTTTGGCGATCGGGACTACCGCTATCTGGCCGCGGCCAATATCGGATCGATCGTGATGCCATGGATGATCTTCTATCAGCAATCGGCCATTGCCGACAAGAAGCTGCTGCCCGAACACTATCCGATGGCACGTTACGATACCGCGATCGGCGCGGTGGTCACCCAACTTGTCATGGCCGCCGTCATCGTTGCCTGCGCCGCGACACTCGGCCGCAGGCCTGATGTGACGCTGACCTCAGTGGGCGACATGTCGCGGGCGCTGACGCCATTTCTCGGCATCGGCCTGGGGCGGTTCGTGTTCGGTGCCGGCGTGCTTGGCGCCGGGCTGGTGGCGGCCATCGTCTGTTCGCTGGGCTTCGCCTGGGGGCTGGGCGAGGTCACCGGCCACCGCCACACACTCGAACAGCACCCGCTGCGCGCGCGCTGGTTCTACGGCGCCTATGCCATCATCGTGGTCGGCGCAACGATCACCATCGCGCTGTGGCCCGATCTCATTGCGCTCAACATCGGCGTGCAGGTGATGAACGCGTTCATGCTGCCGGTCTTGCTCGGCGTGCTGATCGCACTGTCGGTCATGGCGCTGCCGCCGGCGCATCGATTGCGCGGGCCGTATCTCTGGCTGGTGCTGACCGTTTGCGCGCTGACCGCCGCGACCGGCGTGTTCGGCGGCGTTTCCGGCCTCGGCCTGCTGGGCTAGGCTTGCCCGCAGCGGACACCAAGGAGCGACATGCGCAACGCACCGTTCGAAATCAGCCCGATCGCCGGCGCCCTGGGCGCGGAACTGCATGGCATCGATCTGGCCGGCGATCTGTCGGATGCCACGGTCGGCGCGATCCGTAAGGCGCTGCTGGATCATCTGGTGATCTTCTTCCGCGACCAGGACCTGCCACCGGAACGTTTCCTGGCACTGGCCCGCCGCTTCGGCACGCCGATCGAATATCCGTTCGTGAAGGGCATCGATGGCTTTCCGGAGATCATCAACGTCACCAAGCTCGAGCACGAGACGGTCAATTTCGGCGGCGTATGGCACTCCGACACGACGTATCTGGAGGAGCCGCCGATGGCGACGCTGCTGGTCGCGCGCGAGGTGCCCGATGCCGGCGGCGACACGCTGTTCGCCAACCAGTACCTTGCGTTCGATACACTGTCCGAGAAGCTGCGCGGACTGCTGGCCGGCCTGCATGGTGTGTCCAGTTCCGCCAAGGCGGACGCCAGCAGAACACGCGAGGACCGCATCCGCTCCGACGGCAGCGCCGAAGCGCGCAAGCTGCTGGAGGCCGAACATCCGGCGGTGCGCACGCATCCGGAGACCGGGCGCAGGACGCTGTATGTGAACCGCGCGCATACGGTCGGTTTCGCCGGCATGACCGCGGAGGAGAGCGCGCCGCTGCTGCATTACCTGTTCCGCCACCAGATCCGTCCCGAGTTCACCTGCCGGTTCCGCTGGACGCCCGGCTCGCTGGCGATCTGGGACAATCGCTGCGCGCAGCACTACGCGGTGAACGACTACGCCGGCCAACGCAGGATCATGCAGCGCATCACGCTCGCAGGCGATCGGCCGGCCTGACCGCCCAGGAATCGGCATGAAAAAGACCTCCGTCACCCATCCTTTGCAGATTGCGGCAATATCCGCGGGATCCACGTACGGACGTGTGGGGATCACTTTCTGCCCCGGCAAACATGACCCGGGCGCCATGACCGGGTATTGGGACCGCGACCTGGCGCTCGATCTGGACGCCATCCGTGACTGGGGTGCGGCCGCCGTCGTCACCCTGATGGAGAAGCGGGAGCTGACCCTGCTGCGGGTGGAACATCTCGGCGAGGAGGTGCGCCGCCGCGGGATGCTGTGGTTCCATTTGCCGATCGTCGACGTATCGACGCCGAACGAGGCATTCGAACGACAATGGGACGTAGCCGGCGATGAGCTTCGCACCATGCTGCGCAGCGGGCGCGACGTTCTGGTCCATTGCCGCGGCGGGCTCGGGCGCACGGGAACGATCGCAGCGCGGCTGCTGATCGAGCTCGGCATGGACACCGCGACCGCTATCAGGCAGGTGCGCGCCGCACGGCCGGGTGCGATCGAGACGTCCGGGCAGCAACGCTACGTGTTGGCCGTCGGCACAATCGGGTCGTGAGCCGTGGGAAACATCATGGATTGGTTCGAGAAGCTCACGGGCTTTCGGGAAACCGGCTATGCGGAAACCCGTACTCGGCTCGAGATCCAGGGGCAACGACTGCACTCGCGAAGCAATGGCGCGAGCTATGCCATCGGCGAGCTTGAACTGGCGTCTCTGCTGGACCTTCGCGCCAGGGCGAGATCCGACGGCGGGGTTGGCGGCCGGCTCAAGGTAAGCGTGGTGACCGGCGATGTCCGGCGTATGCATCGGTCTGACGACAATGCCGGCGCGCTGTTCCAGGTGGCCTCGCAGTTCAATCTGCTCGAGATGGTTTCGCCCGATGTGACGCCGGAACACGGCGTAACCCGCTACCAGAATGACCACACTCAGGGACCGGCCTGCGCCATCGCGGCCGGCGCTGCAACCATCTATCGCAACTATTTCGTTCCGATCGACGGTGGCGAGGGCCAGACCGCGCAACGACAGCTCGACGGGCTCGGTGATCTCGGCGCGGCGCTGAGCAGCGAGCTGAGACGGCCCGTGGACGAACTGTGGCAGATGCGGAACGGCTACGCGCTGGGGAGCCGAGTGGGACTGGATGCTATCGCCTCATACCTCGCCACAGTCGCCAGCGATGCGCGCGAAGTCCTGCGCGGCAAACTTCGCATCGGGATACACCGCGATGTGGAAGTCACCGAAGCCGCGGGGCCGACGCGGCCGGTGGTCTCGCAGGCATTCTGCTCGGCGCTGCCCGTCGCCTACAGCCGCGTACCGCCAGAGCATTGGAAGCCGTTCGCGTCGTTGGTGCTGGAGGCCGCATACGAAGCAACGATGTGGGCGGGCGTGCTGAACGCGCGGCGCGGCGCATCGAACGTCGTTTTCCTGACACTTCTCGGCGGGGGCGCATTCGGAAATCACGCCGACTGGATCCATGCCGCCATGCGGCGGGCGTTGGAACTGGTGAGCGGCGTCGGTCTCGATGTGAGGGTTGTGAGCTACGGGAAGCCATCGAGGGAGACGCTGACGCTCGTCGAGGAGTTTCGGTGACGGCTACAGCAACCCCTCTTTGCAAAAGCTCAGCCAGCGCCCGCTACCGATCACGATGTGGTCGTGCAGGACGATCGACAACGCCGCGGCCGCCGCCTTGATCTGCTGCGTCATCGCGATGTCGTCGCGCGACGGCGTGGGATCGCCGCTTGGGTGGTTGTGCACCACGATCAGCGCGGTCGCGTGCAGCTCCAGCGCGCGCTTCGCCACCTCGCGCGGATAGACCCGCGTGTGGTTCACCGTGCCGCGCTGCTGCGCCTCGTCCGCCAGCAGGTGGTTGCGATTGTCCAGGAACAGCACGCGGAACTGCTCCACGCGCTCGCGCGCCAGTTCGGCATTGAGGTAGGCCATCAGCCGGTCCCAGTTGTTCAGCACCGGCCGGTCGATCACCTCGGCCCGCAGCAGCCGCAGCGCGGCGGCCTGCACGGCTTTCAGCGCCGCCACACCCGCCTCGCCCAACCCCTCGACCGCCAGCAGGTCCTGCACCGGCGCGGTGATCACCCGGGCGAAGCTGCCGAACCGCGACAGCAGCGCACGGGCGAGCGGCTTGGTATCGCGCCGCGGCAGCGCGAACAGCACGATCTCCAGCATCTCGTGGTCGGCCAGCGCCTCGGGCCCCGCCGCCAGGAAGCGCTCGCGCAGACGCAGGCGGTGGCCTGCCACGCCGAGCACGCTGTCCGCTGTCTCCGGCGGGGCAGCGTCGAACAGCTCGGGCGGTTCGGCCAGATGCGGGGTACGGTGCCTGGTTGCCACCCCGCCAGAGTGGCCGAAGCAGCTTGAATCGAGGTTAATGCCCCGGCGGCGGGTCGCAGGGCTCGGTGCCCATCTCCGCCGGGACCGACACCTCCAGCAGTTCGAACGTGTCAGAGGTGCCGGTCTCGTTATGCGGCGTGTTGCCGGGGATCATGATCGAGTCGCCCGCCTTGACGCGCACCTTGCGGTCGGCGAATTCCAGATCGATCCAGCCGCTCAGGATGTAGACCAGCTGTGCCTGGCACTTGTGCACGTGCCAGCCGGTTGGCTTCGACATGCCCTGTTCGGCCGAGGTGACCTGGGCGCGCATGAAGCCGTTGGTGCCCTCGGTCACGCCGAGGTCGCGATATTTGAAGAAGGCGCGGCGACCGGCGACGTAGTTGGCGTTGTCCTTGTCGCCCACGGCGACTTTCATCGTCGGCATGGTCATCGGCTGGTCGTTCATGGCGATCCTCCTGGCATCCGGATCGCCAGCCTAGAAGGCCCTGCAGCCCGGCACCAGGGCCGGCCCTGACCCGGAAAACGCGGACGATCCCGCCATGCGCATGGCGAGTCTTCCGGCAGGTTCGTCGCGGATTACGCTAGGAAAACAGGAACACTGCGGCGGCGATCGCGCAGGTCCAATGATTGCCGGGGCTGCATTCGGCCACCGCCGTGATCGACGTGCTGTCGATGACAACGCTGCTGTGCTCGTAGATCTGCTTGCGCTCATTCCACGCGGCATCGGGATCAAAATCCAGACCGAGTGTCGAGGCCAGCATGGTCGCGGCGAGGTCTTCGGCCTGCTCACCGCTCGCTTCGGCGGTCATGCCGAATCCATGTTGCTCCGAAATATACCCGTACATCTCCCGATCCGCCGATCTGGCCAGGCCGATGCTGGCGTAAACGTGGCGCCCGAATTCATTGGTCTCCGCCCGGGCCAGGACACAGAACGTGATGTCCCCGGGCCTGAGCAATTCCACCCCGGCTTCGCGCGCAATCACCTCGCAGCGCGGCGGTAGAATGGACGACACGTAAGTCAGGTTCTGCTGCTCGATATCGGCATCGCGCAAGGCGAACTCGAACGCGGTGAGGGCATTGCGATGAACGCCCACACCTTTGGTCAGGAACATGCGGGTTGGACTGGGGAACATGGCGCACTCCTTCGTATGCCGACGTGACGGCGGCGACCGGTCTCGCGGTCGGCCAGGAAAATGCATGCACGTCAAGGTTCCGCCAAATGAAATTCCGCTGGCAATTTTCGGCCACGATCGCGCGCTGCGGGCACCAGGCAGATATCACTCGCTGCTTTACTGTCAGACCATGCCCCAGTAACGTGTTTGTTGGCCAATAGGTCAGGGAGGTCAGCGTGACGGACTATGTCTTCTACCCGGTCACCGGCGACGGGCTGTCATCGGGAACCGCCTATACCTGGAACCCCGGGACCATCAACTTTGCCACTCCAACCGATTGGACATCGGTCACGTCATTCTCGACGCTGACCATCGGCACAACGGCCACCACCGGTACGGTTCCCGGCAGCGGCGCAAATGTCGGACTTATCGCAGGTGCGATCGCGCCCGGGGCGTTCGCCTTGTATAACCCCAACCCCGCGAGCGGGGACCCCTTCATCGCCTCGAATGTCTATCCTGTCGATGTGCTGCTCAATTCCGGCAGCGTCGCGCTCGGCAACCTGCTGCTTGCCGGGTTCAACACGTATGCCAACCTCAGTTTTGTTGGCCTTGGCAGCGCTCCGGCGCAGCTTCCCACCCTCGATATCGAAGGCGCCACCCTGACGGTTGGCGGCAGTATCCTTGATTCCGGCTCCGTGACGTTCCCGGCCATCAACACTCCCATAGGCCCGATAAACTCCGCCGCAGCAACCGGTGGCGGCACCATCGATCTCGGCCAAGGCGCATCAATCGATATCGCAGGCACCGTTGCCGCTGCCATCGATTTCCATTTCAACGACGGAAGCGGCAACGTATTGGAGATCGACGGGGATTCGAAGCTCACTCCCGCGGCGTTCGCCGGCACGATCACGGGGTATACGCCTGGCGATACCATCCTGCTGCCCAATGTCCCGGCCGACGTCTCTGGCGTCGCCACCACGGGCTCCTACGACATCACCACCGGGGTGCTGTCGATCACCGTCGGTGACCCCGTAACGATCGACCTGAATATTCCGGGCTTCGCGTCCTCGTCTGGCCCGGTTGCGCTGACCGCAGTGGGCAACGGAATCGAAGTCGTTGTCTGCTTTCTCGCCGGCACGCGCATCGCCACGGTTTCGGGCGAGGTACCGGTGGAGGAACTCACCATTGGTGATCGGGTGCGCACGGCAAGTGGCCGGACCCGACCGATTGTGTGGATCGGTACCGGCCGGGTCATGGCTGCCCGCGGGCGGCGCTCGGCAGCCACGCCGGTGATCGTACGTAAGGGCGCGCTGTCGGACAACGTGCCGGCCCGCGACCTGCGCGTGACGAAGGGCCATTCGCTGTTTATCGACGACGTGTTGATCCCGGTCGAATTCCTGGTCAATCACCGGACGATCCTGTGGGACGACCACGCGAACGAGGTGACGATCTACCACGTCGAACTCGAGACGCACGACGTGCTGGTGGCCAATGGAGCGCCGGCTGAGAGCTATCGCGACGATGGCAACCGCTGGCTGTTTCAGAACGCGAACGCGGGCTGGACCTTGCCGCCGCAGCCGCCTTGTGCGCCGGTGCTGACCGGAGGGCCCGTTGTGGACGCTGCCTGGCGAAGGCTGTTGGAACGCGCAGGCCCGCTCAGGGGACTGCCGCTCACCGGCAATGCAGATCTGCATCTGGTGGTGGATGGCGAGCGTGTCGATGCCATCGAGCGGCGCGACGACATGCATGTTTTCCGCCTGAACACACGGCCGCACGCCGTTCAAATACGTTCGCGCGCTGCTGTCCCCCAGGAGCTTGGCCTGGCGCGGGATGCGCGATCACTCGGTGTGGCATTGCGCCAGATCGTACTGGCGCAGCCGAGACGGCGATCCACAATCGATGCGGACGCCGCGTCGCTGATCGACGGCTATCATGCGTTCGAGCCGGACAACGGCATCCGTTGGACCGACGGCTCAGCGACCGTGCCAGCGGATCTGTTCACCGGCATGAGCGGCCCCTGCATGTTGATGCTGAAGCTCGGCGGTTCAACGCAATATCTCGACGATGGTGAGTCCGCGAGGGCTGCCGCCTGAGCGCCGCTTTCACCCAACGACAGTTTTCGGCGGCATAACTTACGACAGACGTGGGTCCGTGAGCGTTGGTGGCTGCCGAGCAAGCCCGGCGACCGCGCACTCGCGGTCAGCTCTTCTTGTCATTCCCACGCAAGCGCGAACCCAGCCGCAGATCCCCTGCTGATCCCCCCTGGGTTCCCGCTTGCGCGGGAATGACGATGGGATTTGTGCATCCTCCGTGCGACCCGGCCACATTCGCTCCGCCCGCCTCTCTTCGCTCGCCGTTGCGCCACAACGCCCACCAGTGGAAGCTGCCCGGCAACAAAGCGGGGGAAACACTCGAATGACAACGACACACAACCTGTCGCGGCGCGCAGTCCTGGCAGGAATGGCGGCGCCCTGGGTGATCGGCTCGGCGCGGGCCGCACGCACGCTCAAGATCGGCCATCTGACCGATGTCTCCGGCCCCTACAGCGCCAACTCAGGCGCGGTGTCGATTGCCTGCGCGCAGCAGGCCATCGAGGACTTCAATCCGGCCGCCAAGGGCATGGCGGTCGAGTACCTGGTGGGCGATCACCAGAACAACACCGACGTCGCGCTCAACATCGTGCGCGAATGGTTCGATCGCGGCGACGTGGACGCGGTGCTGGAGGTGAACAACAGCGCCATCGCGCTGGCGATGAACACGCTGTGCACCCAGAAGGACAAGGTGCACCTGAACTCCGGTGCGGTGACGGCGGACCTGACCGGCAAGTCGTGCTCGCCCAACATGGTCCACTGGACCTACGACAGCTGGATGCTGACCCACGGCTCGTCCACCGCGGTCACCAAGGCCGGGTTCAAGACCTGGTTCTATGTGGCACCGGACTATGCCTTCGGCGTGTCGCTGACACGGGACTCCTCGGCCGCCGTGGAGGCGGCGGGCGGAAAGGTTGTCGGCGTGGCGAAGTATCCGTTCCCTGGCACCACGGAATTTTCCTCCTTCCTGCTCACCGCCAAGGCGAGCGGTGCCCAGGTCATCGCGCTGGCCAACGGCGGCGCCGACATTGTCAACTGCATGAAGCAGGCGCGCGAATTCGGGTTGCCGCAGAGCGGGGTCAAGATGGTCGCACTGGCGGCGCAGACCACTGACCTGCACGGCATGGGACTGGAGGTCGGTCAGGGGTCGTTGATGTGCCTGCCGTTCTACTGGGACCTCAACGATCGCACGCGTGCCTTCACCCAGCGGGTGCTGCCGAAGACGCCCACCGCCTATCCCAGTGTGACGCACGCCGGCGCGTATTCGTGTCTGCTCCACTACCTGAAGGCGGTCGAGGCGATCGGCGGGGTGGACAAGGCTAAGGCGTCCGGCAAGGCAACAGTGGACATGATGAAGCAGTTGCCGACCGACGACGATGTGCTGGGCAAAGGTTTGGTGCGGGTGGACGGGCGGAAGATCCACACCACCTATCTGTTCGAGGCGAAAAAGCCGGAGGACAGCAAGAAGCCGTGGGACTATCAGTTCGTTACAGAGACAATCCCGGCGGAGCAATCGTTCCGCCCACTGGCGGACGGCGGCTGCCCGTTCGTCAGGCTGTAGCGGTCGAATACGGTGGCTTGCTGAGACCGGCCGGCGAAATGGTAAAAATCTCGCAGCCGGTCTCGGTCACCCCGATCATGTGCTCGAACTGCGCCGACAGGCTGCGGTCGCGTGTCACCGCGGTCCAGCCGTCGTCCAGCACCTTCACCTCGGGCCGGCCGGCGTTCACCATCGGCTCGATGGTGAAGAACATGCCGGCGCGCAGCAGCGGACCTTCGCCCGGCCGCCCGAAGTGCAGCACGTTCGGCGGTTCATGGAAGCGCCGCCCGATGCCGTGGCCGCAGAAGTCGCGCACTACGCTGAACCGCTGGGCCTCGACGAAATTCTGGATCACGTGACCGACGTCGCCCAGCGTCACGCCGGGCTTCACCGCATGGACGCCGCGCATCATCGCCTCGTAGGTCACGTCCATCAGGTTGCGCGCCCGAGTCGAGGCGGTCCCGGCGACATACATGCGCGACGAATCGCCATGCCAACCGTCCAGGATCACGGTGACGTCGATGTTCAGGATGTCGCCGTTCTCCAGCTTCCGCTCGCCCGGGATGCCATGGCACACGACGTGGTTGATCGAGGTGCAGATCGACTTCGGATAGCCGCGATAGTTCAGCGGCGCCGGCACCGCCCCGTGCGCGGTGATGAACTCGTGGCACAACACATCGAGGGCACCGGTCGATACGCCCGGCCGCACGTGCTCGGTGATCATGTCGAGTGCCTCGGCCGCCAGGCGGCCTGCGACCCGCATCCCTTGGAAATCCTCCGGCGCATGGATGGTGATGCGTCTCGCGTCGGTTCCGCCGTCCATCGCCTCTGGTCTCCGTCGCCTCGATACCGTCCGGTAAGCTGTCAAGATGCGCAACCCGATGCGCCGACGCAAGGCCGACACAGTGGCCAGAACGCGCAGGAGCGGCTATTGCGTGCCAGCCATGACCAACGAGATCATTACCGCGGTGCTAGGCTGATGGACCGTGACACACAGAAGCGTGCTGCCGCGGAGACTGCGGCCGCGCTCATCGAGGACGGCATGGTGGTCGGTCTCGGCACCGGCTCCACCGCCCGGTTTGCGATCGAGGCGCTGATCCGACGGGTGCGCGAAGGCCTGCGCATCCGTGCCATTCCTACTTCCGAACGGAGCGCGAAGCAGGCGCGGGACGGTGGGATTCCGCTCACCAGCTTCACCGAGCACCGTCGGCTCGACATCACGATCGACGGCGCGGACGAGATCGAGATTGGCTCGCTCAGCCTGATCAAGGGTCTCGGCGGCGCATTGCTGCGCGAGAAGATCGTCGCCGTGGCATCGGACCGGCTGGTCATCGTCGCGGACGGCAGGAAGCTGGTGGACCGGCTGGGCGCCACCGTGCCGGTCCCGGTCGAGGTGGTGCCGTTCGGCTGGGAGACGACGGCGGACCGCCTGCGCCGGCTCGGCACCGAACCGCAGCCCAGGCGCGGTGCTGACGGCAAGCTGTTCTGCACCGACGGCGGCAACCGCATCCTCGACTGCCGGTTCGGCGCGATCGGCGATCCCGCCGCGCTGGACCTGGCAATCGGTCAGACCGTGGGTGTGGTGGAAACCGGCCTGTTCATTGGCATCGCCAGGCTGGCGCTGGTGGCGGGCGACAGCGGTGTTCGCCGGCTGGAGATCGGTTAGCGGCTGGCCACCTGGCGCTGGTCGGGACGCAGCACCATGCACGGCGATCGATGACGCACCAGCGCCGAGCAGGCCCCTTGTGCCTCGGTGGCGGTGAGCCCGGTGACCTGAGCGCGCCAGATGGTCCGGCCATGTTGACTGGCGGCCTCGACCCGCGCCTCGCCATCATCGGCGGCGCGGCGGGCATTTGATGCCGCCTCGCGCGCCACCTTCTCACTGCCGAAGCTGCCGACCTGGATGGACCACGCCGCGCCGCCTGACGCCGCCGCGCGCGTTTGCGCCGTCGGCCGGACCGGTTGGGCAGCGAGACTGGCCGCATGCGCGGTACCGACCAGACTGGGCAGCCGGCTGGCCACCGCGGTGCGGCGTTCCGGCGGAACGTCCAGCTGCTCGAATCCCTGATCGAGCAGCGTTGCCATGTGCGCGTCGCGCTCGGGGTTGGAGCCGGCGCCGAGTACGACGCCGATCAGCCGGACGCCGCTGTGCACCGCGCTGGTGACGAGATTGTGCCCGGACGCCTCGGTGTAGCCGGTCTTCATGCCGTCGGCGCCGGGATACGACTCCAGCATACGGTCGTGGTTGAAGATCACGCGCCGCTGGAACGAGAAGCTGTGGATGCTGAAATAGGGATAGAAGCCGGGGAAGTCGGCCACCAGGTGCCGCGCCAGGATCGCGAGATCGCGGGCTGTGGTCCATGCGTCGGGGTCTGGCAGGCCCGAGGCGTTGGTGAAGGTGGTGCGGCTCATCCCCAGGGCACGGGCGCGCAGCGTCATCATCTGGGCGAAGCGGTCCTCCGATCCGCCCAGCAGTTCGCCCAGCGCGGCCGCCGCGTCGTTGGCGGACTTGGTGACCAGGCCGAGGATCGCGTCCTGCACCGTCAGGCGGGTGTTCGGCGTGAGGCCGAGCTTGGAAGGCTCCATCGCGGCGGCGCGCGGCGACACGGGTACGATCTGGTCGGTGTTGATGCGCCGGTCGCGCAGGGCTTCGAACGCCATGTACAGGGTCATCAGCTTGGCGAGGCTCGCCGGGTGGCGGGGCGCATCCGGATTGGCTGCCTCGAGGACATTGCCGGTGCCGGAGTCGACCACGATGGAGCTGTAGCGGTCCGAGCCGATCTGCGCCCGGGCCAGCATTGGAAACCCGGCGACAACGGCAGCGGCGACACCCGCCAGAGCGGACAGACGCATCATGTTCTTGCGTCCCGGGTGGTCCGTTCCGGCCATTCGTTGCTTACCTCCGGCGGTTCATGCGGACTCTAGAAGCCAGGGCGCGCGCCTGTCCAGCCGAAATCCGGGCAAAAACAGAAAAAATTGAACGGGTTACATGCGACTGCTGGCACTGCGAACGGCGCCCGAGGCCGGTGGCGGAGTCGCTTCCAAGAATTTTTGTGCACTGCACAAAAGTCGCTTGATCCACCGGCGGTTGTGTCCTATATCCGGGCTCGTGCTGCATTGCAGCAAAATCGTTCGGCAACCCACTCAAAGGTGCAGTCGTCCCGCGAGGCGGCCGGTCACCAGGAGACCACGTGCATGGCGAACAAGCCAAAGATGCTCGAAGGACCCGCTGCGCTTGAAGAGCAGGCAGCGGATACGGCCGCCAAAGGCTTTGAAGAGACAGTGTCGGGTCTGAAGGACGGCATGGCGCGGGCAACCGCGGGATTCGCAGACACACAGGCAAAGGTGAAGGAAGGCATGGAAAAAGCGATGAAGACGGCTGAGGAACTGATGACATTCAGCCAGGGCAACCTCGAGGCGATGGTGAAGTGCGGCCAGATCTGGGCCGCCGGCGTGCAGGACATCGGCAAGCAGATCGCTGCCACCGCGCAGGCCTCGTTCGACGATACGATGTCGACGTTCAAGGCGATGTCCTCGGTGAAGTCGCTGAAGGACGCGTTCGACCTGCAGGCGAGCCTGGCGCGCTCGACCCTCGAGAAGACAGTGGCCGAATCGGGCAAGCTCACCGATGCGTCGATGAAGCTGACCGAGCAGGCATTGGCGCCGCTCACCGCCCGGGTCAACCTGGCGATGGAGAAGTTTGCCAAGGCGGCCTGATCGGCCGCTGGCGCGGACTACCGACGGGCCTGCCGGCCTCCTCCCCCCAGGCAGGCCCTCATCGGGTGGAAGAAGGCCCTGGCCCCGTGCCCGGGCCTTTTTTCATGCCGTGACACACGCGCTTAACGTTTGCGCGTCAATGCTCTTTTAACCCGGCACCGCCTTCCGATTGGGTTCGTGCCTCGAGCGGCAGCGGGGAGGGACTCCGCTGCCGCTCGATCGGGCAGGATCGTACGGGATTGGGCGAGGATGTCGCGACAGGTGGGCGCGGAACAACGATGAGCGACAGGCGTGGCGGCAACAGCAATACCGAGAACCCGAACACCGGGGTCGTCGTCCGGGCACGGCCGAAGACCAGGAAACCCGCGATGTACAAGGTGCTGATGCTGAACGACGACTACACGCCGATGGAGTTCGTCGTTCATGTTCTGGAACGATTCTTCCAGAAGTCGCGCGAGGAGGCCACCAGGATCATGCTGCACGTGCACCGCCGCGGAGTCGGCGTATGCGGCGTCTATACCTACGAGGTGGCTGAGACCAAGGTGACTCAGGTCATGGACCTGGCGCGGCAGAACCAGCATCCTCTGCAATGCACGATCGAGAAGGAATGATGGCAGCACTTCGGCCGGCAGCCACCAGATGAGGGGCGGAGACAGGTACGGAACTTGCCTGAGTTGACTGCCGGTCGGGCCGCCGGGGATGATCGGGTCCAGCTCACAGACTTCAGCGCGTAGGAGCGCCGACGACAATGCTTTCACGGAACCTGGAACAGACGCTGCACCGCGCGCTTTCGCTGGCCAGCGAACGACGCCACGAATACGCGACGCTGGAGCACCTGCTGCTGGGATTGGCCGATGACACCGATGCCGCGACGGTGCTGCGTGCCTGCGGGGTGGACCTCGACAAGCTGCGCAGCGATCTGTCGGAGTTCCTCGACAAGGACCTGGCCGGGCTGGCGACCGACCGGGCGGGTGATCCGAAGCCGACCGCAGGGTTCCAGCGCGTGGTGCAACGGGCTGCGATCCACGTGCAGTCGTCGGGCCGCGACGAGGTGACCGGCGCGAATGTGCTGGTGGCATTGTTCTCCGAGCGCGAGAGCCACGCCGTGTATTTCCTGCAGTTGCAGGACATGACCCGCCTGGACGCGGTGAATTTCATCAGTCACGGGATCGCCAAGGCGCCTGGACGCTCGGCGCAGCGCCCGGTGCAGGGCACGGGCAGCCAGCCCGAGGCGCATCCTGAGCAGGAGCGCGAGGAAAAGCCCAACCGGCGCAATCAGGACGCGCTGTCGAACTACTGCGTGAACCTGAACAAGAAGGCGATGGCGGGGAAGATCGACCCGCTGATCGGCCGCGAGCCGGAGATCGAGCGGACCATTCAGATTCTGTGCCGGCGCACCAAGAACAACCCGCTTTATGTCGGCGACCCGGGCGTGGGCAAGACGGCGATCGCCGAGGGCCTCGCCAAGCGCATCGTCGAGGGCGACGTGCCCGAGGTGCTGGCCCGCTCCACCATCTAGGCGCTGGACATGGGCGCGCTGCTGGCGGGCACCCGCTATCGCGGCGACTTCGAGGAGCGGCTGAAGGCGGTGGTCTCCGAGCTGGAGAACCAGCAGGGCGCCATCCTGTTCATCGACGAGATCCATACCGTGATCGGCGCCGGCGCCACGTCCGGCGGCGCGATGGACGCTTCGAACCTGCTGAAGCCGGCGCTCGCGTCGGGCAACCTGCGCTGCATCGGCTCGACCACCTACAAGGAGTTCCGCAACTACTTCGAGAAGGACCGCGCGCTGGTCCGCCGGTTCCAGAAGATCGATGTGAACGAGCCTAATCTCGAAGACAGCATCAAGATCCTGCGCGGCCTGAAGACGAACTACGAGCGCCACCACAAGGTTCGTTACACAGATGAGGCGATCCGCGCCGCCGTGGAGCTGTCGGCGAAATACATCAACGACCGCAAGCTGCCGGACAAGGCGATCGACGTGATCGACGAGGTCGGTGCGTCGCGCATGCTGCTGCCCGAGCACAAGCGGCGGAAGACGGTGACCTTGCGCGATGTCGAGGAGATCGTCGCCAAGATCGCGCGCATCCCGCCCAAGAGCGTGTCGGCCGACGACAAGGAGACGCTGCGCAACCTCGAGCGCGACCTGAAGTCGATGGTGTTCGGCCAGGACCGTGCGATCGAGGCGCTGTCGGCGGCGATCAAGCTGGCGCGCGCCGGGCTTCGCGAGCCCGAGAAGCCCATCGGCAACTACCTGTTCTGTGGCCCGACCGGCGTCGGCAAGACCGAGGTGGCGCGGCAGTTGGCCGCCACGATGGGGATCGAGCTGATCCGCTTCGATATGTCGGAGTACATGGAACGGCATTCGGTGAGCCGCCTGATCGGCGCCCCACCCGGCTATGTCGGGTTCGACCAGGGCGGCTTGCTGACCGATGCCATCGACCAGCATCCGCACGCGGTGCTGCTGCTGGACGAGATCGAAAAGGCGCACCAGGACCTGTTCAACATCCTGTTGCAGGTGATGGACCACGGGAAGTTGACCGACCACAACGGCAAGACGGTCGATTTCCGGAACGTCATCCTGATCATGACGACCAATGCCGGCGCGGCCGATATGGCAAAAGAGGCGATCGGCTTCGGGCGCGTCGGACGTGAAGGGGAAGACGAGGATGCAATCAATCGCATGTTC
>DASXNR010000164.1:0-12130 GCA_036494925.1 Acetobacteraceae bacterium
GCCAGGTGCAGGTCGCCCTGCAGGGACAGACCGCGCCACAGACCGTGGGCCAATTGCAACTTGCGGTATTCCCGAATGAGGCGGGGCTCGAGGCACAGGGCGACAACCTGTTCCTGCAGAGCGCAGCCTCCGGTGCGCCGGTCGCCGGCAATCCGGCCGCCGCTGGCTTCGGCACCTTGATGCAGGGCTTCATCGAGACCTCGAACGTCAACGTGGTGACCGAGATCACCAACCTGATCACCGCGCAGCGCGCCTACGAGATGAACAGCAAGGTGATCACCACCAGCGACGACATGCTGTCCACCCTGACCAACCTGCGGTGATGCCATGACCAGATTGTCGCTTGCCGTTCTGGCGCTCTGTCTGGGCGGCGCTCACGCCGAGGCCGCGACGCTGCGCACGATGACCACGCTGCACGCGCCGGTGGTGCGGCTGTCGGACCTGTTCGACGATGCCGGCGCCAATGCCGATCGCGTGCTGGGACCGGGCCCGGGTGCGGGCGGCCGCATCGTGGTGGAGGCGGCGCAGCTCGGCGCCATTGCGCGGCAGTTCGGCGTGGACTGGCGCATCGGATCGTCCGCGGATCGTGCGGTGCTAGACCGGCCAGGACGGCCGATGCGGCGTGAGGACGTGCTGGACGCGGTACGCAGCGCGTTGATCGGCGGCGGCGCGTCGGACGACTGCGACGTCGAACTGGCCGGCTTCACGCCACCGCTGGTGCCATTCGAATCCGATCCGCGTCCGGTGGTGTCCGATCTCGATTACGACGCCAGTGCCGGCCGGTTCAGTGCGGTGCTTTCCGTCTCCGGCGAGGCGATGGAGCCGATCCATCTGCGGGTGACCGGCCGCGTTGACGACACGGTGGAACTGCCGGTCGCCACCACGCGACTGCTCGCCGGCAGCGTGCTGCGCAGTGAGGACGTGCGCATGGCGCGCGTGCACATGGCGGTGGTTCGCGGCGAAGTGGTGCATCGGCCCGGCGAGGCGGTCGGCATGCAGGCGAAGCGGCAGATCGCCGCGGGACAACCATTCGTGGTCGCCGATCTGATGCGGCCGGCGATGGTGGCGAAGGGGGCGACCGTGCTGATGATGCTCGACAGTCCCGGGATCGCGCTGACCGCGCAAGGCCAGGCGATGGAAACCGGAGCGATCGGCGAACGCATCCGCGTGCTCAACCCGGTATCGCGCGCAGTGGTGGAGGCGGAAGTGATCGGCCCCGACCGCGTGCGCGTGGCACCAGGGGCGTTGCCCGTCACGGTGAGCGTGCGATGAAACGGAATGTTCGTCTGCTGGGGCCTGCGCTGGCCTGCCTGGTGCTGGCGGGTTGCGGGTCGCTCACCCGGCTTTCGGAGGTTGGTCGTGCACCGGAGATGACGCCGACCGCCGATCCGACCAAGGATCCGAACTGGCGGCCGGTATCGATGCCGATGCCTGCCCGCGAGCCGACGCCGAACGAGGTGAACGCGCTGTGGCGGAGTGGGTCGCGTGCGTTCTTCAAGGACCAGCGCGCCGCGCAGGTGGGAGATATCGTCACCATCCTGGTCGCGATGAACGATACCGCAAATATGAAGAACGCGACGACCACCGGCAGGACCAGTACCGAGACGGGCAGTCTCGCGCAGTTCTTCGGCATGCAGGCACTGCTGCCCAAGACGATCCCCGATCCATCGAAGATCCTGGACGTGGGCAGCACCAACACCCACGGCGGGACAGGGCAGATCCAGCGCAACGAGGCGGTGACGATCCGGCTCGCCGGCGTGGTGACGCAGGTGCTGCCGAACGGCAATCTGGTGGTGTCGGCACGGCAGGAGTTCCGGGTCAACAACGAGCTGCGGGAACTGCAGGTTACCGGCGTGATCCGGCCGCAGGACATCGCGTCGGACAACACGGTGCTGCACGACCGGATGGCCGAGGCACGGATCGCCTACGGCGGTCGCGGCGAGCTCACCGAGGTGAATCACACACGCTGGGGTCAGCAGTTGATGGATATTCTGCTGCCGTTCTGAGGGGAGCCTTCGCCCGCTCCGCGTCTTCGAACAACGGCAGCAATGGCGGTTGACACTCCGATCAACCGCGTGCATTCGTTGACCATGCACTGCGCAACCTGCATCGTCGTCCGCCGACGCCGCCCATCATCGACGGGGGTGTGGAGTCTGCGCGCGCTGTAGGTCAGTCTGCGTATCAACCAACAAGGCCCCCGTCGGCAGCGACCGGGGCCTTGGTGTTGTTTGGGTCTCTGTCGCTCCACTCCATCAGCAAGCAGGAGGACATGATGACCACCACAGCCAACTTCGATTCAGTCATGGATATCACACCACGACCCCCGGTCGTCTTTATCGGCGGCCAGGGTTCCTGGCTCACCGACAGCGCGGGCCGCACCTATCTCGATTTCATCCAGGGCTGGGCGGTGAATACGCTCGGGCATTCGCCGCAACCGATCGTCGCGGCGCTGGCGCGTCAGGCGGAGCGACTGATCAACTGCAGCCCTGCGTTCTACAACGATCAGATGATCCGGCTGGCGGATCTGCTGACGCGGCATAGCGGGCTGCATCAGGTGTTCCTCGCCAACAGCGGCGCCGAGGCCAATGAGGGTGCCATCAAACTGGCGCGCAAATGGGGCGCGAAATATCGCGATGGCGCGTACCAGATCGTCACCATGGATCACGGCTTCCACGGCCGCACGCTCGCCACCATGGCAGCATCGGGCAAGCCGCAGTGGGAGCAGCTTTACGAACCCAAGGTGCCGGGCTTCGTGAAGGTGACGCTGAACGATCTCACCGCGGTCGAGGCGGCGATCACGCCACGCACCGTGGCAGTGATGCTGGAGCCGATTCAGGGCGAAGCCGGAGTGTTCGAGGCGAGCGACACGTTCCTGCGCGGCCTGCGCGCGCTGACACGCGAGCGCGGCATTCTGCTGATCCTCGACGAGATCCAGACCGGGATCGGGCGCACCGGCCGGCTGTTCGGCTTCCAGCACACCGGCACCACACCCGACATCATGACCCTGGCCAAGGGGCTCGGCGGCGGCGTGCCGCTGGCCGCCCTGGTCGCGCATCGCGATGTGTGCTGCTTCGAGTACGGCGATCAGGGAGGCACGTTCTGCGGCAATCCGCTGATGGCGGCGGTCGGCTGCGCAGTGCTCGAGGCGGTCACCCAGCCGGGCTTTCTCGCGCGCGTTACGCAGGCGGGCGAGCATCTGGCGAACCGGCTCGATATGCTGTCGGTCCGGCATGGCTGCGGCGAGGTGCGCGGTAAGGGCCTGTTGCGGGCGCTCGACCTGCAACGCGACATCGCGCCGCAGATCGCCGCGCGGGCCATGGAGCGCGGACTGCTGCTCAACGCGCCGCGTTCCGATTCACTGCGGTTCATGCCGGCGCTGACCGTCAGTGACGCAGAGATCGATCGAATGGTCGATGTCCTCGATGGTGTGCTGGCGGACGCGGCGAACGGCTGACCGCTGGGCGCAGGTTGGACCGGCATGGTAGAAGGGACTGTCACCGCGACGGGTGCTCATGTCGGTTCAGCCGCTTTACGTTCTGACAGGCTTTTTCGTCGGCCTGCTGGTCGGCCAGACCGGCATGGGCGGCGGCTCGCTGGTAACGCCCATCCTCGTGCTGGCGTTCGGCGTGCCGCCGGCCGCGGCCGTTGGCACCGACCTGCTGTACGCGTCGATCACCAAGGCCGTCGGCACCGCGGTACACGGCGCGAACCACACCGTGCAATGGCCGATCGTGGCGCGCCTGGCCGCGGGCAGTGTGCCGGCCACCGCCGTCACCTTGTTGGTGATCTCGCGGTTCGATCTCAACAGCCACGCCGCATCGAGTGTCATCTCCACCGTCCTCGGCATCATGCTGCTGATTACCGCTGTGGCACTGCTGTTCCGCCGGCGACTGTTGGACCTGGGTGGCAGCCGGCTCGCCGACATGCCGAAGCGGCAGACCCGGATGTTCACAGTCGTGACCGGAATCGTGCTGGGGGTGCTGGTAACGATCTCCTCGGTCGGTGCGGGCGCCATCGGTGTGACGGTTCTGCTGGTGCTCTATCCCAGGTTGCCGATGGCGCGCATCGTCGGTTCCGATATCGCGCACGCGGTCCCGCTCACCCTGGTCGCCGGGCTCGGCCACTGGATGCTGGGCAGCGTCAATCTATCGATGCTGGCGTCGCTGCTTATGGGCTCGATACCCGGCATCGTGCTGGGGAGCCTGTTCGCGGTACGCGTGCCGGACGCGGTGTTGCGGCCGGTGATGGCGGTGACGCTCGCCGTGGTCGGCGGCACGCTGGTATTCTGACCCGCGACCCGATCGCGCGAGCGTCTCCGGCTCGTCCGGTGCCGCCACCGGCGACACCGGGGCAGCTCAGACCGTCTTCAGGTTCGTCGCCGAGGTCTTGCCCTGTTGGCCGCGCTCGAGGTCGAAGCTGACCTTCTGACCCTCGTTGAGTCCACTGAGCCCAGCACGCTCGACCGCCGAAATGTGGACGAACACATCCTTCGATCCATCATCGGGCTGAATGAAGCCGTATCCCTTCTGGGCATTGAACCATTTGACCGTGCCTTCGGACATCGCGTCATCCTCCATGCAATCCGGCGATCCACACCGCGTGGACCGGAATGCTTTTCAAATTGGGATCACCGAAGTGCGACGAGGTCGCAGAGGCAGGTACGATTCAACCCACGCTTGAAAAGCGCCGTCCGACGCATATAGGGGCCTGGGAGTGGCTTTGCCAGCGAATTTCGCCGGATCAGGCGCGGACCCGCGCAGGGCGGCGATCGGTCTGGCCGTCTGCCGCCGTCCTGGCGTCGAGCAAGGCCTGCATGAGCTGAGCGACCGCGCTCGCCTTGTCGGTTCGGTTGACGGCGGCGAATTCCGCGGCAAGGCGGTCGAGGGCGAGCTCGAACAGATTGCGCTGGCTGAAGCTGCTGCCGGAACCGTCTCCGGCCGCCTGCAGATCACGAACGACCTCGGCCAGCGCGGCAAGTTCGCCCGAGTTGATCTTCGCCAGGTATTCCTGCGCGCGCTTCGCCCACATGAGGCGGCTAACCCGAGGGCGGCCGGTCAGGACGGTCAACACCTGCCCCAGCTCCTTCTCACCGGCGAGCTTCCGCAGGCCGGAAGCACGTGCCTGCGCCACCGGCACCCGCAGCGTCATCTGATTCTCATCGAATGAGATGTGGATAAGATTCAGTCGATGACCAGCGATGTCCTCGAATCCGACGCGGTCGATCCGACCCACGCCGTGAGCGGGATAGACGACAGCGTCACCCTTGCGGAAGGGATCGGCGTCTTTCGGATTGTGCTTCGATGCCGTTGCCTTGAGGGCAGCATTCACCATCGCGGTCGTGATTGGGATCGCAGCCACTCAATTTTCCATCTGAATTGTTGACCTGTTGATATGGTGTGGCGCGCCACAGATGCATCGGGTCATGGCGATGATTTTGGGCGATCGGCCGCACGCGGACCGTCTGCCGGACGGCGCGCGACGTTCAGGGCTTGGCCGTGACCCGCTCGCGGGTTGTCCGGACATGGGCGCGTCGGGCGTCCTCAACGCGCTTCTGCTCCGGCTGCGGGATCGATGATGCCGGCGGCAGGGGTACGCCGGTCGCCACACTCGGCTTCCGCGGAGCCAGCGGAGTCCAGGGGCCTGCAGCGCGGATCATGCGCTGCGTCTGGACAATCCAGGCATTGGCCTCATGTTCGCTGCCGAACCCCTCGATAATCTTTGGGCGGCCGTTCGGCCTGGCCATCTCGACGTCGAAGCGATGCTTGGCCCGAGCAACCACACGATAGGATATTTCCACCATTCCCACAGCTTGGCACGGATCGGGCTGGATGACAGCACAATTCAGCAAGAGCCGGTAGCTTTGGCCCCGCGTTCGTGGAGGATGACGTGGCAGTGGGTGCCACGACGATCGACCGAGGATCGACGCACGACACCAGCATCGGCGTCCGCGCAACCCGCCGGGGTGGTCGGGATAGTCCGCAAGGAAGGATTCAACACGGAGCAAGATCGAGGGCCACGGCCGGCCGGTCGTTCATCCAATCGCCCTGATCAAGGCCCAGCCCTCATAGGCTGCCATCGTTACTGGCGGCGGACGAAGGTTGCAGCTACGCGTTTGGCTTCACCGCCGGAGGTTGCGGCATCTCGTCCGTCCAGACCTTGAAGCTGACCAGGGTATTGGGGCCGAACGTGTTGCTGATCGGTACGTCGACCGCGTCACGGCCTCGCGCGATCAGTATCCGCCCGATCCGAGGCACCTTGTTCCGAGGATCAAACGTGTGCCAGCTGCCGCCGAGATAAGCCTCGAACCAGCCGGCAAAATCCATCGGGGAGTGGGGTGGCGGCACGCCAACGTCGCTGAGATAGCCGGTGCAATACCGCGCCGGTATGTTCATGCACCGGCACAATGCCACCGCAAGATGCGCGAAGTCGCGGCAGACGCCGCGGCGCTCGTGGAACACTTCCCACGCTGTCCGGGTTGGCCGGGCATCCGCGTAGTCGAAGGCGATGTGCGCGTGAACGAAGTCGCAGATCGCCTGCACCCGCGCCCAGCCCGTTGGGGTCTGGCCAAACATGCGCCACGCGGGTTCCGAAAGATGATCCGTCTCGCAGTAACGGCTGCCGAGCAAAAACACCAAGGCCTCGTCTGGCAAATCCTGCACCGCATGCTGCTGCGCCGATGCGACCACAGGATCCGGCATACCGGTATCATTGATGACGGCCGTGCTCGCGATCCGGGTGCGTCCTTGCGGAACCACGATCCTGCTGCACCAGTTACCGAATCCGTCATGGTAGCCGTTGATGGCAACGGCCGGGTCCACCGTCAACTGATCCGCAACGACGATGTCGTTCACGCGCGAGTGATGGACATTCAGCATCAGCAGCATGGGCGTCGCCTGCGGGCAATCGTAGATCAACTCATAACCAACGCGAATCAGCATGTCGTGCGCCTCGCCACCGAGAATCACAGAGGTCAATCAGCACTGGCGCAGCCTTGACCGTGTACTCCTCATACGCTCAGTGCGCCTGAGGGTTCCCGGGATCGCGCTCTCGGAACGGATTGTCGGCGTTCTCCAACCGGGCGTCCTGCTCGATCCACGCATGTGCATCAGCCATGGCGGCGAAGCCTGTGGCGGTCCGGACCGTCGCACCGAGCTGGCTGAGGACAACGCCGAAATTCCCGTCCTGCTGGACGAAGACCCGATAGAGTGTCTGCACCATTGTCACCACATGGCCTCGCGTCGCGTCCGATACATCCCCATGATCATCGGTTTCGCGGGCGCGCGGCGGCGCCGGAAAGCAAAGAAACTTGCAGTCCGAGCGCTCGACGCCTATATCTCTAACCGATTTCGTTAAAATAATTCGTTTAGTACCCGGCATGCCTGCACGCCTGGGTGGTGCTCCGATTGACCCTCAGGGTTTGACGACGGCGAGATGGCAGTCGTCGCCGATCTCTGCCGGGGCGCTGTCCGACTGATTGTGCCCGCCGCCATCGGATTGCGGCGAACTCTTGCGACAAGGACCAGATCGATGAGTACGGTGCCTCACAGTCAGGACGTGGACCCCGAGCAGGATTCCGACCGCCAGGCCGACGCAATGAAAGCCGAATTGCGCAAGGATGTCGCATCGTGGTCAACGGCGCGGGGCGAGGCTTCCCAGCAGCTTATTGCCGCACCGGGTGGGTCACCGGCCGCGCAGCCGTCATCACGGCCGGTAGCCAGGCCCAAATCCAAGGCCTCGGCTGCCGCGGTCAAACCGGCGCCGACCGCTACGAAGCCGTTCAGGATGTCCTACGACGGTGGATCGACCGCGGACTATATCCAATACATGATCGATCGAGGGGCGAGGTGAACTGGGCTGGCGTCGAAGCCGCGGGGAGGCCTGGTCGCTCTGCATTTTCGTCACACAATCGCAATTCACGACGAGCAAGTCTGAAGGATGCCATTGCGGCGAGCGGCCATGGTCGTATCCGCCGTGACCGGCGCGGCAGAGACGAGGTCCGAACAGGGAGTATTCATGCGCGCAAGTTCAGGACTTGATGGGCAGATCGCCTATGACCTTGAGGAGTTTTGCAACGACTACGGCCACCCGGCAGGGCAGCTTTTCACGCTCGAGATCACGCACAACGCGGTAACCTACGTGTATGCAGACGTTGCCGGGACCGTCCAGGCCGGCGAGGTGATCTTCGACCTCGATGGCGAAGACCTTGTGGACACTCGGAAGGCTCATTGAAGCGTCACTTGACGCCATTCAACGAACTGGCTCTTGGAGAGGAGCGATGAGCGACAATGGCAGATGCAAATTATCGGGTTGTCCATCGCGCCGATGACAGCTTCGCGGTGGAAATAACCAGGTCTGGCGTGCTTCCCCAGATGGCTGCCGGCTTCGCGACCGAGGCCGAGGCGACCGATTGGATCGCACAGGACAAGAGATTATGGGACGCCGCCGATCCGTTCAGAACGCCGGCCAGTCAGAAGCGGCGCGGATATTGACCGCTGCAGCCTGAGGGCGCGCCGCAACTCGTAGGATGGGTAAAGCGCAGCGAAACCCATCGAACCGAACCAATTGAAGCTCTGGCTGGTCGCCCGATCGTTGCCGATACTGCGAAGCGTGGCCGAACCAGGATGCCAACGGCAAAAGCCCGGACATCACGTGGCTGACTGTGTGGCCGGCATTGCCGCGGCCTCACTCAGTCGCGAATACACGAGCTCCAGCAGCCGCTCGCGGGCACGCACGGCGATCTCCTCCAGCGACGGCGTCTGCGCGAGCCGGGCCTTGGCATAGCGGCGAACTTCTTCCAGCGTCGGAACCTCCGGCAGGTCGATTTCGCTCCAGAACGTCTCCGCCTGGATCCGGGCCGACGCAATCCGCGCCTTCACCTCGGCCCATCCCGGTGCGCATGCCAGGGCGTCATGCACCTGGCTCGCGATATGATTGACCGGGAAGGATGCGGCGAGCTGACAGGCGACCTTGTCGATCACCAGACGCCCCAACCTGTGCTCGCCTCTGATCACCGCCTTCGGCGGCACATGCAGGTCCCAGACGAGGCCGCACCATGACAGGGCGCGCAGCGCATAGTAGGTGGGATCGTACTCCCACCAGCGGAATCCCTGTCGCACCGACGCCTGATAGGCGTGATGATTGTTGTGCCAGCCTTCGCCCATTGTCAGCAGCGCAAGCAGCCAATTATTTCTCGACTGGTCGCCGGTCACGTAGCGTTGCCGACCGACGACGTGGGCGAGCGAGTTGATGCAGAAGGTTGCGTGCCACAGCACGACCGTGCTCCAGCAGAAGCCGACGGCCAGGCCCGGCAGGCCGGCGATCAGCCAGGTCGCCAACGCCATCAGGGCCGCCGGCAGATACGGCTGCCGGTCGAGCCACACCAGTTCCTTGTAGCGGGCGAAGTCACGCACGGCCGCGTAGTCGGTGGCATCGTTGCGCGGCACGAAGATCCAGCCGACATGCGAGTACAGGAAGCCGTGCCGCACCGGCGAATGCACGTCCAGGTCGGTGTCCGAGTATTTATGGTGCCGACGGTGCTTGGAGGCCCACCACAGGGCGCCGCGCTGCGCGGAGGTCTGCGCCAGGAACGCCAGACAGAACTGAACGATGCGACTGGTGCGGAACGCGCGATGCGAGAAGTAGCGATGGTAGCCGGCGCCGATCGCGAAGATCCGCACCACGTACAGCACGATCGCCAGGACGGCGGCCCGCCACGTCACCCCGGTCCAGATGGCGGCGAAGCATCCTACGTGGATCAGCACGAAACCGATGCTGGAGGGATAGGCGATGTCGTCCGAGTGTTCGTGCGTGCCCTGGGTCATGGGCGATATCCTCGTTGGAGAGTCGGTATCATGCCGCCGGCCGGAGTCCGATCGATCCGCGGGTCCGTCTGCGCCGCTGCGGTGCGCGCTTCGCGGTCGGCAGCTGTCCGCGACCCGGCTGCACGGCCGCCGGCGAACCACCCGCGATGTTGATCACCCTCCCGGTCAGCCGCTCGATCGCTCGCAGTGTACCATGTTCCGCGGCGTCGCAGAATGATATCGCGACGCCGCTCGCGCCGGCACGGGCAGTCCGGCCGATGCGATGCACGTAGTCCTCGGGTTGTGCCGGAAGGTCGAAGTTGATGACATGCGAGATGCCGGTCACGTCGATCCCGCGCGCGGCGATGTCGGTCGCGACCAGCACGCGGGCGCGGCCGCTGCGGAACTGATCCAGCGCCTTCTGCCGCGCCGGCTGGCTCTTGTTGCCATGCAGCGCGCTCACCCGAACGCCGTCGCGCTCGAGCGTTTCCGCGACCCGGTCGGCGGACCGCTTGGTGCGCGTGAACACGATGACCCGCGACAGGGCGGGGTCGGCCAGCAAACGATCCAGCAGCGCCCGCTTGCCGGCAGGCGCCACGAAATGCACGTGCTGCTCGATCGGCAGTTCGACCGGCGCGCTCTGAACCACATCCACCCGCACCGGATCGCGCAGCAAGGTCTCGGCCAGTTTGCCGACCTCCGCCGGCATGGTCGCGGAGAACAGCGCCGACTGCCGTTGCGCCGGCAGGGCGGCGACGATCCGGCGAATATCGCGAATGAAGCCGAGGTCGAGCATACGGTCGGCCTCATCCAGCACGAAGTGGGTGACCTCGTTCAGTTTCAGCTCGCCGGTGGACATCAGGTCGCAGATGCGGCCCGGCGTGCCGACCACGATGTCGGCGCCTGCCCGCATCCGCTGCACCTGCATGAAGCGGCTGACGCCACCGAGAATCGCAACGATGCGACGCGTCATCCGATCGCCGAGCCGGTGCAAACTGGCTTCGATCTGCAACGCCAGCTCGCGTGTCGGCGCGAGGATGATGGCGCGTGTGGCGTAACGATGTGGCTGCGCGGGATTGGCCGCGAGGTGCTGCAGCATCGGCAGGGCAAACGCGGCGGTCTTGCCGGTGCCGGTCTGGGCGATGCCGAGCAGGTCGCGCCCGGCGAGGAGGTGGGGAATGGCTGTTGCCTGGATCGGCGTAGGTTGCAGGAAGTGTTCACGGTCGAGGGCACGCAACAGCGGCTCGGCCAGGCCGAGCGTCGTAAAGGTAATCGATGGCACGAAAATGGTTGCTCCAGCACCCGCCGCCGCGGGTTCATGCCCGCGGCCAAAGGCTAGTGCCTTGATGTTCGCCTGCCCGCGCGACAATGGGGCGAACGCGTTGCGATTGAGATTCCGGGAGGGCACAGCGTCACGATTCGGACGAAATGCCAATCACGCATTCACGGAATGGCGCCTCTATATCGCCCGGACAGGGACGAACGCAAGCCATATCGGATCAGAAGGTTGCAGATCGCCGGCACGCCTCAGAGCTTGAGCAGTCGCGACAGCGTGCCGCCGAGCACCGTCAGCTTGCTGCGCCGGCGGCAAGCCCAGCGCCTCGACCGCTTCGACGGGATGGTCGCACCGCGAGCCGAAGGGATAGTCGGTGCCAAGCACGACATGGTCGATGCCGATGCGGTCGAGCAGGAACCGAAGCGCCTGCTGGTCATGGGTCAGGCTGTCGCAGTAAATGCTGTGGAGATAGGAGCTTGGAGGTTTCGGCAGGTCATTGAACTCCGCTGGTCGCACTTTGTATGCGCGGTCCAGGCGGCCGAGTTGGTAGGGCAGGTATCCGCCGCCATGGGCGAGCACGACGTTCGGTACCGGGTGTCGTTCGAACAGGCCCGGACGATCAGCCGGGTGGCCGTGATCGTGGTTTCGGGCGGGAAACCGATCGATGCGGCGAATGTCGCCGGCGTTCTGCGGATGCAGGAACGCCGGCACGCCGAGGTTCTCGGCGGCAGCGAAGACCGGTGCGAAACGTGAATCATCCAGATCCACCCCGTCGACGTGCGTGCACAGCGCGACGCCGCGCAAACCGAGTTTCGTGATGGCGCGATACCAGGGCGACCGGCGCGGGCGGGGCGCGGCTCGAGCGGCGCGCCCCCGGTTAGTAGCCGCGCGCACGATCGACTTCGTTCAGCAGAGGCTCGCCGCGTTTCGCGCGCCGGATGTTCTCCGCTACCACTTCCGCCGCGCTGTCCGGATCGCCGGTCCCCGCGCAATTCGGCGTCATCAGGATGCGCGGATGCAGCCAGAACGGATGCCCGGCTGGCAGCGGCTCAGG
>DASXNR010000165.1:0-13933 GCA_036494925.1 Acetobacteraceae bacterium
CTCCTGGCCGATGTAGAGATGGCAGAACCCGCCAATCAGCCCCATGCCGTAAAGCTGGCCCGCCTTCTCCTCGAAGCGGCGGATCAGCAGCATGTCGCGATAGGCTTTCAGCAGATGTTGCCGGTCGACGGATGACTCGCGCGCCTTGCCGCCGCGCTTCCTGGTTTCGGCTGCGTTTGCCATGGCGCTCCTCCTAGCCGCAGCAATCAGGTAGCGTCCAGCAGCCACTTAGCGCAAGCGTCAGCGATGAAAAACCGTTATGATGCAATGCAATAGCGTTACTTAACCCGATTCCGGTTAATCCCTTGCGGCGAGCGCAAACATCGACCCGGGCAGCGCCTTACGTTGCGCTTGGGGATGCCAGGGTGACATCTTCTTTCACAGCACGGCGCGATTTTGAAGCGACATTTCCGAGCGGCCTCACCAACGAACCGATGCCCATACGCCCCGGCGCCCGGCTCGCGCCGTGCCCTCCGCCTGCTGCAGCGCCGGATTGGCCTGGTCGGCGTGGCCCCACCCGGCGGCGATCACGGCACGGTTGAGTTCGGTGCCGCTTGCCTGACAGATCGCGTACGGGCGGCCAACGTTGTCCGCGCCGGTGATCCGGCAGACCACCGGCGCGTCACGCACCAGTGCCGCAAGGGCGTTGGTCGCGGCGGCTGCGCAGTCCTCACCCGGACCATCATGCGGCCCGCAGATGGTGCCGCGCGGCGGCGGGTCGACGCCCTGCAACAACACGACACGGTCGCGCAGCCGCAGCGTTGCGCCGTCAACCACGGCAACCTGGGCCGGCCGCGCCTGCAGTTCCTCGGAAGGCGGCGCTGGTACGGCATCGTGGCGCGGCAGCATGGCGAGCGATACGCCGGCCGCGGCCATCAGGCCGACGCCAAACAGCACCACCAATCCCTTCGCCTCGAGGCGAGGGAAGCCGGAACGAAAGATTCGGCGCGGCTGGTTGATCGACAAGGCTGCGCGCCACCATCCGCTACAGCGCGCCGTCCCTCCGCAGCGCGGCCACGTCGGCTTCGCCCAGTCCAAGCCAGGTCCCCAGCACCTCGTCGGTGTGTTCGCCCAGCACCGGCGAGGGCACCACCCGCGAAGGCCTGCCGTCCACGCGCACCGGCCAGGCCGGCATCTTGAAGTCGCCGTGCACCTTGTGGCGCATCACCTGCATGATGCCGCGCTGCTCGAAGCTCGGGTCGTTCTGCAACTCCATCGTGTCGAGCACCGCACCCGCCGGGATGCCGGCGTCGCCGATCATCCGCATCGCGTCCTGCTTGGTGTGGTGGCGGGTCCAGGCGGCGATGATCGCATCGACCTCCGGCTCGCGTTCCACACGGTCAGCCGGCGTGGCGTAGCGCGCATCGCCGATCAGGTCCTCACGGCCGATCAGCTTCAGCAGCCGGTCCCAGTGCTCGGGATTGGCGCGGCTGGTCATCAGGTAGACGTAGTCGTTCGGCCCGCCCGGCTGGCATGGATACAGGCCCATCGGCGCGTTGTTGACCCCCGGCACCTTGTCGCCGCCGCGCTGCGCCGGCTTGCCGGTCAGCCCCTGGGTGGCGAAGTTGATCCGCATGTAGTGCATGATGGCGTCCTGCATCGCCACCTGGAGCCGGCTGCCCTGGCCGGTCGCGTCGCGCTTGCGCAGCGCGCCCAGGATGGTGATCGCCATCAGCATACCGGTGCCGGTGTCGCCCAGCGAGATGCCGGGGCGCGTCGGCGGACCATCGGGCGCGCCGGTCACGCTGAACGTGCCGCCGCAGGCCTGCGCGATCATGTCGAAGGCGAGGTTGTGCTCGAACGGGCTGCCTTCGCCGAAGCCCTTTACCTGCGCGTAGATGATCCGCGGGTTGAGGTCGCACACCACGTCGTAGCCGAGACCGAGCCGCTCGATGGTGCCGGGCGCGTAGTTCTCCACGCACACATCGGCTTTTTGTAGCATGTCCTTCACCAGCGCGAGGCCGCGCGGCGATTTCAGGTTGAGCGTGATCGACTTCTTGTTCGCGTTGAACACGTGGAAGTAATAGGGGTCGTTGTCCGGCTGCCCGGGGCGCAGCCGCCGGCCAGGGTCGCCCATCTTCGGGTTCTCGATCTTCACCACCTCGGCGCCGAGCCAGGCGAGCGCCTCGGTGCAGGATGGTCCGGCCTCGAACTGGGTGAAATCGACGATGCGGACGCCGGCGAGAAGGTCGAACGCGGCGGTGTTGTCCGGCATGGCAAGCTGCTCCTTGAACCCCTTCGCGCGTAGGATGGCACAAACCACCTGATGCGGCCAAATTCCGGTATCCGATCCGTGCCGTTGCATGAGCAAGAAGCAAGTCTGACACGGAGTTACACAGAGTGCACACGGAGTTGCACAGAGAAAAGAATATAATTTGCGCTACGCGCGAAGCGCAAAACACCTTATCCGTGCAACTCCGCGTGCACTTTGTGAAACTCCGTGTCCGACTTGCTTGCTTTTCGCCCTCTACACCTGCCGGTCGCGCCCGACCCAATAACGCTGGCGAACCTGGCGGCGCAGCACCTTGCCGACCGGCGACAGCGGCAGCTCACGCACGAACGTGACCGTCTTGGGCGCCTTGTAGCTGCCGAGCCGCTGCTTCGCGTGGGCGATCAGTTCCTCCTCCGTCGCGGTCGCGCCGTCGCGCAGCATGATCTCGGCGTGCACCGCCTCGCCCCAATCCGGATGCGGCACGCCCACCACGGCCGACATCAGCACCGCCGGGTGCTCGACCAGCGCGCCCTCGACCTCGATCGCATAGACGTTGAAGCCGCCGGTGATGATCATGTCCTTCTTGCGGTCGACGATGAACAGATAGCCGTTGTCGTCTACGTAACCGACATCGCCGGACTTCCAGTAGCCGTTCTCGAACTCTGCCGCGGTGGCCTCAGGATTGTGGTAATAGCCGGCGATCGTCGCGCGCGTGCGCAGCCAGATCTCGCCGGTCTGCCCGGCAGGCAGCGGGCCGCCATCGAGGTCGGCGATCACCAGCTCCACCCCCGCCGAGACGCGGCCGGCGGAGGCAAGCCGGGCACGCGCCGCCTCGGTATCGGAGCGATGCTCGTGCTTGCGCAGCGCCGAAACGAACATGATGGATTCGCTCGCCCCGTAGAGCTGCACGAAGATCTGCCCGAACTCCGCCACCAGCCGTTCCACCGCGGCCGGCGCGATCGGCGCCGCGCCGTAGATCATCGTGCGTAGCGACGACAGGTCGAAGGTCTTGCTGCTGTTCATGTCCAGCAGCCGGTACAGCAAGGTCGGCACCATCAGCGATTGCGTGATACGCTCGCGCTGCACGGTCTCGCACCATTGGGTGAGATCCGGCGTGTTCAGCGTATAGGTCGCACCGCCGCAAAAGAACGTCGCGACGAACGGCATCAGGCTGGCATGCGACATCGGCGTGAACGCCAGGTATTTCGTGTCCTCGTCGTAGGCGAGATCGGTGATGAGATAGAAGCTGTCGCGCATCGCCAGGAAGTGGTCGATCGAATACATCGCGCACTTGCCCAGCGCGGTGGTGCCGCCGGTGAAGCGCAGGATGGCGATGTGCTCGTGCACGTCGAGCTCGACATCGTTGTCCGCGTCGGATGCCGCTTCCACCAGGTCCCAGAAACATGGCACGTCGGCCGGCAGATCGGGCGAGCGATCCATCGCCACCACCTTGCAGCCGCGGCCGGCAAGCATGTCGCGATACGACGCGACCAGACGGCTCTCGATGAACACCAGCTTCGGTTTGACGTGGTCGATCTGGCGCGCCTGCTCCTCCGGGCTGTCGCGCAGGTTGCTGAACACGAAGGTCGCCGTTTGTTTGTAGATCGCCGGAAAATGCAGCAGGCTGAGATTGTCGTTCTCCAGGATCAGCAGCACCGTGTCGCCCGCGCCAAGCCCGAGCGCATGCCGCATCATGTGGGCGATGCGGTTGGTGAGACGGTGATACTCGGCGTAGGTGTAGCGCCGGTCGCGCTCCACATTGACAATGGCGAGATTGTCCCGGAAGCGCAGTGCCATGGTCGCCATGACGCGGCTGAAGTTGGTCTTCATGCGAGCCTCCCTTGGCTGGCCCTTCGATGCGGGCTTTGGCGGGAGCGTCGGATGAAATGGCCGAGGTTGCAATGAGAGGTCCCGATGTCCGATGCCGTTCCGCCCGCGATCGAGCTGTTCGAGGCGATCCACACCGCCCGTGCCCAGCGCCGCCTGAAACCCGACCCGGTGCCGGAGGCGCTGATCACCCGCGTACTCGACGCTGCCATCCGCGCCCCCTCGGCCGGCAACGCTCAGAACTGGCACTTCGTCGTGGTGCGCGACGCCGAGCGGCGACGGCGCGTGGGCGCGCTGTATCGCAAGGCATCCGACATCGCCGAGGCGGTGTATCGGGCGCGCAGCCGTCCCGCCCACCTGACCGATGAACAGTGGCAGCGCATGCTGACCGCCGGCGCCCATCTGTGGGACCACATGGGCGACGCGCCGGTGCTGCTGGTCCCCTGCCTGCATCAGCGCGACCTGCCGGCGCGCGACGCGCTGGACCCCGCCTGGCGCGACCACTACGACGCCGAGCGCGTCTATCTCGACCGCATCCGCGGCGCCAGCATCTATCCGGCGGTGCAGAACGTCATTCTGGCCTGCCGCGCGCTCGGGCTGGGCACCGTGATCACCACCAATCACCTGCGCATCGAGGCGGAGTTCAAGGCGGTGCTCGGCATCCCTGCCGAGGTGGACACCTTCGCGCTGATGCCGATCGGCTGGCCAATCGGCCGCTACGGCCCGGTATCTCGCCGTCCGCTCTCTGAGGTGGCGCATGCCGATCGCTGGTCCGACGCCTGGCCCGGACCCTGATCCCCGCCTGTCACTCCCAGAACGGCTTCAGACGTTGGAATTTCTGCCATGCCTTGTCGATCTGCTGGCGGGTGCCGCCGCTGTGCGCGCCGACGAAGCCCAGGACGAGGCCGGTGGCGAACGCGTGGCTGCCGGTCAGTTCGGCGACCAGTCCGGCAGCCACCGCGGCGTCGTTGAAGGTGCCAAGCCGATCCTGCAACCGGCTCAGTCCGCGAATAAATCGATGGGTCGCCTTGCCGGGATACAGCGGCGCGAAGATCTCCGCCGCGTAGCGCAGCCGCTTGGCATGCAGGCGGATCCCATGCAGCGCCGGCGGCTCCAGGGCGGCCAGGTCATCGTCGACCGCGATCAGCTTTTTGCGCCGCTTATGCAACACCCGGGCGGCGAAATCCTCGAGCGCGACCATTGGCTCGGCCGGCTCGCCGACGCCGACCATCGCGGGCTGGCCCTGCTCGCCGGCGAGGCAGGCAAGCTCGATCCCAATGCGGCGGAAGTCGGCGCCGCTCAGGAAGTCGCGCAGTTCGTCGTGGCAGGCGCGCCGGCGTCGCTCGGCCGCCGACAGCAGACGCTCGAGGCGCGGTTCGGCGGGGAACGCGGCGGCCACTCCGGCGACCGTCTCGGTCACGAACACGTCCCAGTCGCGCGTCGGCCCCAGCTTCGCGGCGAGCGCCTTCAGGCCGGCGTCGGCCGCGTCCACCGCCGAGCCCTGCACGGCGTGGCGAAACACCTTGATCGCGGAGCGCAGACGGCGGACCGCGACGCGCATCTGGTGCACCGGTTCCGGGCCGTCGGTTCCGGCCGCCGCCGGCGGGGCGAAATACAGGATCACGTCGCACAGGTGACCGACCGCATAGGCGAACGCGTCGGCCACCGACAGCCCAGAGGGCAGCTCGGGCGCACCCTCCCGCCGCGGGACCAGCGCCGCGCCAGCCGCAGCCGCCAACGCCTCGGCAGCCAAACCGGCACGCGGCACCGCGAGGCGAAGTTCGCCGGCCAGCGAGATCGCAAGTGACTGCACCGGTTCCGGCGCACCCTCGAGGCGCAACCGGCTGATGCGGCGATCGCCGGTGAGCGTCCGAACCGCACCGTTCAGCAGGGTCATGCCGACCGGACCCTGCTCCATCGCCAGGCCCTGGCTCGACGCGCGGCCGTCGAACACCGCCAGCGGCACCAGCGGATCCGGCAGCGTCTGGCCGAGCGCTGCCGCGGTCCGGCCGCTCCCGAGCAGCGGGGCAGGGGCACCGGGCGGCCAATGCTCGGTCCCCGGGTGCAGCTGCTCCAGCCGCCACAGCGGGCGCTGCTCGGCCAGTGCCAGGCCCTGTTGCGCCAGCGCCCTATCCGGACTGTCGTGCCATATGATTCGCACCGCCCGGCTGCGCGCCCGGCCGCTTTTGAGCGGCGCAAGCAGCGCCAACCGACTCAGGCGCGCCGCATCATCCGGATCGAGGCCAAGCTCCAGCTCCATGCGCTCAGATCGCCGTCTCCGGCAGGTCCCGTGGCGTCAGGAAACGCACCAGCCTGGTGCCGGCGGCATCGAGCTGTCGCCACTGGGTGGCAATCGAGAACTCGGCCAGCGCCGCGGTGGGAAAACCGGTGGCCATCCGGCTGGTCGGCTCGCTGGCGGCGGATGCGCCGGTCAGCAGCACGGCCAGTTCGTGCATGCCGGGATTGTGCCCGATCAGCATCACGCTGCGCACGGTCTCGTTGACCTCGCGCAGGATGGCAAGCAACTGCGGGGCGGTCGCCAGGTAGAGCGTAGCCACATGCTCCACCAGCGGAGTGTCGTCCCACGGTTCGAGCGCCGCGAGCGTTTCCTGCGTTCGACGGGACGGCGAAACCAGCACCACATCGGGCGCCAGTCCGAGATCAAGCATCGCCTGGCGCATGGCACCGGCCGTGCGGCGTCCCCGCTTGTTCAGCGGACGATCGAGATCGGCCAGTTTCGCGTCGTCCCAGGACGACTTGGCATGGCGCAGAAGCAGAAGCTGATGCATGCGGCGCCGATCCTGCCACGGCGCGGGGATCGTTGGCTAACGGTGGTTGGTGGCGGCCTGTGCGGTCCGGGTCGTGTCGGAACACGCGACAATCTCGGTCGGCTGCGCCAATTGCTTGCTGGCGGCGTAGGCTGGAAGGTCCGCTCCCTTGGTCAGCGCCAGAACCTCGGTGAAGATGCCGATATTCCGCTGGCAGAACAGCGTGCCCTGCCTGATCCCGTTCTCCGACTGGGTGTTCGCCAGGCTGGTGATGTAGTCGTCGTGCTCGTGCTGCGCGCGGCCGCCGAACAAGCGGACGAAATAGGCATGCAGCGCGTGTTCATGCGTCATCAGGTCGGAGCGGAACCGCTGCACGAAGCTGTTGTAGCGGGCCTGCTCGTTGCAGGTGAGCGCCGTCACCATCAGTTTGCTTTTGAGGCTGGCGACCTCGAGGGCCGTTACATCGGCGGGCTTCGCGCATGGCGCTGCGGCGGCGATCCCGGCGGACAACAGGCCGGTCGCGAGAACGGCGGACACCATGATGCGCATGTACGATTCCCCCAAACAGGGCGAATTGTGGCAACTGACCGTTGCGGTGGCAAGTGGCACCCGGTGGTGTCGATTGCCGACAAGGATCTGCCACGCAACAACTGCTTTGATTGCAATTGCGCGCGCTTTTTTCATCGTGGAGTTCGGCGGGCATTCCGCGGTCACCATAGCCGGAGCAGCCGCGACGCCCTAAGCTCGGTTGTTCATGCCAACAGACGGGGGACGAGATGAAATTCGGCGGTGCAATGTTCTTCACCGAATACTCCATGACGGCGCCCGAGCTGGCGGTCGCACTGGAGGAGCGCGGCTACGACAGTGTCTGGGCGCCCGAGCATTCGCATATCCCGCTGTCGCGCAAGACGCCGTTCCCGGGCGGCGGCGAGCTGCCCAAGCAGTACGCCGATGCCATGGACCCGTTCGTGGTCCTCACCGCCGCCGGATGCGCGACCAAGACGATCAAGCTCGGCACCGGCGTGCTGCTGGTGCAGCAGCGCGACACGATCCAGACCGCGAAGCTCGTGGCCTCGATCGACCAGGTGAGCCAGGGCCGCTTCCTGTTCGGCATCGGCGGCGGCTGGAACCAGGACGAGATGGAGAACCACGGCACGGTCTACGCCAGCCGCTTCAAGCGGATGCGCGAGAGCGTCGAGGCGATGCAGGAAATCTGGACCAAGCCGAAGGCCGAGTACCACGGCGAGTTCGTCAACTTCGACCCGATGATGGCCTGGCCGAAGCCGGTGCAGAAGCCGCATCCGCCGATCCACGTCGGGGGCGCCTTCCCACACGGCGCCCGGCGCGCCATCCGCTATGGCGACGGCTGGATTCCGACAGCGCGCGGCGACCTGCTCGCCCAGCTTCCCGAGTTCCACGAGATGGCGCGCGACGCGGGCCGCGATCCCGCAGCGATCGAGGTGACGTCGTTCGGGCTTGCCGAGGACCTAGATCGCCTCAAGCGCCTGAGGGATGCCGGCGTGGCGCGGGTGGTGCCGATGTTTCCGCCCGAGAAGTCGGACAAGGTGCTGCCGATCATCGACCGGTGGACCAAGCTGATGCAGCAGGTGAACGGCTGACGCACCGGCGGGCGTTCGCGCCCGCCTGCTCACCGCCCCGCCTACCGACCGCCCTGCCTACTGACCGCAATGCACGGATGGCGGCGCGCCGGGCCGATCCCCAGTATAGCGGCATGAAAGACACACATGTGATCGATCGTCTGCCGGACGATCAGCTCTGGGACCAGGTCATCCGCCGTGAGCCCGGAGACTTCCTCTACGCCGTCACCACCATGGGCGTGTTCTGCAAGCCCGGCTGCCCGTCGCCGCGCCCGCTGCGCAAGAATGTGCGCTACTTCCGCACCTGCGCCGAGGCGGAGGCGGCCGGTTTCCGCGCCTGCAAGCGCTGCGATCCGAAAGGCGAGCGGGCGCGGATCGCCCAGGCGGTGGTCCAGGACGCCAGCGCGTTCATCGAGGCGTCCGAGGACATCCCGTCGCTGGACACGCTGGCGGCGCGCTCGGGGTATTCGCGGTTCCACTTTCTGCGCATGTTCCGCGATCACACCGGCCTGACGCCGCGCAGCTATGCCGAGGGCGTGCGCGCCAGGCGCCTGCATCAGGCGCTGGCGGGCGGTGCGCGGGTGGCCGACGCGGTGGCCGATGCGGGGTACGGCTCGGAGAGCCGGGTTTACGAAAAGACCGGCGAGCTGCTGGGCATGACGCCCGGCGCGCTGCGGCGGGGCGGGGAAGGGGAGGTGATCCGCACGGCGTTCGCCGACTGTCCGTTCGGCCGCCTGCTGGTCGGCGCCACCGACCGCGGCGTCTGCTTTATCGGCTTCGCCGAACCGGACGAGGCGCTGCTCGGTGACCTGCGCCAACGCTTTCCGAAGGCACGCATCGTGGCCGACGATGCCGCGTTGGCCGCGGCGGTGCGCGCGGTGCTCGACTTCCTCGAGGAGCCGAAGCAATCGCTCGACCTGCCGCTCGATCTGCGCGGCACCGCGTTCCAGCAGCGGGTATGGCGCACGCTCTGCCGGATTCCGCCGGGCGAGACCCGGACCTATGGCGAGCTGGCGCGCATGGTGGGCGATCCGGGCGCGGTACGTGCCGTGGCACGTTCCTGCGCGCGGAACCCGGTGTCGCTGGCGGTGCCGTGCCACCGTGTGATTGGCAGCGACGGCAGCCTCACCGGCTATCGCTGGGGCGTGCCGCGCAAGCGCGCGCTGCTCGAGAAGGAACGCCGCGCCCGTATTGACGGGTGAGCGCTGGGCCACCTGCCCCGTGGCCTACCACGTCAGCCGCGACCTGTACTTCGATCGCCCGACGAAAAATGCGGTTCCGTTGGAACAAGGACGGCAAGCCCGCGGCGGTTGGAGCAGGCGATCGTGGTGCGCGAGCGCGACGCGGCGCTCACGTTTCCGCGAGCAGGCGAATTTTCTGGCCGCCCGCCCCACCGGGTTGAAGCGAATGACCGGCGCTAAACCCGCCAGAATACGCAATTTAGTGCCGAATGCCGCAAGCCGATGGTCTTGGATATAATACCGCTCGCGGTCCAGTTTCGATACTGGATCGCGAACATCCGCCCTCAGTAATGTGCGTCTCGACCACGCAACGCTGGCACAGGGGGGAAGAAGATGAGTGAGGTCATCCGACAAGGTCACCGCACCGCTACTGGACGCCGTGCCTTCCTGGGCCTGGCCGCAACGGGCCTTGCCGTTCCCTTAGGGGGGATGGCGCCTGCCCCGATGCGGGCCGCCCGTTGGTCGTTGCAGGATGCGCTTAATCAGCCGATTTGCCGGGTGGTGGCGGACACATCCATGATCGCGCCAGGCGCCACGCCACGCGAAGTCAAAATAATGTGGAACTCCGTCGCGATATGCACCGTGGGGGTGCCCGTCGCGGAGCAACTCGGCTTGTTCGCCAAGCGCAATATCAAGGTAGAAATGGTCAACGTTGCGGGCACGGCCGACCAGATTCTGGAGGCATTGGCGAGCGGCAAAGTCGATGCGGGCTATGGCATGGCCTGGATTTGGCTGAAGCCGCTCGAACAAGGGTTCGATGTAAAGTTGACCGCGGGAGTGCATGGCGGATGCATTCGACTGCTCACCGCCAAGGGGTCGGGCATAACAAGTGTTGCCGAACTGAAGGGCAAGACTGTCTGGACTTTCAACATGGGGAGTCCGGACAAAATCTTCCTGTCGGTTGTTGCATCGAAGCGAGGCATCGATCCGGTAAGGGATATCGAATGGCGGGTGTATCCGCCGGATTTACTCGGCGTCGCCTTGCAGAAGGGCGAAATTCAGGCATTTTCGAGTACCGATCCGATCGCCTCGATCATCCGCGACCGCGATCATCTGGTGGAGGTGACCAACAATCTGTCGGACGAGTATGCAGACCGCGGCTGCTGCCTGTTGGCGATACGAGGCAGCCTGATTCGCGATGAGCGTCCGGTCGCCGCCGCGATCACCGCGGCACTGATGGAGGCGCAGGAATGGGTGGCCGAGAACCCTGAAGGGGCTGCGGCGATCTTCGCCGGCCTCAGCAAGGTGGGCACCAAGGAGCAGTTGGCGGCGATGCTGCGCAGCCATACCCATCATCACCACCCGGTGGGCGTTGCGCTGACGCGGGAGATCACTCTGTTCGCAGCGGACCTCAAGCAGGCGTCGGTATTGCGGCCGAGCACCGATCCGGCGGAGCTCGCTGCCCGGGTCTGCGTCGACGTCCTCACCACCTGATATGTTGGCGCTGGCGCGGAATTCCGAGGCCGCGCGCAAACCGGTCTCGGATGCAGTACGGCAACTACCGCGCCACCGGACCTGGTGGTGCGGCATCCTTGCCGCGATCGCGTGGCTGACGGCCGCCTGGTTCACGAAGCAATGGCCCGACGCGGGCGACGTAGGACCGACGGCACTGCTCGCGGGTTGTGCGGCCGCGATCGGCGTCGCGTTGCTCGGGGCGAGCGTCGTCAGCCTTTTTGCCAAATTTCCGGAACGGTTTCGCGGAGGTCCGTGGCTGATCGCACTGGCATTGTTACTCGGATTCTGGGAGCTCGCATCCGCGAAGCTCAATCTGCTGCCGCGGCCGTTCTTCGCCGCACCGCAGTCCCTGCTCGCGGTCTATATGGAAGACTGGCCACGCCTCGTGGAATGTACCCTGCGTTCTTTCATGCTGTTGATCAGTGGATATCTGGTGGGGGCGCTGCTCGGGTTTCTCACTGGCCTGGCGATCGGGTGGTCACGCACCATTGGCTACTGGCTGCATCCAGTGCTTCGATTCGTTGGTCCTTTGCCAGCGACAGCATGGCTGCCGCTGGCGTTCTTCGTATTGCCGTCGAGCTGGAGCGCCGGTGTATTTCTGATCGCGTTGGCCACCGGGTTCCCGGTTGCCGTGTTGACCTGGTCCGGCGTCGCGGGCGTCAATGCCGCCTACTATGACGTCGCGCGAACGCTTGGCGCCGGCCCGGTCTTTCTGATCCTGAGGGTCGCCATTCCCGCCGCGATGCCCTCAGTGTTCGTCGGGCTCTTCATGGGTCTCGGCGCGTCGTTCGCGGTGCTGGTCGTGGCGGAAATGATGGGCGTGAGGGCTGGTCTTGGCTGGTACCTGAGCTGGGCACAGGGTTGGGCGGCGTATTCCAATATGTATGCCGCGCTGATCGTGATGGCGCTGATGTGCAGTGGCCTGATCACGCTGCTGTTCCGACTGCGAGACCGGCTGCTGTCCTGGCAAAAGGGATTGTTACGTTGGTAGCCGTGTCCGGCGGCTGCGGCGCACCGATCCGGTTGATGAAGGTATGCCATGCATTCGAGCTGCATGGACGCCAGCTGCCCGTACTCGATGAGATCGACCTCTTCACTGGCCCGGGCGACTTTGTTGCACTGCTCGGACCCAGCGGCTGCGGGAAGTCGACCTTGCTGCGGCTGATCGCCGGGCTGGAGCAACCGCGTGCGGGCGCCATCATCATGGATCAGAGACAGATCGGTGACCCCGATCCCTCCCGCATCCTGGTGTTCCAGGATCCGACGCTTTATCCATGGCGCACGGTACGGCAGAACGTGGCGTTGGGGCTGGAAGCGCGCGGTCTGATGCGGACGCGGAGTGGACGCATCGATGATGTGCTCCGCCAGGTCGGGCTTGATGGCTTCCAGCACGCCTATCCTCATCAGCTTTCCGGCGGCATGGCACAGCGTGCGTCACTGGCCCGGGCTCTCGTGAACGATCCGGATGTGTTGCTGATGGACGAGCCGCTGGCCAATTTGGACAGCTTGACACGCTCTGCAATGCAGGACGAGCTGATCGCCCTCTGGCAGCGTGAACGGTTCACCGCGTTCCTGGTGACTCACGACGTCGAGGAAGCGTTATACCTGGCTGGGCGTGTGCTTGTACTGAGCCAAAGGCCGGCGCGCATCCTGGCCGACGTCAAGGTCGATCTACCGCATCCGCGGCATCGCGGCAGTGCCGGCTTCATGGAACTGCGTCGCCGTGTGCTGGAGGAGCTTGGACAACCGATGCACTGGTGAAGCGAAGGCGAGGTGCGGGAAAGCGCCAGACAGTCGCCTTTGGCGACCGCTACAGCGCCGTGCTGACCCCACTTCGCCCCGCCCCGACCGGCTCGGCAACACGCTGCGTCGCCGGCCTGTCTTGCGCTATATCGTTGTTTATCGCTCGGATCGGGGCCAAGAGGAGCCAGGAACGCATCCGCTCCCTCAACCGACGAGAGCCGATTATTTCGACCGCGCCGGACCGAATACCGCCGTCCCATGTCATCCGGCCGAACCAGATGGATATCATCGTGCGAATGTCTGTCATTATGTAAAGATCCACGGGGAAACCCGGATCGAAGGGGCAGAGATCGACGATGCCTTTGTCATTCACCAGCCACCATAATTTCTTGCCTTCCGCGGCGTCGGGAAATTCGAACCGCACCGTGGTACGGCCGCCGGGAAATGCCGCGGGATCGACGCGCTTGTGAATGTTCCATACCAGGACAGTAACATCCAGATCGCCCTCTTCAAGCGGGTTCTGGGCATATTCCAGGCCCCACTCGCTGAGCCTGTCGAGCGTTGGCCCCAGCGCCATCCCTGCCTCGGTGAGGTGCCATCCGGACGCATGCTCGCCGCTACCTCGACGCTCGACGATGCCAATACGTTCCAACTCCTTCAAGCGTCTCGATAGCAGGGTCCGCGAAATCAGCGGTATACCGCGGCGGATTTCATTGAAGCGGGAGCTTCCTCCTCGCAGCTCTTGAACCACCAAGGGTGTCCACCGCTCAGCAACGATCTCCGCAGCCTTGGCGAGCGGGCAGAACAGATGGTAGTGCATCATGGCCCAGCCTCTCTGATGTCGCCGGCACACCATACGGCTTCCTGGCGGCCAGGGAAGGTCCAAATTCTGGACTATCGCGGGCGGATCGAACTCCAGAGTGTCTGTCTCGTGGATATAACCCAACGCAGGTAATCATTCGGTGGACAGGACATGCCACGTCAGGCGCTCTATCAGACGTTCTCGGCGGCATCCCATGGCGCACCCGTCGAATCGATTGGCTCGTTCCAACCGTCTGGAGGCCGGCTATGACACAATGTCCTGATCTG
>DASXNR010000166.1:0-10772 GCA_036494925.1 Acetobacteraceae bacterium
TGCGCGAGCGCAGCGTCTTCGTCCTGGACGGGTGCCACGGCCGGCCTGGTCTGCGCCGCCGGCGTGCCGGACGGTGCAACTGCCACCACGGTTTGCGCCGGCAGGGACGCGGGCAGGGGCGCGGCGACGGCTGCCGCCGCCATGGGTGCGCCAGAGGCGGCGGCAGCGAGCAGCGCGAGTTGCTGCTGCATGATCAGCATCTGCTGCTGTATCACGTCCTGCATCACGTTGCCGCTTGCCACTGCCTGGATGCCCATGGCGGCCGGTGCGGCGATGACGGTGGCGGCAGCTGCCGCAGGCAAGGGCACGGCCGGTGCGCTGGTATCCGGCGGCAACAATTGATCGATATGCATGGCGAGACGCTCGAAGGTGGAAAACGACTCCATCAATTCGCGGAACGTGATCTTGAGCGCGAAGGTTTTCTGCAATTGCAGGGCAACCTGGGTGAGAGCCAGCGAATCCAGACCGAGCTCGACAAAGCCTGAGGTCGGGTCGGCACCCTGCAGCTCGGTGCCCGACACGTCCTCGAACAACTCGGTGAGCTGGCCGATAAGGCGGGTGTGGCGTGCAGAGCCGGCCATCGCGCCGGTGAGGTTGACATCCATGGAACTCTCCGCGGCAGGTGCAAGTGGCGTGGTGAACAGTGGAATGACGTTCGCTACGGCAGGTTCGACGGCCACAGGTGTCGTCATGGCGGTCGCTGCGGCGGTCCCCGCATCAACCCAATGGCGTTTGCGCTCAAACGGATAAGTCGGCAGGCGCACGCGCAGGCGGCGCTGTCGACGGTCGAGCTTGGCTACGTCGACGACGGCACCAGCGCACCACAGCTGGCCCATGGCATCGAGCCACGCGCTGCGCTCGTTGTCGGGCGCGTCGGCGAGCGAGGGCACGACCAAATGCGCGCGGCTCTGCGGATGTTGCCGCGCGAGCGTGGTCAGCGCCGTGCGTGGCCCAATTTCGAGCAGCACCTGCTGCGGCTGTGCCAGCTGGGTCAGCAGGGCTGACGAGAAGCGCACCGTGCCGCGAAGATGCCGCGTCCAGTACTCGAACGACCTCGCGTCATCGTCGCCGAGTGCGTCGCCGGTCAGCGTGGAGACGATAGGGATGCGCGGTGCCGACAGCGACACCTTGGCCACTTCCTGCCGAAACGGTTCCAGCGCCGGTTCCATCATCGCCGAGTGGAAGGCGTGCGAGGTCTGCAGCAGGCGGCAGGCAATGCTGTCGGCTTCCAGCGCGGCGCGGAAGCGCTCGATGTCGTCGGTGTTGCCGCTGACCACGCAGGCGTTCGGCGCGTTTTCGGCGGCCATCTGCAAGGCGGCCGGCAGTCGCTGAACCAACTGTGCGGCATCCATGCGCACGGAAAGCATCGATCCAGGCGGCAGTGCCTGCATCAGTCGGCCGCGGCGCGCCACCAGGCGTGCGCCGTCGGCGAGGCTCATCACGTCGGCCAGCACCGCAGCCACGAATTCGCCGACGCTGTGGCCGATCATGGCGACCGGACGAACCTCCATGCTCATCCAGAGTTTCGCCAGCGCGTATTCGATGGCGAACGTCGCCGGCTGGGTCAGCGAGGTTTCGCGCAGCGCATCTGCATCATCGGCGAACAGCCGTTCGCGCAGATCAAACGGAAGTTCGTCACGCAGCGCCTGCGCACATTCGTCGATGGCGGCACGAAACGCCGGCTCGGTGTCGTACAGCGCGCGGCCCATGCCGGCGTATTGCGAGCCCTGGCCGGGGAACATGAAGACCACGCCAGGAGGCTGGCTGGATGCCGCGCGCGGGGAGGCGGAGGCCGCCTGTTGCAGCCGGGCGACGACGTCCTCGGCGGGGTTGGCGACGACGTGCAGGCGCTGCTGGAAAGCCTTGCGTCCGTGCAGCAAGGTGTGGGCGACATCGGCGAGGTTGGCGCCCGGATGCGTCGCGAGGTGTTCGCCCAGGCGGGTGGCGGCATGCGCGACCGCGCTGGCGGAACGCGCCGAAAGCAGCAGCAATTGCGGGCCATCGGCCGCTTCCGAGGGGAGCACGAGCGGTGCTTCTTCCAGGATCACATGCGCATTGGTGCCGCCCACGCCGAACGAACTGACGCCGGCACGCAGCGGTGCGCCGCTGCTTGGCCAGTTGCGCAGCGTGTCGTTCACCACGAACGGCGAGCCGGCGAAGTCGACCTTGGGATTGGTAGCGCGAAAATGTAGCGAAGGCGGCAGGACGCGCTCGTGCAGTGACAGCGCGGTCTTGATGACGCCGGTCGCGCCCGCGGCCATGACCAGGTGCCCCACGTTGCTTTTGACCGAGCCGATCGCACAGAAGCCGCGTTCGTCGGTGCTTTGGCGGAAGGCTGCGGTAAGCCCTTCGATCTCGATGGGGTCGCCCAGGGGTGTCGCCGTGCCATGGGCTTCCACATACGAGATCGAGCGCGCGTCGACACCGGCATCGGCCAGCGCCATGGTGATCACCGCGGCCTGGCCGGCACTGCTGGGCGCGGTGAAGCTGGCCTTGAGGCCGCCATCGTTGTTGATGGCGATACCGCGCACCAGCGCGATGATGTCGTCGCCGTCACGCTCGGCGTCGCTAAGGCGCTTTAGCAGAAGGACCGCGGAGCCGTCGCTGAACACTGTGCCCTTGGCGTCAGCGTCGAACGTGCGGGTGTGCCCATCCGGCGACAACATCGAGCCTTCCTGCGAGAGATAGCCACTGCGCGGCGGACAGGTGATGGACGAGCCGCCGGCCAGCGCCATGTCGCATTGCCCTGCGCGCAGCGCAGCCGTGGCCTGGCAGATTGCCACCAGCGAGGTCGAGCAGGCGGTGTTCATGCTGATCGCCGGGCCGGTCAGATTGAGCTTGTGCGCGACGCGCGTGGCCAGGTAGTCCTTCTCGTTGCCGAGCATCACCTGGAACGCACCCAGCTTCTCGATCAGGTCGGGCCGGCTGCTCAGATGGCGCTGGAAGTAGGTGGCGTTGTGCATGCCGCCAAACATGCCGACTGGCACCTCGTGCGCGTCGGGCACGTAACCGCCGCGCTCCATGCATTCCCAGCACAGTTCGAGGAAGATGCGTTGCTGCGGATCGGTCAGCTCGGCCTCGCGCGGCGACATGCCGAAGAAGGGCGCGTCGAAGTCCTCGACACCGTCGATCACGCCGCGCGCAGCGACGTAGGCGGGATCATTGCGATCGGCCGCGGGTACGCCAGGATCGAGCTGGTCGGCGCTGAAATAGGTGATCGACTCGCGGCCGTCGCAGAGGTTTTGCCAGAACGTCTCCACGTCGCCCGCACCGGGGAAGCGACCGGCCATGGCGATGATGGCGATCGGTTCGCCACTGTCCGGATGACGGCCGCGAGCAATGCGCGAGGCGAGCGCAGAGCGGGTGTCGCGACCTTCGACCAGCGCAGCCAGGGCGGCGGGCGTGGGATCACCGAAGAAGGCGGCAACCGTGGGCCGATCCGAAAGTTCGGCGTGGATGCGCGCCAATGTACGTACGGCCAGCAGCGAATTGCCGCCGAGATCGAAGAAGTTGTCGTGGCGCCCGACCTGGTCCAGGCCAAGCAGGTCGGCAAAAAGCTGGCAAAGCTGTTGTTCCAGCGGACCGACAGCGGGCAGGTAGGCGTCGGCCAATTCGGGGCGGCTACCGTCGGGCGCTGGCAGCGCGCGGCGATCGAGCTTGCCATTCGGGGTTACGGGGAAGCGCTCCAGCCGCAGATAAATGGCCGGCACCATGAACTCGGGCAGGTTGCGCGCGAGTTGTTCGCGCAGGTGGCGCGCGGTAACGGCGGCGTCAGCGGCGACGTAGTACGCCACCAGGCGCTTCTGACCCGGCCGATCCTCGCGCGCCAGCACGGCGCCGGCACGCACACCAGGCGTGCGTTGCAAGGCGGCTTCGATCTCACCGAGCTCGATGCGGAAGCCGCGAATCTTGACCTGGTTGTCGGCACGGCCAAGGAATTCCACCACGCCTTGCGGCAACCAGCGCACCAGGTCGCCGGTGCGGTAGAGGCGATCACCGGGCGCACCAAACGGATCAGGCACGAAACGCTCCGCGGTCAGCTCCGGGCGTTCCAGATAGCCGCGCGCCAGTCCGATGCCGCCGATATACAGCTCACCGGCGACGCCGACGGGAACCAGCTCGCCCTGTGCATTGAGCACGTGCAAGCTGGTATCGGCGATGGGGCTGCCGATGGGTACGGAGCGCGCCTGCGCATCGAACGCGCGGGGTATCGGGTAGGTGGCGGAAAACGTGGTGCATTCGGTGGGGCCGTAGCCGTTGATGATGGCCACGTCGGGCAGCGCGGCGTACGCCTTGAGTACATGCGGTACCGACAAGGCCTCGCCGCCAATCAGGAGTTGCCGCAGTCCACGCAGGCGGCTGGCATCGTCATCGACGATGGCGTTGAACAAGGCCGCGGTGAGCCACGCGATGTGCGCGTCATGCCGCTGGATGGTGCGGTTCAGGCCGCAGCCGGTAGGTATGCGCTCGGCGTGCACGATGCAGGTGCCGCCATTGAGCAGCGCACCCCATATTTCCAGCGTCGATGCATCGAAGCCGAGCGGGGCGGCATGCAGCAGCCGCGGCGCATCGCCGAATTGGACATAGCTCACGTCGCGCACCAGGCGGATGATCGAACGGTGCATGATTTGCGCACCCTTCGGGGTGCCGGTGGAGCCCGACGTGTACATCACATAGGCGAGCGATTCCCCATCCTGCGACGGCAGGGCAGTGGTCGATGTGCTTGCTTCAAGCTGCGCGGCCGTGACCGTTGCTGCGTCGATGCCGGGCAAGGCCGGCATGCCGGCCGGGGCGACGACCAGGGCCGCCTTCGCGTCGTTGATGGTGAACGCCAGGCGCTCCGCGGGATGACTTGCATCCAGCGGAAGGTACGCGGCGCCCGCTTTGAGGATGCCGAGAATGACGGCGATCGCTTCGGCCGAGCGATCCAGCAGGAGCGCGACCGTGGCCCCCGCCTTCACGCCGGCAGCGACCAGCCCGGCTGCCGCGCGATTCGCTCGCGCATCGAGATCGATGTAGGAGAGCGTAGCGTCGGCGGCCTCCACGGCGACTCGGTTTGGGTATTGCCTGGCCACGTCGGCGAACAGGCCATGCACGGTATCTTCGGCGCGGCGCGGCCTGGCCGTTGCATTCCATTCGTGCACCAGACGATCGCGCTCGGCCGGGTCGATCACGTCAATGGATGCCAGGGGCACATCGTCCGCAGCAAGCAGCGCGGTCAGCGCACGCCTTACGCAGCCCGCAAACAGATCGATGGCGTTGCTGTCGAAGGGCGAACGGAACGCGACGTCCAAATGCGCCGAAGGGGTGCTCCGCAGGCGCCAGCGACTGAACGCGTTCGCTTCGGATTTCTCATCGATACCATCATCGTGAAGCACCTGCCAGGCAGCGGGAGCGGCGGGCAGGGAGGCGTCGGCCAGCGTATTGGCTACTTCTTCCATCCACGCGTTTCGGCGCATATCGCGCGGAACCCTGATGCTTACCTGGTAAGCGCCATGGGCGGTGGATACGTTGCTGACGATGACGCCTGCACCGGTAAGACGCGACTCCGTCAACGCAAGCGCCGCGCACAATGCGACCACGGGGCCGATCGGGGTCGGATAATCGTCACCCAAGTCATAAGTGCGGCGCAGCCAGTCGCTGGCTGCGCTGCCGTGCGGACAAGGAAGCACATCAAATAGCCGCATAGCGGCGATTCCGTCTTCCCCGGTGGCGTCCCTGTTGGTATCCATGGCATTCACTGTGTTGATGTCATCGGCGTGCGCTGGCGGCGGTGGGGCGACTCAATCGGCTACGGCAAAAGCGGTCTTGCGCGCCAACGACGGGCACGCGGGCGGTCGACTGCCCACGCCGCGCATAGCGATCAGGGCAGACGCACTCATGTAAGTGAGCTCGTCGAGGAGCTTGTGTTTACCTACGGCGGGTGGCGACACGCCATGGCGGCGCAGCAGATCGTGCAGCACATGCTCCATCGCGTTGTGGCGCGTGGCGCGGGTGCTGTAGGTGAGACTGATGGTGATGGACGGTTCGGTGCCGGTTTCCACCATGTGCGGGCTGGTGATGGGGATATACGCACCCATGCCGGGACCGACTTCGAATACATGGGCACGTTCGCGAAATTCCTCTTGCCACTTGACCATGTCCAGGTTGTGACTGGAGTGGAAACTATCGCGGGCGCGCTCGCTGCATACCGCGATATCGTCCTGATCCCACACGTACACCTTCTTGGTGCCACGTATCTGCAGCAGGATGCCGTGGTTGCGGTCGATGTGGAAAGGCGTCGTCGTGTGTGGTGAAGCCACGAAGATCCAGCCGGCGCGGTAATACATGCCCGGGTCGATGCGTTCGATCGTGGGCTGGATCGGGTCCAGTGCGGTGTTGATCAGATCCCGATAGGCCGGGTCGGCCTGCACGTGGCGAAGCAGCATCCAGGCCTTGGCAGAGTTGATCTGCTGCAGCGTCTCGGTCACCGACCGGCGGTTCGGGTACATGCGTGCGACCTCGTCGAAGTTCGCGTCGGCGCCGGCATGGTTGTTGAAGGTGAACAGGTGGGTGGTGCCCTGGAAGCGCTTGCCCAAGGCCACCAGTTGATCGGGCTGCAGCAAGGGATGTTCAGTGAGCCGATGGCGCACCGCTTGCGGTCGCCATGGATCGAATGACGCCCAATCCATATCGATTAACGCAGTAGCGTTGGCGTACATGGATGGCACCTCCCCAGCGCGGTGTGGTCGTTACTGGTGTCGGAGCGCGAGCCCCCTTGGCTTGGATACGCAGTGCCTGCGGCCCTGTGGCACAGGCACGAAGCGCGGCCGACATCGTGGATTTCCTGTGATTGTCGGCCGAACGCGTGGGCTTTTCCCTAGCCCATCCCGGCTATTCCTGCTCCTATTCCCTACTGCCTATGCCTTGACTCGAAGCGGGAAGCCCCGGTGGCACGAAGCAGGCGTTTCGACCAGCTCGCGCTCCTGCTCCTTCTTCCCTTCGGGGAGAAGGTTGGGATGAGGGGCGGGTGCTCGCGACTAGGCGATGTTTGGGCGACAACCAGGTGTTGGCGCCAGCGTGCCGCCTACGCGGCGGGCGTTTCGATCGCCTGCCGGCGCTCGAGTCACTTTTCTTTGCTGGCCCAAAGAAAAGTAACCCAAAGAAATGGCCTTTGAAGCTCATAGCATTGCGTGGGATGCGAGCCTGACGGGTACGGCAAGCCGAACTAGTGGCGGCCCACGGCCTACACACAGCGGCTACACCGCAACGCGCCTTCGCGCAGAGGGCTTAAGGCCCGATCGGTTTGGTAGTCGTTTAGGTATAGATACGACCAACCTCTCGACCTTTGGCCAAGTCTGCTTTAAGTCCTCACCGCTGAGGCGCGTTGCGGGGTAGCGGCTGTGTGTAACCTGAGGGTCGCTACTAATCAGGTCGAGCAGACCTGCAGACGCTTCTATCCCACGCAATGCTGCCAGCTCGTCAGGCGCTTTCTTTGGGTTACTTTTCTTTGAGCCAGCAAAGAAAAGTGACTCGGCCGCCGGCAGGCGGTCGAAACGCCCGCTGCGTAAGCGGCACGCTGGCGATAGCGCCCGATTGTCACGCGAAAGCAAGCACCCACCCGTCACCCCACCTTCTATGCCGCAGGGACGACCTTCGGGTCGCCCAGACGGGAGTGAGCCCCAGTCTCCAGCAGGCGATCGACACGCCAGCTGTGTAGGCGGCAAGCTGCCCCAGCAATTTGAAAGAGCAGGCTCTCAGGCAGCATCGTGCTGCGTCGTCCCCAGCATGCGATGCAGCCGCTGCCCGGTACGGGCCAAGCCACATTTGGCGCGATCCAGCCAGGCATGGCGCCCCACCGGCGCAGGCCGCAGCCCCAACCCCCGCATGCGCGCGTTGAAGCGGTGCGCGTCGGTCCACATGTCCGATTGCCGCGTGCGGTAGGTCAGCGCCAGCGACACGGAGAGTTCCGCGCCGGTGTGCACGCGATGTGGTGCGATAAACGGATGGTGCACGCCGGTGCCGGGTCGCAGGTCGAAAGCCAGGGCCTTCGACTCGAACGACGGCTGGTAAGTCGGGCGATCACCGATGCGTGAGAGCAGACGATCCTTTTCCTCGGAGCTCATGATCTCATCGTCGTCCTGGTCCCACAGGTACACCGTCTTATGGCCGCGGATCTGTAACAGGAAGTTCATCTCGCGGTCCATGTGATATGGCGTCACCGAATCGCGGGCGGAAATGAAGATGTACGAGGAATACCAGCTCATGATCGGGTCGAGCGGATCGGTCTGTGCGGCGATTTCGCCCAGCAATCCTTCGATCAAGGGCTGGTAGGTGGCGTCGCGCTCGGGGTTGTTGATGCAGATATAAGCCTGTCTCTCCTCGAAATGCTGCAGCACGTCTTCGAGCGTGAGACCCTGTTTGTAATCGTCATACGATGAGTCAAGCGGCGTGTCGCCCGGGATCTTTCCGACGCGATAGAGAATCTGCTCCGCAGGCAGCCGGCGGCAAAGCGCAAAGAGCGGGTCGAGGTCGAATAGCGATACCTCGAGCAGGTCATGTCCGACCAGGAATGGCTTGCGGTTGTAATCGGTGCGGAGCGTTTCGGGCGCCAGTGCCAGTAGCGGCATTTCTTTCGCGCGAGCACGGCCCAGGATGTCGGCATAGCCGGCTGGCGAGATGAATTGGCCCACCATGGTCGTCCCCTATGAAATCAACCAGCGTGTCGCTAAGTCACTATCCAGCGTCGACACCATCCACTCGGCGCCGCCGGCCTATTTGGCCTGGAATGCGAATAGCCAAAGTATGGCGCCCTGGATCGGCGAGCCAATCCAACTGACGTTATAGGTACCTGCCGATGCCACCTGCCGGTAGGCGACGGCGACTTGCACGCCGCTGTTGTCCGGCAGGGTCAGGTAGCTGTCGATCAGGGTGAATTCGTGGTCCGGACGCGTCGTCATGCGCTTGACGCCGGCATCCCCCCACCAGACGGCCACCAGGGTTGCCGGTCCCGTGGTGGTGACGTTGCCACTGGTGAGTACGAGACCTGGGGCAGGGTAGTTCTGCGCCATGTCCTGCAGCACGCCGGCATGCATGACCTCGATAAACGGCACCGAGATCTCGCCGGCGGGATTGGCGCGCTTGGCAATGCTGACCGTGTGTCCTGCGCCACCTTTGGCGGAGACTGCGGTGTAGGCAGAGACAGTGAACGCGCCGCTGTAACCGTTGTAGACCACGGTGTCGCCAACACGCTTCCAGCGATTGGCGTAGCTGTCGACGGGCTTGTCGGCGTTTCCCGCATAGCCGCCGTTGAGCACGATCAGCGAGCTGCCGGTGGCTTGCGTGTCGATCGGTGAGGTGATGGCAGGTGACACCCCCATGCCCTCGGAATGGGTCAGCAGGGCATGGGCACCGAGCGATGGCACGGCTTGCACGGCGGGAGCAGTGTCTGACGCCTGGGTCGCGCCGGCACCCGCGATCAGCAGGGCTGCCATGGTGGCTTGCCGGCATGAGGCAGCAACGCGGTTTCGACGGCCGTGCATGATGCGCTCCCCTCCGTCTATTGGGAAAGAGATATTGCGAAGCACATCACACTATGTCAAGAATGTTTTGTGCTTAAGGGTCATTCGTTGCGGCTGGTTCTGCGTGAAGAAGCCGACCCTCTCTGGCATGGTGGAAACGCCGACAGGGGACCGGCTTGGCCAACGAGACCGACTTTCTCGATCTGTATCGGACGCTCGGGCTACGCCCGGGTTGTGGCTTGCTCGAGCTCAAGCAAGCCTACCGCCGTCATGTCGGACGACTGCATCCCGATCGCATGGGTGGCGCGCCGCATGATCCGGCGGTCGCGGACCGGCTGCAACGCATCACCGCGCTTTACGGCGCCGCCATGGAATTCCAGCGTCAGCACGGGCGTTTGCCCGGGGCCACCTTGCGCGTGCGCTTTTCAGTACCGGAGGCGCACGTGCAGACTGCGCGCGTGCCCTCGCCATCGAGGCACCGCACATCCCGGCGCTCGGGCATCATCGCGTTGGCGGTGGCCCTGGTCGTTGCGGTACTGGTATGGAATGGCGTCGCCTGGTCGCCGTCCACGCCGGATGCCTCCGTACGTACCCTGAACAGCCACGGACTGCCGCTGGGAAATGCAGTGAATACGCCAGCGCTGGAGATCGGCATGTCATCCGACCAGGTGCGTTCGATCGAGGGCGAGCCGACCGGCATCCATGACGATCGCTGGGAATACGGCCCTTCCTGGATTCGCTTTGAGCATGACGAAGTCGTGGACTGGTACAGCTCACCGCTGCGCTCGCTGGCCACCGCCAAGCGCACGCCAGATGCCGCGCCCGTAGTGCCAACCGCATCGGATAACTAACGAGCCCCGCATCCGATAACTAGCGAGCCCCGCGGCCGAACAGCACGACCTCGACGGTCTGGATCAGGATCAGCAGGTCGAGCAGCAGGTTGTGGTTCTTTACATAGAACAGATCGTACTTGAGCTTCTCGGCGGCCTCTTCGACGGTGGCGCCATAGGGATAGCTCAGTTGAGCCCAGCCGGCGAGGCCAGGTTTCAGGCAATGCCGCAGACTGTAGTAGCGAATCTGCAGGGCCAGGTCGGCCACGAACTGGGGACGCTCAGGCCGCGGCCCCACAACGCTCATGTCGCCCTTGAGCACATTCCACAATTGCGGAAGTTCGTCGACACGCAGCTTGCGACTGATGCGTCCCACGCGTGTCACGCGGTCGTCGTTCTTGCTGGCCCAGCGGGCGATGCCGTCGCGTTCGGCGTCGGTACG
>DASXNR010000167.1:0-3700 GCA_036494925.1 Acetobacteraceae bacterium
GCCGCATCCTCCTTCATCTTGGCGTAGGTCTTGGTCATTTTCCCATACGCCTCGTAGCCCTTCACGGTCGCCAGATGGCCGTCCGAGAAATGGTAGTGATTGTCGATCGAATCCCATTTCCGTCCCAGATAGCGCATCGCGCGCTCATGCGCCTCGCCGCGGCTCTCGGCGCACGAGACGTTGGTGAGGATGATCGGCGGCGGCGGCACGTGGCCGACCGCGGCGGCGATCTCGCGGAAGCGGTCGATATCGGCCGCCGCCTTCGGCCATTCGTTCTGCATGATTACCATCATGCCGAAGCCGAGTTTCGCCATGATCTCGGCTGACTCGGGCGTCACCGCGGAGACGAAGAAGCGGCGCTCGGGGTTGGAGATCGGGCGCGGCCGGATCGAGGTGCGCGGAATCTGGTAGTATTCGCCTTGCCATTCGAATTCGGGCTGGCTGATCGCCATGCGGATGAGCTGCGCCGCTTCGACGAAGCGCGGACGCGCCTCCTCCATCGGGATGCGGAAACCTTCGTATTCCACCGAGGCCGCTCCGCGCCCGAAACCGAACAGGCACCGCCCGCCGCACAGAACATCCAGCAGCGCGATGCTTTCGGCGACGCGGATCGGATCGTGCCACGGCAGCACGATGACGGCGGTGCCGAGGGCGACGCGCCTGGTACGGCCGGCGAAGTAGCTCAACAGTTGCACTGGCGCCGGTGACATCGAGTAGCCGGTGAAGTGATGCTCCAGCGCGAAGATGGAATCGAAGCCAAGCGGTTCGGCAAGATCGCCGAGTTCAAGGTGATCCTTGTACACCGCGACATCCGAACGTCCCGCCTGGGCCAGAATGCTGAGCGATACGCCGATCTTCATTGACGCCTCCAACAGGATTGTGCGGAGTGTGTCAGGATAGGTGTCCAGGGTCGAGAGGTCGCCTTGCCGCATGCAGCTGTGTCGAACGTGAAGGACACGCTCCCGGATCTGCTGCGGGACGCATTGGATGTGGTGTTCATCGGGATCAATCCGTCACTGTTCTCGGCTGCGCACGGCCACTACTTTGCCAGACGATCCAACCGCTTCTGGCCCTGCTTCTCGCGCTCAGTCCTGAGCGACGCCGCACGGCGCGCACTTGGCGTCGCACGATTGGAACCCGAGCATGACCGCGCGCTTCCCTCGTTCGGCTTCGGTTTTACCGATCTGGTCAAGCGCCCTACCGCGCGCGCCGGCGATCTGCTGACCCGGGAGCTGGTGTCCGGTGTCGCCGGCCTGTCATCCAAGCTCGAGCGCCACCGGCCGCGCATCGCCTGTTTCCATGGCGTGACGGGCTATCAATATGTGGTGCACGAACTTGCCCCTTCCGCGGGCAAACCTGCGCTGGGTCCGCAGCCATTGCGCATCGGCGCGACGCTCTGCTTTGTCGTACCCAATCCGAGTGGCGCCAATGCCCACTTCACGCCAGCCGATCAGACGCATTGGTACGATCGGCTGGCCAACGAACTGACCAGATCGGCCATGCTCTGAGTTTGCCTGTCCGACACATGATGCCTAACCTCGAAGCAGAGGGAAGGTCCGACGATGGCGACACACGTGAATGCAGCAGCACGGCTGGATCGCCTGCCGCTGGGCCCATTCCACCGGCGCGTATTGCGGCTGGTCGGCATGGGGATGTTCTTCGATTCGTTCGACAACTCGATGATGGCGGGCGTGCTCGCCGCGCTGGTCAGCAGCGGTGTTTCGACCATGGCGCTGAACGCGACCTTCATCTCTGCCACCTTCGCCGGCCTGACGATCGGTGCGGCCACCGCCGGACTGATCGGCGACCGGCTAGGACGCCGCTTCGCCTACCAGTTCAACCTGTTGATCTTTGGCAGCATGTGCCTGGTCGCCAGCATCGCGCCCTCGATGCAGTGGCTGATCGTGATCCGCTGCATCATGGGCATCGGTCTCGGCGCCGAATTCGTGGTCGGCTACGGCATGATCTCGGAGTTCGTGCCGCCGCGGAGCCGCGGGCGCTATACGGCACTGCTCAATCTCATTTCCAGTTCCGGGGTGTTCGCGGTGTCGCTTACCGGCTTCGCGATCATCCCGTGGCTGGGCTGGCGCGCAATGTTCGTGATCGGTGGCGTGGGCGCGCTGTGGGTGTGGTGGCTGCGTCGCAGCCTGCCGGAATCACCACGCTGGCTCGAGACCGTTGGTCGCAGCGACGACGCCGAACGCATTCTGCAAAGTATCGAACACGAGGCGGCGCCCGGCGGCAACCTGCGGCCTGCTGTCGTCTACCAGCCCGTATTACCGGGCCGCGTGCCGATCTCGGTGCTGTTCTCGCGGCCGGTCGTGCGACGCACGCTGCTGGCGATCGCGGTGAATGTCACCTGCCTGGTCGGGTCCTACAGCTTCACCGCATGGATCCCGTCGTTCTTCGTCAAGCAGGGTTTCAGCGTCACGCGCTCACTCGGCTTCACCGCCGCAATGACCGCCGGCACGCTGGCCGGACCTGCGCTCGCGGTACTGCTTGCGGACCGGATCGGCCGGCGACGCGGCATCATGCTGGCTGGCGTGGCTTGCGCGGCGATCGGTTCGATCTATCCGTTCCTGGTCACGCCGGTCCCGATCATGCTGTGCGGCTTCCTGCTGGTGTCCGCGATGTCGCTGTTTCTGGCGCTCGGCCTCGGCGGCTATACGCCGGAACTGTTTCCCACCGAGTATCGCTTTCGCGGCAGCGGTATCGCGCAAATGGCCGGCCGCGCAGCGCTGATTGCCACGCCGTATGCCGTGGTTCCGCTGTTCGCGACCTACGGCATCGGCGGCGTGGTCGGCACGATCGCCGGCATGTATCTCACGCTGGTCGTCATCATCGCGTTCGCCGGCATCGAGACCAACCAGCGATCGCTGGAATCGCTGGCACCGGGCGCGCAGCCGCTGCCGGCGACGGTCGCAACCGTAATCCATGACGAGGCAGCTCTGTAGGATACATAAAAATGGCCAACACACCATTCGAACGCATCTGGGACGGGCACGTGATCAAGGACTACGGCGATGGTCGCGCGCTGATCCACATCGATCGCCACTTCGCGCAGGAAGGCACCAGCGGCCGCGCGTTCGACGGCTTGCGTCAGCGCGGGCTGCCGGTGCGGCGGCCGGATCTGACGCTTGCGACGATCGATCACGGCATTTCCACGCTGCCGGGCCGCACGCTGGAAAGCTGGGCGGCAAGCCGGCCACGCAATCTCGCGATGCAGCGCAACTGCAAGGAATTCGGTGTGACGCTGTTCAGCATCGATCATGCCAACCACGGCATCGTGCACGTGGTGGGGCCGCATCTTGGCTTCGCGCTGCCCGGCTGCACCTACGTCTGTGGCGACAGCCATACCGCGAGCTGTGGCGGAGTCGGTGCCTGGGCCTGGGGCATCGGCACCTCCGAGGTGATGCAGGCATTCGCCACGCAATCGCTGATCATGCGCAAGCCGCGCACGCTGCGTGCCGAATTCAATGGCACACCGGGCAAGGGCATCTACGCCAAGGACATGATCCTGGCGCTGATCGGGCGGTACGGCGTCGATGCCGGGGTCGGTCATGTGGTGCAATATGGCGGGCCGGCGATCCGCGCGATGCCGATCGAAGGACGGCTGACGATCAGCAACATGTCGATCAAGTTCGGCGCCCGCGGTGGCTTGATCGCGGCCGATGACACGACGTTCGCGTATCTGCACGGC
>DASXNR010000168.1:0-13103 GCA_036494925.1 Acetobacteraceae bacterium
TGACCGGTTTCGTGTGGGACGAGTGGAGCTTCTATGGCAACCGCGTCCTGCTCGGGTTGGCCGAGGCCGGATTCTATCCGGGTGTGCTGCTGTACATGACCTGGTGGTTCCCGTCGTACTACCGCACCCGCATGATGGGCATCTTCCAGTCGGCCAGCGTGATTTCTCTCTTCCTCGGGCCGCCGATCGGTGGGCTGTTGCTGCTCTTGCAAGATTGGCTCGGTCTGCAGGGCTGGCAGTGGCTGTTCATCATCGAGGGCCTGCCGCCGATCCTGATGAGCGTCGTGATATGGAAATGGTTGACTGACCGGCCGAAGGACGCGTCATGGCTGAAGCCGGAACAGCAGACCTGGCTGCAGCAACGACTGGACTCGGAATACGCGCAACGCGAGGCGGTCCGGAAATACTCACTTGGGCAGGCGTTCAGCAACCCGAAGATCTGGCTGCTGACCCTGGCCTATGTCGGACAAAACGGGTCAAGCTACGGGCTGGTGTTCTTCCTGCCGTTGATCGTCAAGGGGCTCGGTGTGTCCACGGACTGGATCGGATTGGTCAGCGCGCTACCATACATGTGCGCTTTCGTGGCGATGATCTACTGGGGCTATCATTCCGATCTCAGCGGCGAGCGCACCTGGCACGTGGCCGGTGCGGCTCTGGTAGCAGCCGGAGGGCTGGCGGCTTGCGTCTTCATTGGTGTCGGCCACCCGATCATTACGATGATCGCGCTCTGCGTGGCGATGATGGGCCAGCAATCCCTGGTGCCGACGTTCTGGTCGCTCCCCAGCGCCATGCTGACCGGCGTTGCCGCGGCCGGCGGTCTGGCCATGATCAATGCGGTAGGCAATCTGGGCGGTTGGCTCGGACCGTCTGTCTATGGTTTGGTGAAGGATGCGACCGGCAGTGCCGACATCGGGCTGCTGTGCTTGGCGGTGGGGCCGCTGATCACCGCCGTCGCAGTGTTATTGGCTGGCCATGATCGCCGGCTCGAGCGCATGATGGTGCGGGCCTGAATGCCGCCAAAAGCGCATCCTGCCGGAGGTGGCGGCTGCAGAGCAGCGCTTAGCCGATAGTCTCGGCGTGATGGCAGGCGGCCTGAACTCCGCCGACCTGCCGTAGCACCGGCCGCTCCGCCACGCACACATCCGTCGCGTGCGGACAGCGCGAAGCGAACACGCAGCCGGCCGGCGGATCGATCGGCGACGGCGGCTCGCCCCTCACCGTCACCGCGACCCTGTGGTGCGCCGGATCGAGCGACGGGGTGGCCGCCAGCAGCATACGTGTATACGGGTGTCGTGGCGCGGCGAAGATCGTCTGTTTCGGGCCGTGCTCGACCGCCCGGCCGCAGTACATCACCAGCACGTCGTGCGCGATGTGGCGCACCACCGACAGGTCATGGCTGATGAACAGATACGCGAGGTGGAACTCGTCCTGCAGGTCCATCATCAGGTTCAGCACCTGAGCCTGGATCGAGACGTCCAGTGCGGAGACAGGTTCATCCGCCACCACGATGCGCGGCCGCAGCATCAGCGCGCGGGCGATCGCGATGCGCTGACGCTGGCCGCCCGAGAACATGTGCGGATAGCGGCCATACTGATCCTGCCGCAGCCCGACCTTGTCCATCATCGCGCGCGCCGCGGCCTGCCGCGCGTGGCCATCGCCGCGGTGGTTGATCGCCAGCGGCTCCTCCAGGATCGCCCCCACTGTCTTGCGCGGGTTCAACGAGCCATAGGGATTCTGGAATACCATCTGGACCGACAGCAGCAGCTTTCGCCGTGCCGCCGCACTTATGCCTTCCGTCGGCTCGCCGTCGAGCAGCAGATCGCCGGCCGTGGGCGCCTCCAGCAACGTTGCCATGCGCGCCAGGGTGGATTTGCCGCAACCGGATTCCCCGACGACCGCCAGGGTCTCACCGGCGCCCAGGGTGAACGACACACCGTCCACCGCGCGCACCGTTCCCTTGCGCGCAAATATTCCGGTACCGGCGTGATAATACCGGCGCAGCTCGCGCGCCTCCATCAAGGCTGGCATTGCACAGGCCCCGCCAGCGGAAAGTGGCAACGCACGCGCCCGGTCGCACCGGGGGTGACCGCAGGTTGCTCCGCGGTACAGCGATCCGCCGCGAAGCCGCAACGCGGGTGGAACACGCAGCCGGCCGGACGATCATCGATACCCGGCACGACGCCAGGGATCGTCGCCAACCGCTGCCGGTCGAGAGCACGCTCGGGCAAGGCCGCAAGCAGCGCTGCGGTGTAGGGATGGCGCGGTGCCTCGAAGAGGTGCTCGGTTGACGCCTCCTCCACCATCTGGCCGGCATACATCACCATCACCCGGTGCACTGTCTCCGCCACCACGCCCATGTCGTGGGTGATCAGGACCAGCGCCATGCCGCGGTCGCGCTGCAGCGATATCAGCAAATCAAGAATCTGCTTCTGGATGGTCACGTCCAGTGCGGTCGTCGGTTCGTCGGCGATCAGCAGCAGCGGATTGCAGGCGATCGCCATCGCGATCATCACCCGCTGGTTCATACCGCCGGAAAGCTGATGGGGAAACGCGCCGAGCCGCGTCTCCGGCGCCGGGATGCCGACCTGGCGAAGCAGGTCGATCACCTGCCCGCGCACCGCGCTGCGCTCCACGGTGTGATGTGCGCGCAGGCTTTCGGCGATCTGCCAGCCGATCGGATAGCACGGATTGAGCGAGGTGGTCGGCTCCTGGAACACCATCGCCATGTCCTTGCCGATCAGGCGGCGGCGCTGGCGTGGCGTCATATGCAGCAGATCGTGGCCGGCGAAGTGCAGCCGGTCGGCATGGACGCGACCCGGCCAGCCGATCAGTCCCATCACCGCGAGCATCGCGACGCTCTTGCCGGAGCCTGATTCACCGACGATGCCGACAATGGATCCGCGGTCCAGCGTGAGGTCGAGGCCGTCGACCGCGCGGAACACGCCGCGCGCTGTGGTGAACTCGACCGCCAGGTTGCGGATTTCCAGCAGCGCCATCAGCGCTTCAACCTGGGATCCAGCGCATCGCGCAGCCCGTCGCCGAACAGGTTGAACGCCAGCACGGTCAGCAGGATCGCCAGGCCCGGAAATGCCAGCACCCACCAGGCGCGCTGATAGAATTGCAAGGCGCCGGCCAGCATGGTGCCCCATTCCGGTGTCGGCGGCTGCGCACCCAGACCGAGGAAGCCCAATGCCGCGGCGTCCAGGATCGCAGTGGCGAAGCCGAGTGTGGCCTGCACGATCAGCGGCGCCAGGCAATTCGGCAGCACGGTCTTGAACATCAGGTGCAGGCTGCCGGCACCGGCGCAGCGCGTCGCGGTGACGTAGTCGCGCGCCAGTTCGGACATTGCCGCGGCGCGGGTGAGACGCGTGTAGCTGGGCAGCGTGACGACGGCGACCGCGATCATCGCGTTGAACAGGCCGGGGCCCAGGATGGCGACGATCACGATCGCCAGCAGCAGGCTGGGAAACACCAGCACGATGTCCATCAGCCGCATGATCGCGGTGTCGACCAGTCCGCCCGCGAACGCAGCGGTCAGACCCAGCGCGATCCCGCAGGACAGCGACAGCGTGACCACCGAGATGCCGATCAGCAGCGACAGCCGGGCGCCGTAGATCAGCCGCGCCAGCACATCGCGTCCCACATCGTCGGTGCCCAGCGGGAACGCGGCCGTGCCGCCCGGCTCCCACATCGGCGGGGTGAGGAAATGGTCGCGGTACTGTTGAATTGGCGAATGCGGCGCCACCACGTCTGCGAGCACCGCGAGCAGCAGCAGGACCACCATCACCATCAGCCCCAGCACCGCGCCGCGGTTCTCCGCGAACGACCGCCAGAACAGGGTCAGCCTGCCCGGCATCGGCGCAACAGTCTGTGCCGCGATGACGATCTGCGACATCAGCGGCGGATCCTGGGGTTGAGGAACCCGTAGGTAAGATCGACTCCCAGATTGACCAGCATCACCAGGGTGGCGATCAGCAGCACGCCGCCCTGCACGACGGGGTAGTCACGCCGCTGCACCGATTCCACCAGCCAGTGGCCGACACCGGGCCAGGCAAAGATCGTTTCGGTCAGGATGGCGCCCGAGAGCAGCGCGCCGACCTGGAGGCCTATCACCGTGACCACTGGGATCAGCGCATTGCGCAGCGCATGGATCACCACCACGCGCACCGCGCCGAGGCCCTTGGCGCGCGCGGTGCGGATGTAGTCTTCGTTCAGCACCTCGAGCATGGCCGAGCGGGTCATGCGTGCCACCACCGCCAATGGTACGGTGCCGAGTACGATCATCGGCAGCACGAGATGGCTGGCCGCGGATCGACAGGCGCCGGCATCATCGGAATACCAGCAGTCGATCAGCATGAAGCCGGTGACCGGCTCGACGAACATCGCGTCGCTGATCCGGCCTGACACCGGCGTCCAGCCAAGCATGACGGAGAACAGCAGGATGGCCATCAGGCCCCACCAGAAGATCGGCATCGACGCGCCGGTAACCGACACACCCATCAGCCCGTAGTCGAACGCGGTGCCGCGACGTACCGCCGCGATCACGCCCAGCGGCACACCGATCAGCACCGCGAACAGAATGGCGCAGACCGACAGCTCCACGGTCGCAGGGAACAGCTGGAGGAATTCCTGCCACACCGAGTCCTGCGTGACGATCGAGGTGCCGAGATCGCCGCTGGCCACCTGCTCCTCGTAGTGCAGGAACTGCTGCCACAACGGCTGGTCGAATCCGAACTGGTGGCGAAGTTCAGCCAGCCGCTCGGGCGCAATGCCGCGCTCGCCGGAGCGGGTCTCGATCGGATCGCCGGGCACCAGGTGGATCAGCATGAAGCTGAGGAACGTGACCGCCACGAAGGTGGGCACGATCACGCTGATCCGCCTGATGAGGAAGCGCAGCACCTCCGGTGCGCCAGGGCGCCTCTACTGAAGATCGACCGCGTCGAACTGGTGGCGGCCGAACGGGCTCATCTTGTAGCCGATCACCTCCTTGCGCATCGGCATGAACACCACCGAGTGGGCGATCAGGTAGAACGGCGCCTCCTGGTGCATGATAACCTGTGCCTGCTCGTACAGCTTGGTGCGCTCGGCCTGATCGGTCAGCGTCGCCGCCTTGTTGATCAATGCGTCGAACTCCTGGTTGCACCACTTCGAAGCGCTGCCGCCGCCCGGCCGTGCAGCCGCGCAGCTCGCCAGGGGCACGAAGAAATTGTCGGGATCGCCGTTGTCGCCGGTCCAGCCCAACTCGGCCATCTGGTGCTCGCCGGCCTGGACGCGCTTGCGGTATTCACCCCACTCGAAGCTGACCACCTTGGCCTTGATGCCGACCTTGGCGAGGTCGGCCTGCATCAGCTCGGCGATACGGCGGGCGTCGGGATTGTATGGCCGCTGCACCGGCATGGCCCACAGGTCGGTCTCGAAGCCGTTGGCGAATCCGGCCTCGGCCAGCAGCTTCTTGGCGCCCTCGGGATCGTACGGAAAGTCCTGGATCTGGTCGTTGTACGACCACATGGTCGGCGGGATCAGGTTCTTCGCCGGTTGACCGGCACCCTGATACACCGCCTGCAGAATCGCCTGCTTGTCGATCGCCATGTTGAGGGCGATGCGCACCCGCTTGTCGGTGAACGGCGGCTTCTGGTTGTTGAAGGCGAGATAGCCGATGTTCAATCCCGGTTGCTGCAACAGCTGCAGTGTCGGATCCGCCTTGATCGCCGGCAGGTCGGCGAGATTGGGAAATGGCATGATCTGACACTCGTTGGCACGCAGCTTGGCGAGCCGTACTGCGGGGTCCTTGTTGATCGAGAACACCAGCGCGTCGAGCTTCGGCTTCGGCCCCCAATAACCCGCAAAAGCACGGTACCGAATGGTGGAATCGCGCTGATACTGCACCAGCTCGAACGGCCCGGTGCCGATCGGCTCCTGGTCGATCTGCTCGGGCTTGCCCTGCTTCAACAGCGCATCGGCGTATTCCTTCGACTGGATCGAGGCGAAGTCCATCGCCAGGTCGGAGAGGAACGGGGCCTGCGGCTCGGTCAGGGTGAAACGCACCGCGTCTTCGTCCACCACGTCGATCGAGGCCAGCAGCTTGTTGAAGCTCATGTCGTTGAAGTAATCGTAACCGCCGCCGGACACCTTGTGGTACGGATTGGCGTCCTTCCACTGGCGCTCGAACGAGAACACCACATCGTCGGCGGAGAAGTCGCGGCTCGGCTTGAAGATCTTGTTGGACTGCCACTTGACGCCATGACGCAGGTGGAAGGTGAAGCTTTTGCCGTCCGGCGACACTTCCCAGCGGTCCGCGAGCGCCGGGGTAATCTCGGTCGAGCCTGGCCTGAACTCCACCAGGCGGTTGTAGATCGGCCCGTTGGCATCGAAGGTGGTGCCCGTGGTGTTCAGCATCGGGTTGAAGTTCTCGGGCGAACCTTCGGAACAGTAGACCAGCGTCTTGGCCTCTGCCGTAGCCAGCAGGCAGGAGAACGCCATGGTGCAAGCCAAGGCGGCCGTGCGGTGTACACTACGCATGATGAACCTCCACGCTGCTGCGGGATATTCGCGACAGCTTCGTTATCGGTGTCTTACCGCCAGAAGGAGCGGGTGGCTATCGCCCGTCAGGGTCTAGCCGCCGCGCTGCCTCGCGGGCCTGTTCGGTGACCCGGCGGCAACCCTGTCGTATTCGTGGCGCAGCACATTGCCCACGCCCGCGATCCTTCGCCACGGGATATCCCGGTGCAGCCCCTTCAGTTCACTCGTTAGGTGGCGGCTGGCCTCGGAGATGACCTCGACACCGCGCTCAACCATTGCTTGCGCCAATCCGCCTTGAACGCGTCAAGGGAAATGCCGGCGGCCTCGCTGCTGACATGCGCTATTGCCTCGACGCTATCCAGCGACCGCGCGGCGAGCGTACGCGGGACCATCAGAACACCTGTTGCGCTGAGGCCTCGATGCGAGGCCGCAGATAAGGATGCAGGCTCCGTCGGGTCATGTCGGTCTTGCACCCGAGAAAGTCCGCCGCGATCTCCTTGACTTCCATCAGCTTAAAGAGGCTGAGCGATCCTTCGGGATGGTCGAAGAACAGATCGACATCGGAGTCCTCGCCCGCCTCGTCGCATGCGCGCTATTTAGGCCGCTGTGCCGCTCACGGCCAGCCATCCGCTTCCGGAATCGCTTGCGTGCGCGGTAAACCAGCCTGATGGCCGCTTCCTCCCGCACGCCGAAGGCTGCCGGCGCCACGCCCGCCATGGCGCAATGGTTCGCCGCCAAGGAGGCGCATCCGGACGCGCTGGTGTTCTTCCGCATGGGCGACTTCTACGAGCTGTTCTTTTCGGACGCGGAAGCCGCTGCAGCGGCGCTCGACATCGCACTGACGCAGCGCGGCGAACACGACGGGACGCCGATCCCGATGTGCGGCGTACCACAGCATGCCGCCGAGGCGTACCTCGCCCGACTGATCCGTCGCGGCTTCCGCGTCGCGGTGACCGAGCAGATGGAGGACCCCAAATCGCGCACTGGCAAGGCCCCGCTGCGCCGCGACGTGGTCCGTCTCGTCACCCCCGGCACGATCACCGAGGAAGCGTTGCTCGAGGCGGGCCGGGCGAATCTGCTGCTCGGATTGGCGCAGGACCGCGACGGGATCGGCGCTGCCTGGCTGGATGTGTCCACCGGTCTGTTCGAGACCGCGGCGTTGGCGCTGACCGACCTGCCCAGCCTGCTCGGCCGGCTGGAGCCGGCGGAGATCCTGGCGCCGGCGGGGTTGCCGCTCGGAGAGTGGGATGGCAAGCGCGCCCCCGAAGCCGCGCCGCCGCCGCCGCTGGTGGCGCGGCGGCGGCTGGCGGAGACGTTCGGCGTGGCCAGCGTGGACGCGTTCGGCAGCTTCACCGATGCCGAGGCGATCGCCGCGCTGATGGCGGTTGACTATGTGCGCGCCACGCAGGCCGGCACGTTGCCGCGCCTCGCTCGCCCGGCGCCGGAGGGCCGGGCCGGGCTGCTGGCGATGGACGCGGCGACGCGCGCGAGCCTGGAGATCCACCGGGCCCGCGACGGGGGTTCGCTGCACACGCTGTTCGGCACTGTGCAAAGGACGCTGACACCGGCAGGCGCGCGGCTGCTGGCGGGATGGCTGGCGGCGCCACTCACCGATCCGGCGGCGATTGCGGCACGACAGGATGCGTGGGCGTGGATGGTGGCGGAACGCGAGGCCGCCGGGCGGCTGCGCACCGCATTGCGGACTGCGCCGGATATTGCACGAGCGCTTGGCCGGCTGTCGGTGGGACGCGGCGGACCGAGGGACCTTGCGGCAGCGCGTGACGGGCTGCGCGCGGCCAGGACGGCGCAACTCGCGCTGCAAGACACCACTACCCCTCAGGTTCATGCCTCGCTGCCTGCGCTGCTGCGGTCAGCGGCCGTGGCGCTGGATCTCAATCCCTCCCTCGAACAGTCGCTGACCGCCGCCCTCGCCGACCCCGCGCCTCACCGGCTGGACGACGGCGGCGCAATCAGCTCGGGATTCGATCCCGAACTGGATGCCGAGCGCTCCCTTCGCGACGACAGCCGCCGGGTGCTCGCCACCCTTCAACTCGACTATGCGCAGCGCTATGGCTTCGCCAGCCTGAAGATCCGCCACCACGCCCAACTCGGCTACGTCATCGAGGCACCGGCCGCCGCAGTGGAGAAATTACGCGAGTTCCCGGAACTCACCCTGCGACAGGGCATGGCCAACGGCGCTCGCTTCAGCACGCCCGAACTCTCCGACCTGGACCGCCGCATCTCCGAGGCCGGCGAGCGCGCCTCCGCCCGCGAGCGCGCGGTGTTCGCGCAATTGGTGCACACCGCACTCGCGCAAGCCGACACCCTTGCCGCATGCGCCGACGCGCTCGCCAAGCTCGATGTAATCCAGTCTGCGGCCAAACTGGCCGAAGCCGGCACGTGGTGCCGCCCGCGGGTCACCGACGACGACGCCTTTCTGGTGCGGTCCGGTCGCCATCCGGTGGTGGAAGCCGCGCTGGCTGGCCACGCGCAGTTTGTGCCGAACGACTGCGACCTGTCACCCGAACAGCGTGTGCTGCTGCTCACCGGCCCCAATATGGCCGGCAAGTCCACCTTCCTGCGGCAGAACGCGTTGATCGTGGTGCTCGCTCAGGCCGGCCTGCCGGTGCCGGCGGAACACGCGACCGTCGGCGTGGTGGACCGGCTGTTCTCCCGGGTCGGCGCCGCCGACGACCTGGCGCGTGGCCGCTCCACCTTCATGGTCGAGATGACCGAGACCGCCGCCATCCTGCATCAGGCCGGTCCGCGGTCGCTGGTTGTCGTGGATGAGATCGGCCGCGGCACCGCAACGCTGGACGGATTGGCCATCGCCTGGGCGGTGCTGGAGGCACTGCATTCGGCGATCCGCTGCCGCACCATTTTCGCCACACATTTCCACGAACTTGCCGAACTCGCCGATCGGCTGCCGCGGCTGAAGCCACACACCATGCGGGTGAAGGAATGGAAAGGGACGGTGGTGTTCCTGCACGAGGTTGCCGGCGGCGCCGCCGGCCGCTCCTGGGGTGTGCACGTGGCGGAACTCGCCGGCGTACCCGCCCCCGTGGTGCGGCGCGCCGCCTCGCTGCTGGCCTCGCTGGAAAAGCACGGCGGCTCGCTGGGGGCGGCCGGCGCGCCGCTTACTGCCCTGCCGCTGTTCGCCGCAGCACCTGTTGCGACGCAGCAGGAGATCCCATCTTCACCGGAGGCCGATCCGCTGTCAGACGCGATTGGCGCCTTGGAGCCGGATCGGATGACCCCCCGCGACGCACTCGACGCTTTGTATCGCCTGAAAGCGATGCTGGCAGTTCCCGACGCGGCGGCGACCTAGTACGATCGCGTAGATGCTGAACCCTGTTCCCCAACCGAAGCCGCCGGAGGCGTCCGTCTCCGCTCTCACCGCCGCACTCGCCGCGCTCTCCGAGGATGGTGCCCCGGTGTCACGCGACGCCGCGCTCGGTGCATTCCGTCGCCACCTCGCGCGCATTCAGCAACATGTGCAGCATGCCTTCGAGCAGGACCAGATCACCGGGCTGCAGGCCGCGCGTCTGCTGGGCAAGCTGACCGACGGATTGATCTCCGCGCTCTACGAACACGCCACGTCGGATGCCGAATTCGCCGAACCCGAGCATTTGTCGGTGGCTGGCACCGGAGGCTACGGCCGAGGCGTGCTGGCGCCGTTCAGCGACATCGACCTGTTGTTCCTCACCGACACCGAGCCATCGCGTCAGACGCTTCAGGTGGTGGAGTACATGCTCTACTTCCTGTGGGATCTCGGCGTGAAGGTCGGCCACGCCACTCGTTCGATCGAGAATTGCCTGGTCGAGGGCGCGAAGGACACCACGATCCGCACCGCGCTGCTCGATGGCCGGCACGTCGCCGGTGACGCGGGGCTGTTTGCCGACTTCCACGTCCGCTTCCGCGCTGCCTGCAAGGAAGCCGGCGTCGCCGACTACATCGCCGCCAAACAGGCTGAACGTGCCGTGCGCCATCGCCGCTATGGCGAAAGTCCCTTCGTTGTTGAACCGAATGTGAAGGAGGGCCGCGGCGGCCTGCGTGATCTCCAGACGCTGTACTGGATCGCGCGCTACGTGTACGACACGCAGACCATGGGCGAACTCGCCGATGTCGCCGACGTGCTCACCCCGACCGAGGCGAAACACGGCCGTCGCGCCTGGGAGTTCCTGTGGACCGTGCGGTTCCATCTGCACTACGTCGCCGGCCGCGCCGAGGAGCGGCTGACGTTCGATCTCCAGCCGGTGGTCGGCGCGCGCATGGGCTACACCAGGCACGGTCGCCAGGACGGCGTCGAGCGTTTCATGCGCCACTATTTCCTGACCGCGCGCGAGGTCGCCCGCCTCACCCGCATTCTGGAGCCTGGCATTCTGCGCGAGGCGCTGGGTCCGCCGGCGATTGCCCCGGAGACCGACCAGCCGCTGCTGAAATGCGGCTTCGTGCTGGCGGATGGACAGTTGCTGCCGATGCCGGGGCGCGACTTCGACACGGAGCCGCTGCAGATGCTCCGCATCCTGCAGGTGGCGCGGGACCGCAGTCTGGAATTGCATCCGCTCGCCATCCGCTCGCTGATCCAGAACGAGCGCCGCGCCGTAGAGCTGCGTGGCGATCCCAAGGCCGCCGCGCTGTACATGGACCTTATGTGCGGCAAGGACCCCGAGCGTCATCACGCCAGCCCGCACCCCGACGGCGCGCGCTGGCTGTCGATCATGAACGAGACCGGCTTCCTCGGCCGTTTCATTCCCGACTGGGCGCGCATCGTCGGACAGATGCAGTTCGACACCTATCACGTGTTCACCGTGGACGAGCACACGATCGAGGCGATCCGCGTGCTGAACACGCTTGAGCGGGGCGAATTGTCGGAGGTCGCGCCGGTCGCCACCAGCCTGGTCGATCACCTGCAGTCGCGCCGTGCGCTGTATCTCGCAATGCTGCTGCACGACATCGCCAAAGGCCGTGGCGGCGACCACTCCGAGATCGGCGCCGAGATCGCGCTGAAGGTGGGACCCGAGCTCGGGCTGTCGGCGGAAGAGACCGAGACCGTGTCGTGGCTGGTGCTGCACCACCTGCTGCTGTCAGCGGTGGCGTTCAAGCGGGATATCGACGATCCGAAGACCATCCTCGATGTCGCCGACACGATCCAGTCGCCGGAACGGCTGCGCCTGCTGCTGGTGCTGACGGTGGCCGATATGCGCGCCGTGTCGCCGAAGGTGTGGAACGGCTGGAAGGCCACGCTGCTGCGCGAACTCTACGCCCGGGTGGCGGAGGTGCTGGCGGGCGGGCTGTCCACCACGGAGCGGGACGTGCGGGTGGAGCGCGCCCGCCACGCCGCTGCCGCGCTGCTGTCCGATTGGCCAAAGCAGGAGATCGAGCACTTTACCGGTCTCGGCTATCCCGGTTACTGGCTCTCGTTCGATCCCGAGACCCATGCCCGCCACGCAAGGCTGGTGCGCGACGCGGAGGCACGCAAGGCGCCTCTGACCGTGGACACCCAGCCGCTGCCGGCGCGCGCGGTGACCGAGGTGACCGTGTACTGCGCCGACCACGCCGGCCTGTTCAGCCGGATCTCCGGCGCGCTTGCGGTGGCCGGAGCATCGATCGTCGATGCCCGCATCCACACCATGACCAACGGCATGGCGCTGGACACGTTCTGGATCCAGGACGCCGCCGGCGGGACATTCGAGGCGCCGCACCGGCTGGCCCGGCTCGCGGTCTTGATCGAGCAGGCGCTGTCCGGGCGGATCCGGCTGGCCACCGAAATCCGCAAGATGTCGAAAATGTTACTGGGTCGGCGAATGCGCGCGATTCACGTGCCGCCGCGGGTAGTTATTGACAATCACGCCTCAAATACGCATACGTTGCTAGAGGTGAACGGTCGCGATCGGCCCGGGCTGCTACACGATGTCACGGCGGCGATCAGCGACCAGGGGCTCCAAATCGCTTCGGCGCACGTTACCACATATGGCGTGCGCGCGGTCGACGTGTTCTACGTGAAGGACGTGTTCGGGCTGAAGGTTGAAAACGAGCGTAAGCTGGCCACATTGCGTGACGCACTGCTGAAGGCTCTGGCCAACCCGGATGAGGTGGCGTTGGTGCAGGCAGTGCCGGCCCGGAAGCGGCGACGCGCCTCGGTCGCGTAAAGGCTCAGCGAGCGGTTGAAAACCTTCCAACACGCATAATTCATCCTATCAGAAGGCTCCCGGACCGGTGAAATATTAGCCGGCCTTCAGGAGTCCAAAGTGGAGACAGCAGCAACTCGCGGCTGTGGTTGCCCGCCGTCGGGAAACAGGCTTAACGTGCCGTCACAGTCGACCAACCAATGGAGACTTCTTATGCGTCAACTGCCAAGAGCGGCATTCGTTGCCCTGTTGCTCAGTTCAACGATTGCCGCGTCAGCGTTTGCTGCGAGCGGCCCATTAACCGGATGCATTCCGGGCGTGCAGCGTGCCCAAGGCGAAGGCGGACCGAAGAGCGGCGCCCAGCTCGCCCAGGGTGAAGGTGGCCCGAAGAGCGGCGCTCAGCTCGCCCAGGGCGAAGGTGGCCCGAAGAGCGGCGCCCAGCTCGCCCAGGGT
>DASXNR010000169.1:0-5454 GCA_036494925.1 Acetobacteraceae bacterium
ACGGCGGGGCCGCTCACGCCGTCCTCGTGAGGCGTCAGCGTCAGGTCACACCGATCTGCTAAGCCGGCGGTGGGTTGGTCCTGCTACGCTCCGCGTCGGCTTGTGCGCTGTGCTTGAGGCCCTGGATCGCCCGCCGATCCAAACCCTGGGGCTCAGTATGACAAGGACGCGCCGGCAAGAATGCGGCCTCAACAGCGGCTCACCAACGCTGCTCGGCAGCCTGCGGATAGAAATAGGTTGTCGTAGACGGCCCATTCGAGGGTAAACTCTCCCCTTAGCGTGACCCAGGGAGAAGATCATGATCTTCCGTCAGCTGTTCGACGCGACGTCCGGCACTTATACCTACTTGCTCGCCTCGCGCCGCGGCGGCGAGGCGCTGATCATCGATCCGGTGCTGGAGAAGGTCGACCGCTACCTCCAGCTCATCCGCGAGCTCGACCTGAAGCTGGTGAAGGCGATCGACACCCACCTGCACGCCGACCACATCACCGGTCTCGGCGCGCTGCGCGACCGCACCCGCTGCATCACCGTGATGGGCGAGCAGTCCGGCGTCGATGTGGTGTCGATGCGCATCGCCGACGGTGACCGGCTCGGCATCGAGGGCATCAGCCTGGATGTCGCCTACACGCCAGGCCACACCGACGACAGCTACAGCTTCATCATGCCCGACCGCGTGTTCACCGGCGACACGCTGCTGATCCGCGGCACCGGCCGCACCGACTTCCAGAACGGCGACCCGCGCGCGCAGTACGACTCGATCTTCAACCGCCTGCTGCGCCTGCCCGACGAAACCATGGTGTTCCCGGCGCACGACTACAAAGGCGACACGGTCAGCACGATCGCCGAGGAGAAGCGCTACAATCCCCGCCTCCAGGTGAAGTCGGTCGATGAATACGTCACGCTGATGAACAACCTGAACCTGTCCAACCCGAAGATGATGGACGTCGTGGTGCCGGCCAACATGCGTCAGGGGCTGGCGCAGCAGGAGATCGCGCGGCGCGGCTGGGCGGTGACCGCGGAGCAGGCGAGGGACCTCATCGGCAGCCGCGGCATCGTGCTGATCGACCTGCGCGAGCGCACCGAGCGCGAGCGGCACGGCGTGATCCCCGGCTCGCTGCACGCGCCCTACCCGGACCTGCAGGAAAACATCCAGGAGGGCGGGATGCTGCACGAACTGGCCAGCGCGACAAACAAGCGCATGGTGTTCTATTGTGCCTTCGGCGAGCGCTCGGCCATGGCCGTCCAGGCGGCGCAGGATGCGGGACTCGCCACCGCCTGCCACATCCACGGCGGCATCGACGCCTGGAAGAAGGCCGACGGTCCGACGTCACACTGATCCGTTGGGAGGGTCCGATATGGATGCGCTGGAACTGCTGGTCGGCCGGGAATCGGCGACGAAGCTGACTTCGCCTGGTCCCGACCAGGAGGCACTGGAAAAAATGTTCCAGAGCGCGCTGCGGGCGCCGGACCACGGCCGGCTGCGCCCGTGGCGCTTCGTCGTGGTGCCGGAGGACAAGCGCGAGCGCTTCGGCGAGTTGATGGCCGACTGCCTGCGCCGGCAGCAGCCGGATGCGCCGGCCGACATGCTGCAACGCGAGCGTGACAAGGCACTGCGCGCGCCGGTGATCGTGGTGGCGGCGGCGGCGGTGCAGCGCGGCCACAAGATTGCTGAGTCCGAACAATTTGCCTCCGCCGCCGCGGCCGCCGAGAACATCATGCTGGCGGCGCGCGCGCTCGGGTTCGGCGCGATGTGGAAGACCGGCGCGCCGGCCTACGACGCGACGGTGAAGCAGGCGCTCGGGCTGGATCCCGACAACGACATCGTAGGTTTCCTGTACGTCGGCACGCAGGTCGGCGGCGGTTCGCCGGCGGCACGGCCGCAGGTCGGCGACCTCGTCTCGGTGTGGGGCGGCTAGTCTCTGCCCTCGCGAAATCAGCCGAAGGGATATTTGTCAGGCCTGAAAGACCATTCGGTCCATCGCAGCGGGTGGAGCTAGATAAGCAATGGTGAAGGCATCGGACCGAATGTCCACGGGGGCGCGGCTGATGAGCGAGCCAACAGCACCGGACTGGCACCGGCGGTCGCGATGGTGTCGCGACCGCCGGCCGGGGTCAGGCGATCGCGCCGTTTAGGACGGGACCGAATGGAACGTAGCGCTCGCCGTTGAAGCGCCTCATCTGGGCTTGCTTGATCATCTGGAAATCGGTGGCACTTGTGTTGATCGCGATGCCAGGCAGCAACATCGGCAATTCGAAGTTACGCTGGTTTGCCGCCTGCTTCATCACGTTCTCGCGGGTCAGGTCGTCGCCACACTGCTTCAGTACCTGCACGGTCGTTTGGGCGATCGAATATCCGTAGACGGCTTGTTGGTCGGTCTTGTCGCCGTCCGGGTAATACTTGTCCATGAATGAGACCCACCGCTTGTAGGCCGCGTCGTTGGACCATTCGGGATCGGTGGGGTCTTTGAAGGAATTGTCACTGATGATTCCTTTCGCGTTTTCGAACCCGGCCGGCTTCAGCGTCGCTCCGACGGACGAGGCGATTCCATTCAGGATGTGCAGCGGCTTCCATTCGATTTCAGCCATCTTCCTGATCGCCAGGGCGCCGAACTTGGGGATCGCGACCGTGACGAGGAGATCGCAGCCCGACGCCTGCAACTGGATAATCTGCGAGTCGACGGTCGGGTCTGTGGTTTCGTAGGTAGCCTTGGCCTTGATCATCGACGCCTTGGCGCCGAGCCCGTCGACCACCCCCTTCAAATAGTCCTTGCCGAAATCGTCGTCCTGATACAGGACGGCGATCTTGGCGTCCGGTTTGTTCTTCAAGATGTACGCCGCGTAGATGTGCCCCTCGGCCTGGTAGCTGACGAAAAAGGCTATGGTCCACGGGTGACCCTTGGGGTCGTTCCACTTGGTGGCGCCCGTGCTGGGGAACAGTTGTGGCACGTTCTTTTCGTTCAAGTAGTGCCAAACCGCGGTGTTGGTCGGGGTCCCCACCGAGCCGGACAAAAGAAAGACATTGTCTTCTTCCACCAGCTTGCGTGTCATCTCGACCGTCTTCGGCGGCGAGTAGCCATCATCGTAGGAAGTCCAGGCGATCCTGCGCCCGTTCACACCGCCCTGGGCGTTGATCATCTCGAAATAGGCTTTCATCGACAACGGAATTGGACTGGCGTTCGCGAGCGGCCCGCTATAGGGGCCGGTGTTGCCTATTTTGATCTCGGTGTCGGTCACGCCCGGCCCATATTGCTTGGCGGCGCGGGCAGGAAGCGCGGCAAAGGCAACCGCGCTCGGGCCGGAGGCAAGGATCGTGCGTCGTGTCAGATGTGTCATCGGAAGCTCCCTGTTTGTGCCTTGCGTCTGTTGTCCAGATCGGCGGCTTATCGCTCCTGACCACGCACGGCGTCGTCAGGGCGGTGGCAGGATGATCTCGCAACGCGCAATTGCCAAGCGCATACGGCAGCAAGCCAGTCGCGGACGGCTACGTTGGCAGCGCGCTGCTGACGTTTTCAGTGCCAAGATGACGCGTCAGGTAGCGAGGTGTCCTGTCCCTAAAGGGGCGGCCACTAACTTCGCTTTGCGTCCTGCGCGTCGATCGCCGCTGTATCGCCCATAGCACGATGCCGCTCTTCGGCGCGGTCACGCTGCGGCCTACTGCGCCGGCACCTTCACCGCATCGGCTCCCGCCAGCGACGCGTCGATCTCCTCGATGGATCGGCCCTTGGTCTCGAACCCCACCAGCCAGAACGCGGTCGCGGCGAGCGCGTACCAGAACGCGAGGAACAGGAACGCCGGACCGATAGCGTCGAGCGTCGCCTTCGGGCTGACGTAGTTGGACGAACCGATGATCAGCGCCAGGCCAAGCGGCCCGATGATCTTGCCCAGGTTGCCGACGCCATAGCCAAGGCCCATGCCGCTGGCGCGCAGCTTCGCTGGCCAGACCTCGGCGATGTATGGCCCGATGATCGCGTAGCTGCCGTCACCGAAGAAGCGCTGCACCATCACCAGCACAAAGAACACCGATACGCCGCCGACCCACACGCTGTGGAAATAGCCGGCGAGCGCCATGGTGATCGCGCCGGCATAGCCGATAAGCATACCGGACGCGCGCCGTCCAATCGCATCCGACAGGTACGAGCACAACAGCCTCCCCGCGATGCCGAGCAGCGAGACGTAGATCATCAGGTAAGATGCTTCGGCCGGCGTGATGCGCAGCACCAGCACGAACAGCGCGGTGATCCACAGCAGCAGTCCGACGCCGCCGGTCTGGCTGATGGCGGTCAGGCAGGATGCCGCGACGCTGCGCGGATAGCGGAACAGCTGCCGCCACGGCACCGCCTTCACCTCATCTGGAATGCTGGCGGGCAGCGTGATCTTCCGCGGGTCGACCTGCAGCGCCCAGGCGAGCGACTTGCGGGCCTCTTCCATCCGGCCCCGGCGCAGCAGCCAGTGCGGCGATTCGGGCACCCAGTAGCGGATCATAAGCACCAGCGCCGCCGGTGCCAGCCCGACCAGGAACAGCCCGCGCCAGCCGATCACCGGCGCCAGGAACGCGCCCGACACCGCGCCCAGCAGGTTGCCCGCCGGCAGCAGCACGGTGGTCAGTCCGCTCACCCAGCCGCGCTTGTACGCCGGCACGAATTCTTGTACCAGCGGAATATCGACCGCGATCAGGCCGGCGTTGCCGAAGCCGACGAAGAAGCGGAAGAACGCGAGGAACAGCCAGCCGGGAACCAAGGCGTCCTGGCCCGGCGTCATTGCCATGATGCCGGTGGCGATCGCCACGTTCAGCGCGGTGGCCATGAAAATCCTGCGCCGCCCGAACCTGTCGGCCATCCAGCCCCAGAAAAATGCCCCCGGAACTGCGCCGAGGCCGGACGCCAGCAGGATCATCGCCGACTGTCCGAAGGTCAGCTGCCAGGAGCCGATGATGAAGGCCAGCACGTAGCCGATCAGGAAGAAGTCGAAAAAGTCGAGCATGTCGCCGACGCCGGCCGTGGCGATGATTTTCCACTGGTTGCGCGTCAGTCTTTCCTGCCGCTCCAAACGTTCGAGCATTAGCCTCGCCTCCCATTGTTCGACCGGGACGGCAAGGACGGCACGCACGCGACTATCTGTCAGGGGGCAGACGGCGCCCGCACGCGGACGCCGTCTCCTGAAGCCTCGCACCGTGCAGCCGTGGCAAAGCCGTTCGGCCGACGTGACTACCTGTTCAAATCGAGCGATTTTCCGCCCGTCTTTTGCGGCCCTTATCGAGCCTGCATTACACGTATATCAGATATGTGCGACCGTCCAGAGCACAAAAGGGCAGGCCTAGCGTCAAACCCAGCCATGATCGCCCACCTGGTACGGGCTACCGCGCCAGTGCCTTGGCGGTTGCCGGGCCGGTCATCTGCGCGTCGATCTCGTCGATCGTGCGACCGCGCGTCTCGACCGCGATCAGCCAGAACGCGA
>DASXNR010000170.1:0-7880 GCA_036494925.1 Acetobacteraceae bacterium
ACCATTGGCTCGGCATTTGCCTGATGTTCGAAGGCAGAGCGGCTGAAGCGATCCCCGAATTCGAACAGTCGGTCCGACTCAATCCCCGCAATCCCTGGGTGCATATCCGCTACCGTCTGATCGGTTATTCGCTATTATTCCTCGGCCGCTATGACGAGGCCATCAGCTGGTTTGAAAGGTCCCTTGCGGCCCATCCCAATGACACCGCCGCAAGCCTGGGCAACGTTCGCGCTGCGGTCGCCGCCGCGCAGGCGCTTGCGGGCCGCATCGATGAGGCGCGCTCGAGCGCGGCCGAAGCGACTCGGCTTTGGCCTACGCGCACCGCTCGAAGCTACTACCCACTCAAGATGACAAATCCGCTCAATGCCGAACAGGTCTCCCGGATGCGCGACGGTTTGCGGCTCGCCGGTTTTCGCGATCATGTTGACGAGGATGCAGATTCAGGTTTGCCACCGGACGACGTATTGCACACCAATTATGAGGCGCCGACGCCAATATCTGCTCCTGGCGCACGAACCGTTCGGACGCCTGATCTGGCTGCGCTGATGGAGCAGCGAAGGCCGCTGGTTCTGGATACAATCCCGTGGGGCCGCTCGATCCCGGGTGCGGTCGGGCTGTGGGGCGCCGGCATCGGTGGGAATGTATCCGATGAATACCAGGAGCGCTTGCATCGGAAGATGCAGCAGCTGACCGGGGATGACCGGAATGTGCCCGTGGTGGTGATGAGCACGAATGCGGAGCGCTTCCAAGGCCGCAACCTTGCGCTGCGGCTGGTCACGCTCGGCTACACCGACGTCTATTGGTACCGTGGCGGCCGCGAATCCTGGGAAGTGGCGGGCCTGCCGATGTCCGAGGTCACGATGCAGGACTGGTAACCGCGCTGCCGCCTTTGATTCAGGTATTCGGGCTGGTCAATATCTGCATCACCAAGAGACGGTGGGCAATCAAGCTGGTGATGTCGATCACACGGCCGTGCTTGCACTCGCGCTGCGCACAGGGTTGACTGGATACGACGCCAGCTACCTCCATCTGGCCCGGACCCTCGAGGTCGAGCTGGTAACACTCGATCGTCAGCTTGCGGCAGCAGCGGAGCAGTTCCCATGACCGAACCCCAGACCTTCACCTTCGCCGACGATGGCGCGATCCCCAACTCGAAGCTGCCGCTGCTGGTATATCGCCAGGCGGTGCCGGCCGACCCGGCGGCGATCGAGCGCATCTTCACCGCCAATCGCTGGCCCGCCGCGTGGCGCGATGCGGTGCATCCGTTCCACCACTTCCACAGCGACGCGCACGAGGCGCTGGGTGTCGCCAGCGGTTCGGCGAGGGTGCGGTTCGGCGGTCCCGCCGGCGAGGTACTGGAAGTGAGCGCCGGCGACGTGGTGGTGGTGCCCGCCGGCGTCGGCCACTGCAACGAAGGCAAGAGCGCCGATCTGCTGATCGTCGGTGCCTATCCGGACAACACCGCGCGGCGCGATCTGCGGCGCGGCAATCCGGCGGAGCACGACGAGGTGGTGCGCAACATCGCGGTGGTGAAGCTGCCGCCGGCCGATCCGGTGACGGGTGGGGAAGGGCCGCTGGTGCGGATCTGGGGCGGCTGATCGTACCTGCCGTTATCGCGGTCGCAGGTCGTTGTTGGTGCGGTGATCGCCCGCCATCCAGCGCGCCAGTTCGGAATGCGCATCGGCCCGGCGGATCGCGTCGACCTGTTCCACGCCCGGCGGATCGACGGTGAATTCCACGATCAGGCCGTCGGGCGAAGTCGCATAAACCGACTTGCAATATCCGTGGTCTGACTCGCGGAATGTCTCCTTCGCACGCTGCAGCCGCGCGACGATTTCGTCGTAGGTGCGATCCGATACCTTGAATGCCACGTGGTCGAAGCTGCCCACCACCGGCGGCTTTTCCGCGATCACCAGCTTGTAGACGTCCGGATCGGCGAATGCGAAGAACGCCAGCGCGCCACCATCGGCCATGCCGAAGAACGTGTGGCACATCGCGACGTCGCGCCCGAGCCAGGAATTGTGGTGGCGCTCGCACCAGGTGGCGACCAGCGGAATCCCCAGCAGGTCTTCAATGAACCGCCGGTTCACCTCCTGGTCGCGCACGACATAGGCGTGGTGATGCAGGCGCTGCGGCAGCTCGGTCAGCAGGTCCGGCTGGTCCATCACAGCTGCGTCTGATGCCATGGTTCCGCTCCCTCTTTGCGCGCCGGCAGCTTGCCCTTCCGAAGGCACAACCGCAAGCTGATGGCGGGGGAAACGACGATGCACAATCGCCGGCTCTGGATCTGTGTGTTCCTGTTCACGCTGACATTGATCAACTACACCGACCGCGTCGCGCTCTCGGTCGCGGTCACGCCGATCTCCGCGGAATTCGGCCTGTCGAAGGTCGAGATGGGCTGGCTGCTGTCGTCGTTCCTGTGGGTGTACGTGCTCTGCCTGCTGCCGGTCGGCCTGCTGGTCGATCGTTTCGGCGGCAAGGTGGTGAATGCCGCCGGCATCGGCATCTGGTCGGCGGCGACCGTGCTGACCGGCTTCACCACCGGCTTCGTATCGATGGCCGCCACGCGCATCGTCATGGGCATGGGCGAGTCGACCAGCTGGCCTGCCTGCAACCGGGTGATCCGCGAATGGTTTCCGGCGTCCGAGCGCGGCTTCGCCAACGCGGTGTTCGGCGCCGGCGCCGCGGCCGGACCGGCGATCGGCGCCGTGGTGGTCTCGGCCATCGTCGCCTGGCTCGGCTGGCGTGCCGGTTTCTTCGTTGCCGGTGGGATCGGGTTGGTCTGGCTGGCCGCCTGGCTGCTCGCGTTCGACAATCCCGAGCGCGTCAGCTGGCTGGGTTCCGCAGAGCGCCACAGAATCCTGTCGGAGCGCGACGGCGAGGCGAGGTCCGCGACCTTGCGGCCTGCCTCGCCGCTCTGGCACCTGCTGACGCTGCGCAGCGTGTGGGGACTGTTTCTGACCCAGGGCTGCGAGGTCTATGGCGGCTACATGCTGCTGACCTGGCTGCCGAACTATCTGCAAACCGCGAAGGGCCTGTCGGTGCTGAATGCCGGCATGCTGACCGCGGTGCCGTTCGGAGCCGCCACCGTGATCGCCGTCGTACTCGGCGTCGTCAGCGACAGGCTGCTGTCGCGCGATGCGGTGCACACGGGGCGGCGGCGCTCGATGCTGGCGGTGATGCTGGTGAGCGCTGCCAGCATTCTGCTGATCCCGTTGACCGACAGCCTCTGGCTGATCGTGCTGATCCTCGCCGTCGCGCGCTCGACCGGCGCGGCCGGCAGTGCGCTGAACTTCGCCCTGGTGACGGATCTGGTGCGCAATCCGGCCGATATCGGCAAGGTGACCAGCATCACGGTACTCGGCGGCAATTCGTTCGGCATGATGGGGCCGATCGTCACCGGTTATGTCGTCGGAATCACCGGCAGCTTCAACGGCACGTTCGCGGTCGCGGGTGTGCTGGCGCTGATCGGCGCGGCGGCGACGCTGACGATGACGCGACGGCCGATCGAGGCGTATGTGGCGATGGGTGGCGGCGCTCCCCAGGTGGCGTAGGCAGCGGGCCGACAGATCAGTCCTGCGGCCGCAGGTATTCCGCGATCAGGAACAGGCTGGTGACGATCAGCAGTACCACGACAGATGCCGCGGCCAGCGTCGGGCTGACCTGTAGCAGTATGTCATCCCACATCTGCCGCGGCAGGGTTGTCTTGAGGCCGCCACCGATGAACAGCGCTACTGTCAGTTCCTCGAACGAGTGGAGGAAGGCGAAGATGAAGGCGGCGAACAGTCCGCCTCGCACCAGCGGCACGGTGATCCGCGCCAGCGCGCGTCGGCGATTTGCGCCGAGTGTCGCCGCAGCCTGGTTGAGCCGCCAATCGTAGCCTCGGAGCGTCGCCAGCAGGATGACGAAGGCGAGGGGTATGCCGCTCACCGTGTGGCCGATGGTGATGCCGAGGTCCGTCGCCACCAGGCCCATCTGCGCGAACAGATAGAACAGCGCCACGGCGCTCACGATGGACGGGACGACGATCGGCGAAAGGAACAGGATGAACACCGCCGCCGACAGCCGGCTCGGGCTGCGCGCGACACCATAGGCTGCCGGCGCGCCGATCATCAGTGTGAGGCAGGCACTGGCGAGACCGATCCCGAAGGAACGGATGGTCGCGGTCACCCAGACCGGCGAACCGAAGTACTCGCCGAACCAGCGCAGGCTGAAGCCCGGCGGTGGAAACGACAGGAAGTTGGAGTTGGTGAACGCCATCGGCACGAAAGCGATTATGGGCAGCAGCAATATAGCGAGCAGGGTCCAGGCATACACCGGCAGCAGCCAGCCGAAGCCGCGCCCACCCGCCAGCCGCGCCGCGCCGCTGGCGATCGCATCGAACAACTTCGCCACATAGGCGACCAGGATCAGCGCCGCCCGGCGCGACAGTCGGCCGCTGCCGCGGCGCGATCCCGATCCGCCGGACATCGACGACAGACCGAACAGCCGATCATAGACCAGGCACGTGAGCAGCGCCGAAACCACCAGCATGGTGGCCAGGGCGCTGGCAAACTGCCAGTTCTGCTGGCCGAGGATCTGCTGGATGACGATCTGGCCGAGCATGGTTTCGTGCGGACCGCCCAGCAATGCCGGCGTGATGAAGAAGCCCAGCGAACCGATGAAGACCAGCAGCCCCGCCGCGGCCACGCCGGGTACCGACAACTGAAAGAACACGCGCCAGAACGCCTGCACGTGCGAGGCGCCCATCGTCGCGGCGGCGAGCGGCAGGCGCGGATCGATCTGGTTCATCACCGGCAGCATGGTGACGATGGCCAGCGGCAACATGGTGTGCGTCATGCCGAACACCACCGACCCGCGGCTGAACAGCAGTTCCGGCGGCTGCGCCATGCCGACAAACCTCAACAGGCTCGCCACCGCGCCCATCCGGCCCAGCAACACCAGCCAGACGAAGTTCTTGACCAGCGCACTGGTCCAGAACGGGAACAGCACCAACAGTCCGAGCAGCCGTTGGCGCCGCTTCGGCTGGCGGGTCAGCCAGTAGGCGATCGGATAGCCGAGCAGGAGACAGAGCAGCGTCGTCTCCAGCGCGATCAGGAATGTGGTCGACAACACACGCGTATAGACACCGACGCCAAAGGCGCGGGCATAGGCGGCGAGCGTGAACGCGCCGGTGTCGGCATCCTCGACGCTGAGCGAGAGCAGCCAGAGGCACGGCAGGAGCAGGAAGACCAGCAGGTAGCAAAGGCCCGGCAGCGTCAGCCACAGCGTGCCGGGGCGCCAGCGGTTGAACAGGCGGGTCACGCGAGCGGAGTTATTCGGCTGCGCGGCGCTCGCCGCCGACGTGCCGGTTGCCCGGGCGCGCCAGGCCAAGGTGCTCGCGCAGGGTCCTTCCCTGGTATTCGCGGCGGAACAGATGGCGCCGCTGCAGTTCCGGCACCACGTATTTGATGAAGTCGGCGAGGCCGGCGGGCTGCAGGTGCAGGATCAGCATGAAGCCGTCGGCCGCGCCGGTGACGAACCACTCCTCCAGCGCGTCGGCGACCGTCCTCGCGCTGCCGCGAATAGAACGCGTGCCACGCTCGTAGCGCATGTAGAGTTGCCGCAGGGTCGGCTTGTCCTCGCGGATCATGCGCGCGATTTCGGCGAAATAGCCCTGATGGAAATTGGACACTTTCGGAATCAGGTGCTCCGGCACCGGTTCGTCGAGCGGCAGTTCGGTCAGGTCCACTTCCAGGTCGGTGGACAGCCGCTGCCGTCCCACGTCCGGATGGATCATGCCCTGCAGCGTCTGGTATTTGTCCTCGGCTTCCTGGTCGCTCTCGCCGACCACCACCGGCACACCGGCAAGGATCTTCAGCTCATCGGGCGAGCGGCCATACTTCGCCATCCGACCCTTCAGATCGGCATAATACGCGCGCCCGGCAACGACATCGACTGCCTGCCCGAATACCACCTCGGCGGTCTCCGCGGCCAGTTCCTTGCCCGCATCGGACGCGCCGGCCTGGATGATCACCGGATAGCCCTGCGGCGGACGCGCGATATTCAGCGCGCCGTCGACCGAGAAATACCGGCCCTTGTGCAAGACGGCATGTTGCTTCGCCGGATCGAAGAACATCCCTGCTGCACGGTCGTGCGTGAAGGCATCGTCTTCCCAGGTGTCCCACAGGGACTTCACCACCGCCACGAATTCGGCGGCCCGCGCGTAGCGTTCGGCGTGCGGCGGCAGCTTCTCGTAGCCGAAATTCCGCGCCGCGAAGTCGTTGGCCGTCGTCACCACGTTCCACGCCGCGCGGCCGCGGCTGATATGATCCAGCGAGGCGAACTGGCGCGCGACATTGTACGGCTCGTTGAAGCTGGTGGTGGCGGTGCCGCCGAGACCGATGAACTCGGTCGCGCCGGCGAGCGCGGACAGCGCCGTGATCGGCTCCAGCGCGTTCATGAACATCGGATACCGGCTCCACGCCTTCAGATTGGTGGTCCGCGCCGCCGGCGTGTCGGCGATGAAGAACATGTCGAACCGGCCGTGCTCGGCAAGTCTCGCCATCGAACGATAGGCATCGATGTCGGTATCGGCATCGAGTTGCGTGCTGGGATGCCGCCAGCCGGCGGGATGCGCGCCGGTCAGGTGGGCCGAGAACGAAAAATGCATCTGCCTGGTCGCCGCCATCACTGCTGCCTCCGTCGTGGGTCGCGGCTCAGCTCAGCAGCCAGTCCTGAAAGCGCTCCACCACCTTGCTGCGGTTCTGTGCCCACCAGACATCGTCGGTCGGCGCCAGGCCCTTCAGGTTCTCCGGATAGGTCGCCAGCACCTTGGCTCGCTCCGGCTTGATGAAGTCGTAGGCCTTTTGGTTGGTCGGCGCGTTCGCGACCGTGTTGGAATAGATCGCCTGCTGCTCAGGCTTCATGCAGAAGCGGATGAACTTGCGCGCGAGATCGGCACGCGGCGTGCCTTTCGGGATCGACCAGCCGTCGGTCGAGTACAGTCCCTGGGTCCACACCATCTTCACCGGCGCCCCGCCATCGATCGCGGCATAGGCGCGCGCACCCCAGGTGTCGCTCATGTCGACCTCGCCGCTCTGCAGGATCTGCGTGTTCTGCGCCCCGCTGGTCCACCATACGTTCACGTGCGACTTGATCTTGTCGAGCATCCGGAAGGCACGATCGACGTCGAGCGGATACAGCTTGTTGGCTGGCACGCCATCGGCCATTAGCGCAGATTCCAGCATTCCGGAGACGCCCTTGTAGAGTGCGCGGCGGCCGGGGAACTTCTCGACGTTCCAGAAATCCGCCCAGTTGTTCGGCCCGCTGTCGCCGAATCTGTCGGTCCGGTATGCCAGCAACGTTGCGAACACCGAGAAGCCGAACCACACCGGGGTCAGCGCGCCTGGCACCAGGTCCGAAACTTCGCCCGCAGCGATATTGAGCGGCTCGAGATAGTCCTTCGGCTTGCTGAGGTAGCCGACATGCGCCGGCGTCACCATGCACAGATCCCAGATGAAGGTGCGCGTGTCGACCAGCAGCTTGAACTGCGTCGTCGGGTCGGCGTCGTGCGCGACACTGGCGGCGCGGATGCCGGTCGCCTGTTCGAACGGATCGCAGAACGCCTTGCGGATCGCGGCGCCGGGTGCGCCGCCGACATCGGCGACGGTGATCTCGTCCGCGCCGAACGCCCGCTCGCCGGTCCAGACCGCAGGAGCCGCGAGGCCTATCGCCGCCGTGCCCGCACCGCGGAGGATGCCACGCCGGGAGTACCGTCCATTGCACGCTGCCATCTGTCTGCCCCTTCAGGTATCGAGGAATCTCGCACGGTCGGGTTCCCAGGTCACCGCGACCGCGGCACCCACCTCGGGCGACCACTGATCGCCGGAGCGGCGCCC
>DASXNR010000171.1:0-13223 GCA_036494925.1 Acetobacteraceae bacterium
CGGCCGCGATCGACCGGCCCGCGGAGGTCTGGGTCATCTGGCGCCGACAAGGCCCCGCCGGACCGCCACGCCGCGGCCTTGCCGCGTAGCAGCGGCCTGACGCGAATTCTTGCTCAGTCTCGCAGCGAAACCCATCGTTCCACCCGGCCTTACACGTCCAGGTTCGCCACCTTCAGCGCGTTCCCCACGATGAAGTCCCGCCGCGGTTCCACCACATCGCCCATCAGCGTGGAGAACACCTGGGCCGCATCCTCGCTGTCGCCCACCTTTACCTGCAGCAGCGTCCGCACCGCCGGATCGAGCGTGGTGTGCCACAACTGATCGGGGTTCATCTCGCCCAGCCCCTTGAACCGCTGCACCGTCAGCCCGCGCCGCCCGTGCGCGATGATGCGGTCGAACGCGGTGGCCGGTCCCGGCACCGCCACCTCCAGCGCATCCAGCTTCAGCCTGGCCGGCTGAGCGAACCGGCGGCTCAGTTCCTCTGCCAGACCATCCAGTCGGCGCGCGTCCTCGCTCCGCAACGAGGCGGGATCGAGCGTGTAGCGTTCCGCCACACCGCGCACCATGCGGGACATGGTCAGGCCGCCGTCGGCACTGACCACCCAGCCCTGCTCGGTCGGCAGCGACACCGCGTTCAGGCGCCCTGCCAGCACCGGTGCCGCGGCGATGGCGCGGGACGGATCGGCACTAAGCGCACCCGCAATGGCGACCTGCTCGAGATAGGCGACCGGCGCGGTCACCGACAGCCGGCGCAGCAGCGCCGCGACGTAACGGAGCCAGCGCACATGCTCGCGCAACTCCTCGTTCGCGAACGCCGTGCCGTCGGCATAGGTGAGCCGGGCATCCGCCAGTGCCTTGTCCAGCAGGAACGCCTCCAGCGAATCATCGTCCTTCAGATATCGCTCATCGTTGCCGCGCTTGGCACGGTACAGCGGCGGCTGGGCGATGTACAGGTGGCCGCGCTCGATCAGGTCCGGCATCTGGCGGAAGAAGAAGGTGAGCAGCAGCGTGCGGATGTGAGAGCCGTCGACATCGGCGTCGGTCATGATCACGATGCGGTGGTAGCGCAGCTTGGCCGCGTCGAACCCGCCCTGCTCCGGCTCGCCGTGTCCGATGCCGGTGCCCAGCGCGGTGATCAGCGTACCGATCTCCTGGCTGCCCAGCATCCGGTCGAAGCGCGCGCGCTCGACGTTCAGGATCTTGCCCTTCAGCGGCAGGATCGCCTGGTTCTTGCGGTCGCGCCCCTGCTTGGCCGAGCCGCCGGCGCTGTCGCCCTCGACGATGAAGATCTCGCACTTGGCCGGATCGCGTTCCTGGCAGTCGGCGAGCTTGCCGGGCAGCGTCGATATATCCAGCACGCCTTTCCGCCGCGTCAGCTCGCGCGCCTTGCGGGCAGCCTCGCGCGCCGCGGCAGCGTCCATCACCTTCTGGACGACGGCTTTCGCCTCTTTCGGATGGGTCTCGAACCAATGGGCGATGGCGTCCGCGGTGGCCGCCTGCACCACCGGCTGCACCTCGGACGATACCAGCTTGTCCTTGGTCTGCGAGGAGAATTTCGGATCCGGCACCTTCACCGACAGCACCGCGGTCATGCCCTCGCGCATGTCCTCGCCGACCAGTTGCAATCCCTCTTTCTTGCCCATCCCCTCGGCGTATTTCGTCACCACGCGGGTGAGCGCCTGGCGGAAGCCGGCCAGATGGGTGCCGCCGTCGCGCTGGTGGATGTTGTTGGTGAAGCACAGCATCGTCTCGTGGAAGCTGTCGTTCCACGACAACGCGAACTCCACCCGGATGCCCAGCGCGTCATCGGCGGCACGCAGGTCGATCGGCGGGGTGAACACCGCGGTCTTGCCGCGGTCCAGCCATTCGACGAAAGCGACCAGCCCGCCGTCGTAGCGCATTACGCTTTCGGCCGCCGGCGCGTGGCGTTCGTCGCGCAGCACGATGGTCACGCCGGAATTGAGAAACGCCAGTTCGCGCAGCCGCCGCTCCAGCAGGGCGAAGTCGAATTCAATATGGGTGAAGGTCGCCGGGCTTGGCTTGAACGTCACCTCGGTGCCATTGCGGTGGGTACCGGACCCGACCACGGCGAGCGGAGCCTCGGCGTCGCCGTTGCGAAACCGGATCAGATGCTCGACGCCGTGCCGCCAGATGCGCACTTCCATCCACTCGGAGAGTGCGTTCACCACCGCCGCACCCACGCCGTGCAGGCCGCCGGACACCTTGTATGAGTTCTGGTTGAACTTCCCGCCGGCGTGCAAACGTGTCAGCACAACCTCGGCCGCGGAAATCCCTTCCTCGGGGTGGATGTCGACGGGAATCCCTCGCCCGTCGTCGCTCACCGTGACGCTGCCGTCACCGTTCAGCACCAGCTCGACGCGCGTGGCGAAACCTGCCTGCGCCTCATCGACGGCGTTGTCGATGATCTCGAACGCCATGTGATGCAGACCCGAGCCGTCATCGGTGTCGCCGATATACATGCCGGGGCGGCGACGCACCGCATCGAGGCCCCGCAGGACCGAAATGGATGCGGCATCGTAGGCGTCAGAATCAGGTTGCGGCGCGGTGTCTTCGGACATGCCGACGGACGACTCCGGGGGGCTGTTGGGATACTCTAGCTATATAGCCGCTACGGCGCGTCCGGCACAGGGGTCACGGCGGAATCTATCTGTGGAAAACGCTGATCCGGCAGCAATTCTCCGCCGCGCACGCGGAGCCCTTCGGCATGTCCGGCGAGCGGCAGAAACGCCTCCGCGTCGGTGCCGGTGATGAGTGTCTGCGCCGGCAGCCGCAGCAGCGCCCTGAACAGCGCCGCGCGCCGCTCCGGATCGAGGTGCACCGCCGGCTCGTCCAGCAGCAGCATCGGCGCGAAGCCCCGCGCCTCGGCGATCAGCGCGGCATGGCGGAGAATGACACCGACCAACAGCGCTTTCTGCTCGCCGGTCGAAGCGAGCGCGGCAGGTGTGCCGGTCGCGGCATCGGCGAGCACCATATCGGTTCGGTGCGCGCCGATGGCGGCGGATCCCGCCCGGGCATCGCGGACGCGTGCCGCGGCGAGGCCGGCGCGCAGCCAGTCCTCGACGGCCAGTGCCGGCGCCGCCGCGAGCCGGTCGGCGATCTCGCATCCCAGGCCCAGGAGCGCCGCGGGAAAGCCAGGGAACGGCGCGACAGCGTTCATCCGCGCCACCAGCGCCATGCGCGCCGCGGTGGTCGCAACGGCATGGCGTGCCATCGCGTCCTCCAGCCCGGCAAGCCACCCGGGATCGGGTCGGCGATCCGCCAGCAGCCGGTTGCGCTGCGCCATTGCGGCATCGTGCGCCGCGACCTCGCGCGCGTGGCCGGGTTCGAGCGCCCACACCAGCCGGTCCAGGAAGCGGCGCCGCCCGGATGCGGCCTCCTGGAACAGCCGGTCCATCTGCGGCGTGAGCCATACCGCCGCCACACGCGCGGCGATCTCTGCCTGGTTGCGCGGCGCGGCGCCGTCGAGGCGGAACACCCGGCGCTCGGGCGGGCCATCCGGCGCACTGCCGGTGCCGATGTCCACCTCGCCATCCGCCGTCGCAAAGCGCCCGGCAACCGCCCACCCGCCGGCGCCGCCGCGACGTGGCAGGTCGACGGTACGCGCTCCCCGCATGCCCCTGCCCGGCATCAGCAGCGAGACCGCCTCCAGCAGGTTGGTCTTGCCGCTGCCGTTTGGCCCGAACAGCACGCTGATCCGACCGATGGGCCGCCAGGTCAGCGCGGGATAGCTGCGAAAATCCGTGAGCGACAGGCGGCGCAGGCGCATGCACTGATGTGCAGTCGCGTTACTCGCCAGGTCAACCTTTGACTGGCGCGGCAAAGTCGTTGCGCAGGACAGTTCTGCTACTTGTGTATTGGGCAAGTAATTCTCAATAATCTGTTTACCACCGGTTGATCACGTCGAGGCACGGCCAGCACGCGCATGCAATCTGCTGGCCACCCGCCTCGCCCGGACTTGATCATCGGCCAGTGTTGCCAGCCCGGATATGAGCGTGTATTTGGAATGAATGCGAGGGCGAGGGTCACGACAGACCTGTGCTCTGGCGACCTGGGTCAGGATGCTCGCCGTTGTTCTTGCAGCGGTGGGGAATTATTCTGTTGCTCAGGCGCAGAGACCGGGCGAGACGACCGACCAGACTGCACTGGCGGTGCCGCGGGTGGGGCTGCGCGGCGCGGCAGGCGTGGGGCTTCCGCAACCGCTTTCCCCCAGCGAGGCGGCGCAGGTCCGGAGAATTTTCTCCCTGCAAGGCGCCGGTTCGGAGGCTGAAGCCGCGCGCGAGACCGCGCGGGTGCAGAACGATGTTCTGCTCGGTGCCATTCTGGCGGATCGCTATCTGCGCGGCCGGCCGACCGTGGCGGAGCTCGCCACCTGGCTGATTCGGTTCGGCGATCAGGCGGAGGCGCCGGTCATCCGCGGCCTGCTGGAGCACCTGGCGCCGACGGTAATGGCGCCCCCGGAGGCCGATCCGCAGCCATCGCCGCGCCGAACGGCGAAGCGCACCTGGTCGGCTCCGCGATCGCTGTTCCTCCAGAACCGTGACGCCGAGGCGGTTGCCGCCGCCCGGATGCGGCCGGCCGACGCCGAGGCACAGTTTGTCGGTGGCCTGGCCGCCGTGCGGCTTGGCCGGAACGATGCCTCCACGCTGTTCGAAGGCGCCTATCGCGCCGCAGTAACGCCGGCCCTGCGCGCTGCGGCGGCGTTTTGGGTCGGCCGGGTCGCGGAGCGCGGGGGCGACCGCGGGGACTTCGCCGTGTGGATGCGCCGCGCCTCGCTGGAGGGCGACTCATTTTACGGCCTGATTGCTCGGCGCGCGCTTGGTCCGGGCGTCGCCTGCCTGCCAAGCGCTACGCTCGGCAATGCCGACATTGACGCCCTGCTGGCGACGCCGCAGGGCCGTCGCGCCTTCGCTCTGTTGCAGGTGGGCGAAAAGCGGCTAGCCGAGGCGGAGCTGCGCGCGCTCTGGACGGATACCGGTCAGGACGGCGCGTTCGACCGCTCGATCGTCCTGGCCGCGCGCGCGGTGGGCTTCACCCAGCTGGCCGCCGAGATCGAGCAGTACGGGGTACCGCGTCCGGACGGGGCGAACCTGGTGCGACTGCGGCCGGCAAGTGGATTCCTGGTCGATCCGACACTGGTCTATGCGCTGGTCCGCCATGAATCGAACTTCCACGCGGGTGCGGTTTCAAGCACCGGCGCCCGCGGACTGATGCAGATCATGCCGCGCACCGCGCATGCGGTCGCCGGGCCCCAGGCGAACCGTTTGCAGGACCCGCAGATCAACCTCGCGGTCGGTCAGCAGCTGATTCTGGCGTTGGCGGATGACGATGCGATCAACGGCGACCTGATCCGGCTGCTCGCCGGCTATGGCCAGGGTCAGGGCGGGCTGCGGAAATGGGTCGACACGGTGCAAGGCGGCAGCGATCCCCTGATATTCATCGAGGCGATTCCAAACGGGAACACCAGGGCGTTCATCGAGGACACACTGGTGTATTCGTGGCATTACGCGGCGGAACTGCACCTTCCCGCTTCCAGCCTGGACGCGCTGGCGGCCGGTCAGTATCCGCGGCTGATGCGCGCGGGCGAGGCGGCGAGGCCGGTCGACGGCGGCCCCTGCACCTGGTTGTCCGGGTCGCGATAGGGGCAACCTCGACGGGTCGGTGCCGCTCCGCCCACGCATTGAAACAGCCCGCCATGTGACGCATATCGCGGCCCGTAAGGAGGGCCGGCGATGAACGATGTGGTGGCGGAAAAGCACGATTTCGGTGCGGAGGTCGGGCGGCTGCTCGATCTGGTGGTGCACTCGCTCTATTCCGAGCGGGAGATTTTTCTCCGTGAGCTGGTGGCGAACGCCGCCGATGCGATGGACCGGCGCCGGTTCGAGGCGCTGACCGATGCCGCGCTCGCGCCGCCCGCCGAGGCGAAGGTCCGCATCGTGCCCGACAAGGGTGCGCGCACCCTGCTGATCGCCGATGACGGCATCGGCATGGAGCGGCAGGAGCTGATCGACAATCTTGGCACCATCGCCCGCTCCGGCACCCGCGCGTTCGGCGCGGCGCTCGCATCTGCCAAGCCCGAGGAGCGGCCCAGCCTGATCGGCCAGTTCGGCGTCGGCTTCTATTCCGCCTTCATGGTCGCCGACCGGGTGGAGGTGACCTCGCGCAAGGCGGGATCGGAGGAGGCGTTCACCTGGGCGTCTGACGGCGGCGGTCAGTTCACCATCGCGCCCGCGATACGCGAAGCGGCCGGCACCGACGTCGTGCTGCATGTCAAGGCGGATGCCGATGAGTACCTCGATCCGATCCGGCTCGAGGCGATCGTGCGCAAATGGGCCGATCACATCACGCTGCCGATCACCATCGCCCGCGACGGCAAGGACCTGCCGGCCAACGAGGGAACCGCACTATGGCGCAAGCCGCGCGCGGATATCTCGGAGCAGTCATACAACGAGTTCTACCGGCACCTTGGCCATCTGTTCGACACGCCCTGGGCCACGCTGCACTGGCGCGCCGAAGGCATGCTCGAGTTCCATGCGCTGCTGTTCCTGCCCGGCATGAAGCCGTTCGAACCGTTCGAGGGCGATCGGGACTCGCACGTGAAGCTGCACGTGCGGCGGATGTTCATTACCGACAAGGCCGAACTGCTGCCGTCGTGGCTGCGGTTCGTGCAGGGCGTGGTGGACACCGAGGACCTGCCGCTCAACGTATCGCGCGAGATGCTGCAGACGACGCCGGTGCTCGGCCGGATCCGCAAGGCGCTGATCGGGCGTGTGCTGTCGGAACTGAAGAACCGAGCGAAAGATGCAGATGACTACGGCAAGTTCTGGGACAACTTCGGCGCCGTGCTGAAGGAGGGCGCCTGGGAGGACGCCGAGCACCGCGCCGAGATCGCCCCGCTGCTGCGGTTCCGTTCGTCCTCGCAGGAAGGCTGGACCTCGCTGCCGGACTATCTCACGCGGATGCGGGAGGGGCAGGACACCATCTGGTACCTGGCCGGCGACAGCCCGGATGCGCTGCGCGCCTCGCCGCAGCTCGAGGGATTCCGCGCCAAGGGCATCGAGGTGCTGCTGCTGTCGGATCCGATCGATGCGTTCTGGCCCGAGCGGCTGGATAGTTTCGAGGGAAAGCAGCTGAAGAGCGTCACCCAGGCGTCGGCCGAACCGGAGAAGGATACCGACCTGCCGGACATCTCGCCGCTGTTGGCGGCGCTGAAGAAGGCGTTGGGCGACGAGGTGGCCGATGTGCGCTCGACCGGCCGGCTGACCGACAGCGCCGTGGTGCTGGCCGCAGGTGACCGGGGACCCGATCTGCAGATGCAGCGCCTGCTGCGCCGCGCAGGCCGTGCCATGCTGCCGGCGGTGCCGGTGCTGGAAGTCAATCCGCACCACAAGTTGATCGCATCGCTTGCCGGAAGGCTGGACGACGAGACGCTGATCGCCGATGCCGCCGGCACGCTGCTCGATCTCGCGCGGGTACAGGAAGGCGACCTGCCGCGCGATCCGGCGCAATTTGCCCGACGCGTCACGTTGCTGCTTGGATCGTCGCTGGGTTAGGGCGGTTCTGACAATGATTGGTTTCGCTGCGCTCTACCCATCCTACGCATTGCCGGACCGATGGACGACGTAGGATGGGGTAGAGCGCAGCGAAACCCATCGCACGGCCTGCCGCCACGCGGCAGAGGGGGAGCAATGCTGGACCAAACGCTGGAATGCCTCGTCGACAACGCCGAAGCGACACGGCCGCTTTTCGCGGTGCGTCCCTCCGGGCTCACTGCATTCCTTGACGGCCTGCCCGCAGCGCAATCCCGCTTCCTGCGTCACCTCGATTTTACCGCAGCCGCGCAGGAGCTGTTGTTCCTGCCCGGCGACGAAGGCGTGGTCGGCGCGGTGCTCGGTCTCGGCGAGGACACCTCGCCCGCCGCGTTCGGCGGTCTGGCGTTCCGTTTGCCGGAAGGCATGCCGTGGTGTCTGCGGCCGGGTGATTACGATCCCGCCACCGCCACCCTCGGCTACTGTCTTGGCGCGTATCGCTATGGCGCGTTGAAGGCCGCCAGGCGCGGACCGGCGCTGCTGCTGGCGCCCGCGGGCCAGGCAACAAGCCGCTCCGCGGCCGCCGCCACCTGGATGGTGCGGGACCTGGTGAATACACCGGCCAACCTTCTCGGCCCGGTGGAACTCGCTGAGTTTGCTGTCGCGCTCGGCAGGCGCTTCGGCGCCGCCGCCGATATCGTCGCGGGCGACGCGCTGGCCGAGGCCTACCCGACTGTCGCCGCCGTCGGCCGCGGGTCGGCGCGACCGGCACAGGTGGCGATCCTCCGCTGGTCGGGCAGCGCCGCGCACGCCGATGCGCCGTTCATTTCGCTGTGCGGCAAGGGCGTCTGTTTCGACACCGGCGGCTACGACCTCAAGCCGTCGAGCGGCATGCTGCGGATGAAGAAGGACATGGGCGGCGCCGCCACCGTGCTGGGTCTGGCCAGGATGATCATGGAAGCCGACCTTCCGGTGCGGCTCGTGGTGCGCATCGGCTGCGTGGAGAATTCCGTCTCCGGTACGGCGATGCGGCCGCTCGACGTGATCCGCACGCGGAAGGGTGTGACGGTGGAGGTCGGCAACACCGACGCCGAAGGAAGGCTGGTGCTGTGCGACCTGCTGGCGGACGCGTGCGACGAGCAGCCCGCTCTGCTGGTCGACTGCGCCACGCTGACCGGCGCGGCGCGGGTGGCGCTGGGCCCCGACCTGCCTGCGATGTTCTGCAACGATGATGATTGGGCGGAAGCATTGCTGCGCGCGGGCCACAGGCAGCACGACCCGCTATGGCGTTTGCCGCTCTGGGCGCCGTACGACCGTTGGCTGGACAGTCCGGTCGCCGATTTCAACAACGTATCGTCGAAGCCGCATGCCGGGGCGATCACCGCGGCATTATTCCTACAGCGATTTGTTATGCCCGGCACCGCCTGGGCGCATCTTGATCTGTATGCCTGGAACGATCAGACATCGCCGGGGCACCCGGAGGGAGGCGAGGCCTACGGAATGCGCGCGATGTTCGCCGCCATGGCGGCGCGGGCGGATGGTTCTGAACCGGATTGAACACCCTCGGTAACGTCTACGCGAGCGATACGAAAAAGACTTCGCTCGTGGAATGGAACGGCGATAGGATCGATCCTGCGTCGGCACCGTAGGGGTGCCCCATGCTTCGCACGAACAAACTGAACCTGTCCGGGACCTTGAAAGGAACCACCATGGCTGCCAGTCCTTCAGCCGACCATATGGTCGGTATTCTCCGCGAGACCATCGTTTCCCTGGTCAGGCGCGATGGCGCCGATCTGTCGGCACGCCAGCTTGGCGTTTTCCTGACCTGCTATCTTCGCGACGGCGGGCACACGGTGCGCGGCCTGGCGGCCGACCTCAACGTTTCAAAGCCGGCGATCACCCGCGCGCTCGATCGGCTGGGCGAGCTCGACCTGGCGCGACGCAAGGTTGACCCGCTGGATCGCCGCAGCATCCTGGTGCAGCGCACGCTGAAGGGCGCCGCTTTCCTGCGCGACCTGCGGACGATCATGGGCGAAGCCGCGACCGTAGCAAAGAAGGCGCCACATGCCGCGGCCAGCGAGACTTCGAGCCGGCGCGCCGCGACCGCCTGAAGCTTTCCCCGACCCTCGCGGTTCAGAAGGGGTCGGGGGTCAACCCCAGCGCGCAACGCCTGCACGCCGCGCGCGATGTGCCACCATGCCAAGCCAGCAGAGTTGCGGCGGCAGCGTCAGCAGCGGAACAAACGGCTTGATCGGCGTGGGCGCTGCCAGGAACAGCAGCGCGCAAACCCCGCCAAACCCGGCGAAGCCCCAGTGCGTCAGCGTGACCGCGACCGCCGGCAGGCCGGAGCGCTGTGCCACCTGGTACAGATGGCCGCGGTGGGGCTCGGTCAGCCGCTCGCCGGCCAACGCGCGGCGGACCAGGGTGAAGGCAACGTCGAACAGTACGCCCGACAGCAAGAGCGGCACGATCAGGAACGACAGCTCGACGTTGTCCAGCCGGCTTGCCACCACAGCCAGGATGGCAAGGATGAAGCCGCAGAACTGGCTGCCGACATCGCCCATGAAGATGCGCGCGCGGGGGAAGTTGAACGGCAGGAAGCCGGCAAGGCCCGCGGCCAGCAGCAGTGCCGCGAAATAGGCGAACCAGCCGCCGTGCGCCACGGCGATGGCGGAGAGGAAGCCGGCCGCGATCAGCGCCACGCCGCCGGCCAGACCGTTCAGCCCGTCGATGAAGTTCATCGCATTGGTGGCGAACAGCAGCCACAGCACGGTCACCAGGGGGGCGAGCCAGCCGATATAGAGCGGCCCGACATACGGCACCCGGTAGTCCACCACGTAGATGCCGCTGGCCACGGCAACGACGGCCGCCATTACCTGCGCCGCCAGCTTCACGGTGAATTTCCAGTCGTACATGTCGTCCAGGAAGGCCACCACGGCGATCGCAACCGAGGCCTCGATGACGCCGATGAAGTAGGGATCCGCCAACCTGGCGAACTCGGCGAAGCGGTAGAGCACCGCAATGCCGACCAGGAACGCCGCCACGACCCCGACGCCGCCGCCCTTCGGCGTGGCCTGCGTGTGGGCCTTGCGCGGGTCCGGGCGATCCAGCACGCGCACGGCGATCATCCCGCGCACCACGGCGGCTGACAGCAGCGCCAGCGCGATGGCAAAGGCGAGATGGCGAAGTACGGCGGCAACGGTCATGCGGGCTCCTCACACGGGAGGAGCCCGATAACAGCGATCAGCGGTCGCTGGCCAGCGTCCGCCTGTCGGCAGGTCTCAGCGCGTGAAGCCTTCCAGCTCCTGCTTGCCCCACGCGAGCGCCTCCTTGATCGACTGCCCGGTCAGCAGCCGGCCCACCATGCCGGGCACCATATAACGATTCCAGATCTGCACCGCGATCTCGGGAGGGGCAGAGGAACCGGGAACATAGTAGTCCGCGTCATGCCATGGCCGCACCGGATAGTTGTAGATGGTACCCTTGGGCGGCTCGACGTCGCTCCAGATGCTGAGGTCGGTCATGGATTGGAACGGCGGGATATCGTAGCCCGATACCGGGGCTGCAAGCTGCTCCACCTGCTCGCGCTGCGACAGGTATTCCATCAGTTCCTTCGCCGCGGACTTGTTCCTGGCGAACTTCCAGATGCCCCAGAAATACGGCCGGTGCGGCACCAGACGCCCCGCCGGCCCGCGCGGATTGGGGAAGGTCCAGCAGTCCTCGGCCACCTGCGGCGCGTCGCGTTTGGCCACCGCCCAGGCCGAGGGCGGGTTCCAGATCAGTGCCGCCTTGCCGGAGATCAATGCGCGATTGTTCGAGGCGTCGTCCCACTGCACCGCATCAGACGGCATGAACTTCACCATCTTCTGGCAGTATTCCATTGCTGCCATCACTTTGTCGGACCCGATGGTGATCTCGCCTTCGGCGTTCACCAGGTCGGCGCCGAACGCGCCGAAGGTGGCACCCCAGGTCTGATTGGCGTCCGTGCTGTTCTGGCCGCAGCCGAAGCCGATCGGATATCCGGCCTTGAACATGGCTTCCGCCATCTTGAGCTGGGTATCGTAGGTCCAGTCCTTGCTTGCCTCCGGCGTACCCGGCTGGGCCGGGAACCAGGCCTGCACGTCGACGCCGCAGAACTGCTTCAGCATGCTGATGCGCCCGCATGGCGGCAGAGGCGCGGAGCCCCAGGCGACCGGCACCGCCATCCAGTGTTTGTCGACCGTGCCGAGATATTCGTAGGCGTGGCCGAGCTTGCCGTACTTGGCGATCAGCCGCTGCATGACGTCATCCACCGGGTCGAGGCTGTCGGCGTATTGCTGCACCGCCCACTGGTCGAAAGCGTAGATGTCGTGTCCCGACCTGGCCTGCGCCTCGGCGGCCCTGGTGACGATGAGATTCGCGGCCAGGAAATCGACCTGCACCGCGACCTTGTTCTTCTCGGCCCAGGCATCGATCAGCTTTTTCAGGGCGACATCGCCAGTCGGGACCCAGTGGTCCCAGACCGCGAAGCTGAGGCTGCCAGCCGCGCCGGCGGTGCGGATGTGCACCAACGGCAGGGCGGTTGCCGCCGCGCCAAGCTTCAAGGCGTTGCGACGCGTCACACGGCGTGGACTCGACATTGCGGGGTCTCCCTTGTCGTCCGAATTGACTTCGGTCGTTGTTTCAACTTGGTCGGAGCAACCCGCAGAGTATCAGCCAGAACCCACCAGGGCGCGAGAGGGGAAATGCGACGGCCGTGCGGTCCCGCCTCTCCCGCAAGCGAGAGGCGGGACCATCACACGTTCAGCGAACGAAGCCTTCGAGTTCGTCCTTCGCCCAGGCGACCGACTGCTTGATCGACTGGCCCGACATCAGCCGCGCGACCATGCCGGGCTGGATGTTGCGGTTCCAGATCTGCACCGCGATATCCGGCGACGCCGACGAGCCCGGCACGTAGTATTCCGCATGGTGCCATGGCCGCACCGGATAGTTGTAGATCGTGCCCTTCGGCGGCTCGACCTCACTCCAGATCTTCAGGTCGGTCATCGATTCGAATGGCGGAATGTCGTAGCCGGCCACCGCCGCCGCCAGCGACTCCACCTGCTCGCGCTGCGACAGGTGTTCGATGATCTCCTTCGCCGCGCTCTGGTTTTTCGAGAACGACCAGACGCCCCAGAAATACGGTCGGTGCGGCACCAGCCGCCCCTTCGGACCCAGCGGGTTGGGGAAGGTCCAGCAATCCGCCGCGACGTCCGGCGCGTCGCGCTTGGCAACCGCCCAGGCCGACGGCGGATTCCAGATCAACGATGCCTTGCCGGAGATCAGCGCGCGGTTGTTCGACGCATCGTCCCAGCTCACCGCGTCGGGCGGCATGAACTTCACCATCTTCGCGGCGTACTCCATCGCCGCCATCACGTTGTCCGACTCGACGGTGACGTTGCCCTTGGCATCGACCAGATCGGCACCGAACGCACCGAACGTGGCGCCCAGGTCTGGTTGGCATCGGTGCTGCCGGAGCCACAGCCGAAGCCGATCGGATAGCCGGCCTTGAACGACGCCTCGGCGAGCTTGAGCTGGGTGTCGTAGGTCCAGTCCTTCGCGGCATCCGGCGACGCCTCGTGCGCCGGGTACCATTCCTGCACGTCGATGTTGGCGAACTTCTTCAGCAGGCTGATACGCGCGCAGGGCGTCAGGGGA
>DASXNR010000172.1:0-13704 GCA_036494925.1 Acetobacteraceae bacterium
CCCAGCCAGGGGCAATGGTGCCGTTTCGCTCAGGCCACGTCCGCCGAACGGAGTGACATTTCTATCGGGGAGAAATTGTGACTTCTCTATCGGGCACCGACACGGCGGCTTGCACGAATGCGCGCCACCGGCCTATGGCGCCGGCATGACCCGCACCACTCAGCCCTCCGCCGCCGAAGCGGCACTGCGCCGCCTGCTGGATATCATGGTGGCATTGCGCGATCCCGAACACGGCTGCCCATGGGACAAGGAGCAGCACTTCGCGACCGTCGCGCCTTACACGATCGAAGAAGCCTACGAGGTTGCCGAAGCGATCGCCCGAGGTGACCTGGCGGCACTGCCGGACGAACTGGGCGACCTGCTGTTCCAGGTCGTGTACCACGCGCGGATGGCCGAAGAAGCCGGCCGATTCGACTTCGCCGAGGTCGCACGGACCATCTCCGACAAGATGGTTCGTCGCCATCCGCATGTTTTCAACGATGGCGCCGCGCGGAACGCCACGGAACAAACCGTGGCCTGGGAGGCGCAGAAGACCACGGAACGGGCTGCCAGGGCCGAGACAGGCACGCTCGCCGGCGTTCCCTCCGGCCTCCCTGCCCTGGTGCGCGCTGCCAAGCTGACGGCTCGCGCTGCCCGGGTCGGCTTCGACTGGCCAGACGCGCCGGCCGTGCTGAGCAAACTTGATGAAGAGGTTGCCGAGGTCCGGGCAGAACTTTCGGACGCCGATCCGGACCGGCTGGCGGACGAGGTCGGCGATCTGCTGTTCGTCGTCGCGAATCTGGCGCGCAAGCTTGCTCTCGACCCCGAAGCGTGCCTGCGGCAGGCCAACCGAAAGTTCGAGCGTCGCTTTAATGCAATGGAGCAGCAGGCTGCTTCTGCGGGAAAAACGCTCGCCGACACGTCGCTTGAGGAAATGGAGGCGATCTGGCAGAAAATAAAGCATAACCAAAAGATTGCAGGATAATATAACAGTCCGTCAGCACAGCCTGATCCGCAGCGACAGCGTTCGCCGCTCGCCCGGCGTGATCAGCATCACGCCGGGCTTGGCGCCGAACTCGCCGTCGAAATCCTCCGGGCTGGCGGTGCCATGCCAGGGCTCGATGCAAACGAAGTCGCCGCCCTCGCGCGACCAGATGCCGAGTTGGCGGAACCCGTCCCAGCCGAGTTCCACCGCCGGCGAACCGGGCGCGGAATAGCGTACCGACCGGCTGGCGGGCGCAGGCAGGATGATCGCGTCGGCGGCAAACAGCGACGGTTGCAGCGCCAGGGTGCGGCCCGCGATCGGCGTCGACTCCGGAACGCTCCGCAACAGGCCGTCGGTCAGGCGATGCGCCGGCGCTGTCTCCGGCTCGGCGAATTCCAGAACATGCGCCGCCTTATCCACCCCCTCGGTCAACGGCCATGCGAACCCCGGATGCGCCCCAAGCGAAGCCGGCAAAACCTCCCGCCCCGTATTGGTCACCGTGAACCGCTGCTCGAGCGCGTTATCATCCAGTATGAATGCGATCTCCAGGCGGAACGCGAACGGGTATACCGCCCGCGTATCGGCATCCTCATGCAGCACCAGCCGGCATGCCGTGGCGCTGCGGCCAAGCCAGGCGAAACGTCGGTCGCGCGCGAAGCCGTGCTGGGTCAGCCGGTACGACTTCCCATCATGGCGCAAAGTATCGTCTTTCAACCGGCCGACGATGGGAAACAGCACCGGGGCATGGCGGGGCCAGATCGGTGCGGCTTGCCACAGCATCTCCGCACCCGCCGCATCGCGCAGCGAACAGAGCTCCGCGCCATCCGCCTTGACTGTGGCGGACAGGGTTCCGTTCGACATAACGTGCCGATCCATCATCGGACATCAGCCGCCAGTGACCACGCCAACAATCATAGCGGAAGCCTCTACCCGCGGCGACTCAGATTGCCGTGGCCCGGAAGGCCGCACAGCTACGCGTTCAATTCGGCCCGTACCGCCGCTTCCAGTTCGCGCATGCGGAAGGGCTTGCGCAGAAACCGCCGGTCGACCTGCTGAGACACGAAATAGCCGGAGATCAGGATGATCTTCAGATCGGTCCTCCGCTGTGTCGCAAGATCGGCCAGCTGAATGCCCGACATGTCGGGCATGCGGATATCCGTGATGATCATGCGCAGATCCGCAGTCTGCGTCTGCGTCAGCAGCTCGAGTGCCTCGGCGCCACTGCTGGCCTGGAGCACCTGATAGCCGAAATCCTGCAGGAATTCGGCGACGATGATCCTGACCTCGGGATCGTCGTCCACGATCATCAGCTTCGCGCGTTCCGCATGCCCTGCGCGGGGCGTGGCAGTCTCGCTATCCGTCACACAGGACACCATTGCTCCCCGCACCTCTGTGGGAGCCCCCTGTCTCCCTTCGGACCTCCTGTCCGCACCAGTATTGAACATGGTAACAGGCAGCCGGCGTCAATAGCACCGCAATACGCGGGCAGCCCACGATGATCATGGTTCCGTCAGGTGTTGGTTCATCACAAATGTGCGACTGGCAGCCCCAGTCTTGTTTCAGTTGCCCAACTCGACCGTGCCGGCGATCCGTGCAATGGCTTTGGTAAATTCACCGCCCCCATGAGGACGACGCTGCAATGGATCATTCAGGACGCAAGGGTCCCCTCGCCCGCTTCAAGGTGATCGACCTCTCGCGCGTGCGCGCCGGACCGACGGCAGTGCGGCAACTCGCCGACTGGGGCGCCTCGGTCATCAAGGTGGAGTCACCCGAAGGCGATGCGGGTATGGGAGGCGAACGACACGGCCCGGACTTTCAAAACCTGCACCGCAACAAGCGCAGCATGACGCTCAATCTCAAGTCAGCGGAGGGCGTGGCGATCCTGCAGCGCCTCGTGCAAGGCGCCGACGTGCTGGTGGAAAACTATCGGCCGGATGTGAAATTCCGGCTGGGAATAGATTACGAAACGTTACGGTCAGCCAATCCACGTCTGGTCTATGCCAGCATATCGGGCTTCGGCCAGGACGGTCCCTATCGCGAGCGTCCCGGCTTCGACCAGATCGCGCAGGGCATGGGTGGGCTGATGTCGATCACCGGCCTGCCCGGCCAGGGACCGGTGCGCGTCGGCATTCCGGTGGCCGACCTCACCGCCGGTATCTTCTGTGCCATGGGCATCCTGGTGGCGCTGCTCGAGCGCGAACAGTCCGGCGAGGGCCAGTGGGTGCAGAGCAATCTGCTCGCCGCGCAGATCGCCATGCTGGACTTCCAGGCGGCGCGCTGGACGATCGGTCACGAGGTGCCGGGCCAGGCGGGAAACGATCATCCGACCAGTATTCCGACCGGCGTGTTCCCGACATCCGACGGCTACATGAACATCGGCGCTGCCGGCGAGGCGATCTACCAGCGTTTCTGCAAGGTGCTCGAGGCGCCGGCGCTCGCGACCGATCCGGACTTCGCCACCAACGCGGACCGCTCGAAGCATCGCGCGCGGCTGAACGAGGCGATCAGTGCGATCACCCGTAATCGCACCACCGCCGCATGGATCGATCTGTTGAACGAAGCCGGCGTGCCGTGCGGACCGATCTACCGGATGGACGAGGTGTTCGCCGATCCGCAGGTGCAGCACCTCAACGTCACTCGCCACGTGCAGCACAAGGCGCTGGGCGATGTGGAGGTGGTCGGCCAGGCGGTCGAACTGTCACGCACGCCGTGGAGCGTGCGAACCGCGGCACCGGAGCCGGGAGAGCACACGGATGAAGTGTTGGGCGAATTGGGTTATGGCGAGTCAGAGATAGCGCGCTTGCGGGAACAGAACGTCGTGTAGGATTTCGCTGTCAGACTTCACCGCCGCGTATAGTGCGCCGTCGAGGTGGGGCGTCCCACCGCCGCGGTGATCACTATTGGCTCCGCGGGCAGCATCCGCGGCTCCCCCTGCCCTTCCCATAGCCAATACCTGTTGTCGCCGGCGCCATTCACGGCGACAACCTTGTGGTTGCCCTTGGTATCGATCGCGTGGATCGTCACGCGGCTGATCAGTCCACCCTTCAGCGCCCGCATGTCCTCGACCGCCTCGCCGACAGCATCGGCGACGCTGGCGTCCTGCTTCAGGTACAGCACGATGGAACGCGCGGTGCAGCAGCGTATCGTCATTTCACCTGCACCGGTGCACGCAGCGGCGCCGTACCGCGTATCGGCATACGAACCGGCGCCGACGATCGGACTGTCGCCGAGGCGGCCGGGATATTTCCAGCCCCAGCCGGACGTACTGGTACCGGAACAGATGTTGCCGCCGGCATCGTGCGCAAGAAACACCGTGGTATCGCGGCCAACCTCCGGATCGATTGCATGCCGGCACAAGGCGGCAAGTGGCGTATCTGGCCACGCGGGCTTCTGCTCCGCGGGCACTTCGTTGTCGAACCACGCCTGCCAGGCACGCCGTGAGTCCTCGATCAGATTGTCGGCGGGTTCAGCCCCGATCTCGCGCGCGAAGCGGGCCGCGCCGTCGCCCACCAGGAACTCGTGCGGCAACCGCCGCATGATCTCGCGCGCGACACTGACGGGATGCAGATAGCCTTGCAGCGCGCCGACCGCTCCGGACCGCAGCGTGCTGCCGTCCATCATGCAGGCGTCGAGTTCCATCTGACCAAGCAGATTCGGCCAGCCGCCGCGACCGACCGTGCGCACCGAGGGATCCGCCTCGATCAGGCGAATGCCTGCCTCGATCGCATCGAGCGCATGCGCGCCTTCGGCAAGCCGACGGGCCGTGGTCGGCGCGCCGAGTGTGCCTTCGTTGTTGGTGACCAGGATCAAAGCACGCCCTCTTCCGCCAGACGCTGCACGTCCGATGTTGTCATCCCCAGCAGTTCGGTCAGCACCCATGCATTGTCCTCACCATAGCACGGTGCGCCACGGTTGGTCGGACCGCCGATATAGGCCGGCGTGCGGCTGAACTTCATTGGCAGCTCGTACACCGGCCAGGTGCCGATCTTGGTGCCGGTGACCTCGGTCAGCCAGTTCAGATGCCGCAACTGCGGGTCCTGGTCGCAGCGGTCCTCGGCATTCTGGCACACGCCGGCCGGCACGCCGGCGCGCTGCAATGCCATCATGCAGTCGTAGCGATCCTGCGTGCGGGTCCATGCCTCGACGAGGGCATCGAGCGAGTCCTGATGCAGCAACCGGTGCTCCAACGAATTGAAGCGGCGATCGTCCAGCCACGCCCCGTGCCCCGCCACCTGCGCCAGCGCACGCCATTCCGTATCGGTGAAGCAGGCGATCGCAATCCACCGATCCTTGCCCGCGCAGCGATATGCACCATGCGGCGCCGCCGGCTTGTGGGGCGAGCGATTGCCATAACGCCGCCATTCGCGCTCGTTTGCCGACCAGTCGAGAATCGTAGCCCCAGTCAGGAACAACCCGGACTCGCATTGCGACGCATCGATCCACTGGCCCTCGCCGGTTCGCTCGCGATGATACAGCGCGCCGAGCAAAGCCAGTGCGTAGCCATAGGCGCCCATCCAGTCGAGAAACGAGTAGCCCCAGCCGACCGGCATCGCCGGTTCCGGCAGTCCCGACATGTCGCCCTGCCCACCGAAGGCCGCGGCAACCGGACCGACGGTACGCATGCGCCCGTAGGTGCCGTGCACGCCCATGCCGGATTGCTGGATGTAGATGATGTCCGGACGGATGCTCTTCATCACGTCGTAGCCTAGTCCAAGGCGCTGCAGCACGCCGGGCGAAAAGCCCTCGGCCACGACATCGCAGATCCGCACCAGGTCCTTGGCGATCTGCAATCCCTTCGGATGGCGGATATTCAGCGAGATGCCGCGCTTACCGGCGTTCTTGTTGTTGAACTGCCCGCCCATGTCGGCATCCTTCACGCCGACCAGCGGTCCGGTCGCGGCATCGCGCGCCGCCCGACCGCCGATCGGCGCCATCGCGGCAAGGCGCGTGTCAGGATTGTCCTTCCATTCCACCTTGAAGCTTTCCGCCCCCATCGCGGCAAGGAACCGAGTGCCGCCTGCCGATGCCAGGAACCATGCGAAGTCGAGGATCTTGACGCCCTGCAGCGGGAACGGCTTGTTGTGCGGCGCCGACAGCGTCGGGTTCGCCACGCCGCGCGGCTCTGCCGGCACACTGGGATGCCGCATCGCTTCGCCCAGTACCGCGGCCGTATCCTCGCCCAGCAGCGACGCGCGCCGTCCTACCTGCCAACTGGTCTTGCTGCTGAGCCATTTGCTGCTGGGATAGCGAAAGCTGCGGCCATGTTCCGGATGAAACACGTCAGCAAAGCTCTTGCGTTTCAGCCAATGCTCGTCCAGCGCGTTCTCATGCGGCTTGCGCAACGGTGCCCACAGCAGGCCCGCATCCTGCGCCTCGCGCCACGGCATGTCGGCATAGGTCCAGGCACGGATGAACCGCTGCACCACGTCCAGCATGTGTGCCCGCGTCTCATCGCCGGCCTGTGACCCAGGTACCTGACGCGCCTTCAGATCGGCATCCGGCGGTGGCGGCTGCAGATCCGCCTGCATGCCGTATTTCGACAGCAGCGGCACCAGGTTCTTCAGGTCGCGCGCGCCCATGCCATGCGAGATGAACCAGCGGCCGTCCTTGGTATGGCTGATGGAAGGCGAGTGATTTGGCGTCTCCGCCGCGTGCCGATTGGTCATTCGCCAGATCGGCACCCGCCGCATCACCCAGTGCATGATGTCGAGTTCGGGATTCTTGGACACCGCCTCGTGCACCGCCACCGACACGTCCTGGCCCTGACCGCTGCGATGGCGGTGGATCAGCGCCGCGATGATGCCGGTGGCGAGCTGCTCGCCGGCGATGTGATAGGCGTGCCAGATCTGCGGCGCGATCGGCGGCGTGTCGTATTCCAGGTTGGGATCGGGATCGTAGCCGCAGTTCATCATGATCCCGCCCAGCGCGAGGTGGATCAGGTCCGAACTCTTGAGGTCCTTCCAGGGGCCGTCATCGCCGAACGGCGTCATACGTGCCGTCACCAGCGACGGAAAGCGTGCACTCAGCGCGGAGCGGGGCAGCCCCAACGCCTCGTTCAATGCGCCGCAGCTTGCGTCCAGCAGCACGTCGGCGCCTTCCAGCAGGCGCAGCATGTGCTCGCGCGCCAACGTCTCGCGCAGATCGAGCACCACCGACTTCTTGTTGCGATTATAGTTCCAAAAGAACAACGAGCGTTCCAGCCCAGGCTCGTCCTCGAGGAACGGCCCGATCCGCCGCGTCGCGTTGCCTTCCGGCGGCTCGATCTTCACCACCTCAGCGCCGAGGCCGGCAAGCAGCAGTCCGGTGTATTCGGCGCGTTCGTCCGCGATCTCGATCACGCGCAACCCGGCCAACATGCCGGGACCGGCGTTGCCCATCATTTCGCCTGGGCCCCGCGCGATCTCGCTGGCGTTCGACATTCTGCGTCCTCCCTACGGCCGCGTGCGCCTCAGCATCTCCAGCAGCATCCCATGGAACTGCTCCGGCGCCTCATATGCCACCCAGTGTCCCGCGCCAGGAATCATCCGCACGTCGGCATCCGGCCGCAGTGCGCGCAGCGCCACGACGCGTTGCGGGGCGCGCGGATTGGCCGGCGCGTCGCGCTCGCCCCAGATGCCGTTCACCGGCGATACCACCTGTTTCAGTGCGTTCGGCAACGCTCCGCTGCGCGACAGCGTCGGCGTCTTCAGCCGCGAATGGCGCGTGTTCCACTCCTGGATCGCCAGCGCCAGATCGTCGATCTTTGCCGGATCGGCGATCATCAGCCGGTTCAGGTTGATGCGGTGCGTCGCCACGCGTTCGTCGCCGGCCAGATGCCGCACCTTCAGCAATTCCACCGCACTGCCCGACGGTCCGACGCCACTCGAGCCGATGATCGTCACCGATCGTACGCGCGTGCCGTGGATCGCGCCGACGCAGGTCGCCATCGTCCCGCCGAACGAGAACCCGGCCACGTCGTAGCGCGCATCGGCGCCGAGCACCGTATCGATGCCATTTGCCACGATGGCCGCGACGGCCATCGCGTCGTCGCCGTCCGGCGGGAAAGCGGATTCGCCAAGCCCCGGCAGATCCGGCACCAGCAACCGGTACTCGCGCGACAGCACGTCGATGTTGTGCGCCCAGTGCCGCCACGATCCCGCGCCGCCGTGGAACAGCACCAGCACCGGTCCCTGTCCCCACGCTCGCCACACCATGGTTCCGTCGCCGCACGGCGTTTCCGTTCGCCACGCGCTGCGTTCGAGCCGGTCCAGAAACGCTGCCGGTCCAGAGTCGATCCGATCGTTCATCCGGTTTCCATTTGCGGATATTCGTGGAAAGCTAGGGACGCCGCCGCGACATCGTCAAGGTCAGGCCCACTCGTTACGGAACACACGAAACCATGACGATCATCTTCATCGGCGACATCCACCAGCAATGGCACAGCGTCGAACGCGGCCTCGCCTCACTGGATCCGCTGCCCCAGGCGGCCGTTCTGCTCGGCGACATCCAGTGCGAACGCCCGCTCGACGACCTTGCCGCGCCGCTGCTCGATCGCGGCATCGACGTGCACTGGATCTTCGGCAACCACGACAACGACGGCGGCCCCGAGATGTGGGCCAACCTCGTGGAGCCTGATCGCAACCCGCGCACCACGCAGGGCGCCCTGCACGCGCGGGTTGCCGAGATCGCCGGGGTGCGCATCGCCGGCCTTGGCGGTACGTTCCGGCCCCGCATCTGGGAACCGCCCGAACCGCCGCGCGTGCATCGCCGCGCACAACTGCCCGAGGACCTTGCCGAACTTGGCCCGGGCTGGCGCGAGGAACACATCGGTGCGCTGATCCATTCGCTCGGCGCGACGGCGATCTGGCCCGAGGACTATGACTATCTCGCCGGCCAGCGGGCCGACATCCTGGTGACGCACGAGGCCCCGCGCAGCCATCCCTCCGGCAACTCGGCGCTCGATGCGCTGGCACGCGCCATGGGCGCCAGCCTGATCGTGCACGGCCATCATCATGTCTGCTACCGCGCCGTCGCCCCCGACGGCCTGCGTGCGATGGGCGTCGCCGCCGCCTGGGGTGCCACGATCGACGGCGAATGGCTGTGGCCAGGCGAAGCGCCGCGTCACCTCGGTAATCTTATCTCCGGATGGTCGCTTGAGGCGGACGCAATGAGCCAGTAAGACAGCCGGACAGGGAGGCACAAGAAAGCCGGTGGACCTCGAAGTCCTGATCGAAAACACGCTGAACGTGCTCGCCGCCGGCGTCACCATCGGTTGCATCTATGGCCTGATGTGCATCGGCCTCGGACTGATCTTCGGCATCATGCGCATCGTCAACTTCGCCCAGGGCGAACTGTTGATGCTCGGCATGTACGCCAGCCTGTATCTGGTCACCGGCGGGGGCGTACTTGCGTTTCTCGGTCCCTATGTCGGCCCATTTGTCGGCGCGCTCTGTGCCGGCCCGATCGTGTTTGCCGGCGGAGCATTGCTGCACAAGTTCCTGATAGCGCGCGTCTCCGGCCTGCGCACCGCGGGCAGCATCGACGATGGGCATTTCGGGCAGCTTCTCGTCACCCTCGGCATTTCGCTGATCCTGCAGAACGGCGGACTGATCGTGTTCGGCTCCACGCCCGAGACCGTGCGCACACCACTCGCCTCGCGCGCCTTCGAAATCGGAGGGATCTACGGCGACGCCACGGTGTTCCTCAACAAGGCGCGGCTGATCGCCTGCGCGGTGGCAATCATCATCGCGATCACGCTGTATCTGGTGCTGGAGTACACCCGCCTCGGCAAGGCACTCCGCGCAGCCGCCGACAATCCGACCGCTGCGACCTACATGGGCATCGATGTCGATCGCGCCTATCGCACCGCATTCGCCCTCGGCTGCGGCATCACCGCGGTGGCCGGCGGCCTGATGGCCACGTATCTGTCGTTCGGTCCGTTCATCGGCCTCGACTACGTCATCATCATGTATTCGGGCGTGGTACTCGGCGGCATGGGCAGCATCCTCGGCGCGTTCTGGGGCGGCCTGACCGTAGGTTTCGTGCAGCAATGCTCGTCACTGGTATTGCCGCCGCAATTGCAGAACGCTGCGATATTCGTGGTGTTCCTGCTGATTGTCATGTTGCGTCCGCAGGGTCTGTTCGGCCGCTCGGCGGAGCGCGCATGAGACAAGGTGCAAGCGTTCGCCTGCGCCGCGATGGCGTCGCGCTGGCGCTGGTCACGGTCGGCTATCTGACGTTCGCCGCGTTCGTCACCAACAGCTATTACCAGTTGATCCTGACCTTGGTGCCGATCTGGGCAGTGTTCGGTGTCTCCTGGAACATCCTGTCCGGCTACGGCGGACAGTTGTCGTTCGGCCATGCGTCGTTCTTCGGCATCGGCGCCTTCACGGTGACGCTGGCACTGGTCTACTGGAACCTGACACCGTGGCTGGGCATTCCTCTCGGCATGGTGGTCGGCGCGGTTGCCGCGGTGATCATCGGCACGCCCACGTTCCGTCTGCGCGGCCACTACTTTGCCCTGTCGATGCTCGCCTATCCGCTCGCCATTCTGTATTTCCTGCAGTATTTCGGCTTCCAGGAACTGTCGCTGCCGATGCATCGCGAGAACCCGGCCGCCTATCTGGAGTTCTCCGACCAGCGCCTCTACACCGTTGTCGCGACGGGCCTGTTGGCCGCGGGTGTGCTGGCTTGCATGCTGGTGGAGAATTCCCGCTTCGGCCTGGCCCTGCTGGCAATCCGGCAGAACGAGCTGGCAGCCGAGGCCGCCGGCATCAATTCGCGGCAATGGAAGATGCGCGCGCTGATCACCTCCGGCACCATCGCCGCGGCCGCCGGCGGATTTTATGCGTGCGTGCTGCTGGTGGTCACGCCTGACTCGGTGTTCGGTCTTCTGGTTTCCGCCCAGCCGGTGGTGGTCACACTGTTCGGCGGCGTGGCATCGATCTGGGGTCCGGTGATCGGCGCAGCAGTGCTGGTACCATTGGCCGAGTCACTCAACGCACAGCTCGGCAACATCCTTCCCGGTATCCAGGGCGTGGTGTATGGCGCTGCCATCATCGTGATCATTCTGGCCGCGCCGGATGGATTGTTCTGGACCATCCGCGACCGCTGGTTCCGCCGCGCGCTCCCGTCACCGCCCCCTGCCCTGCCCGTGGCGCCAGTGCCGTCCCGAACCTATGCCGCCGTGAGTGCGTCAGCGCCATTGCTGCTGGTGCAGGATCTTTCGCGCTCGTTCGGTGGACTGCGCGCGGTGAGCCAGGTCAGTTTCTCGATCGCGCAGGGCGAGATTCTCGGCATCATCGGGCCAAACGGCGCTGGCAAGACCACGCTGTTCAACCTGCTGAACGGGGTACTGCCGGCGGACGACGGCAGCGCCGTGCTGGCCGGAGAATCGATGCTGGGGCGCAAGGTGTACCAAGTGTGCCGCATGGGGGTCGGGCGCACCTTCCAGGTGGTCCGCAGCTTCGCGCGTCTGCCGCTGCTGGACAATGTGGTGGTGGGTGCCTATGGCGCCGGATTGCCGGACCGCGATGCGGTGGCGGCGGCGGAACAGGCGTTGCGGCGTGTTGGTCTGCTGCAGTTCGCGACACGCCAGGCCGGACAACTCACCAACAAGCAGTTGCGGCTGATGGAACTGGCGCGGGCGCTCGCCGGCCAGCCGCGTCTGCTGCTGCTGGACGAGACACTGGCAGGATTGGGACGCGACGAGTGCGATGAGGTACTCGACGTGTTGGCCAAGCTGCGCGACGAAGGCATGACGATCGCGATCATCGAGCACACGATGCACGCGATGATGCGGCTGGCGGATCGCTTCGTGGTGCTTGACCACGGCGCAGTGCTGGCCAGCGGATTGCCACGCGACGTGGTGGAGAATCGGGCCGTTATCGAGGCGTATCTCGGCAAGAAGTTCCTGGCACGGCAGAATGCTTGAAGTCAGCAACCTGTCCGTCGCCTTTGGCGGCCTGCGCGCGTTGACCGATGTTTCTCTGTCGGTCGCCGCCGGACAGTTCGTCACCGTCGTCGGCCCGAATGGCGCCGGCAAGTCCACCCTGTTCAAGACCATCTGCGGCATTGTGCCGCCGGTGCACGGCGGCATCAGCTTCCTGGGCCAGAACCTGCTTTCCATGCCGGCGGCGGCGCGCGCGCATCTCGGCATCGCGCATGTGCCGGAAGGTCGCCAGGTGTTCCGAACGCTGACCGTGCGCGAAAACCTGGAGATGGGTGCCTACACCAAGGCCGGCCGCGCGCAATGGCACCGCACGCTGGAGCGCATCCACACGTTGTTTCCGATCCTCGCCGAACGCGCCACGCAGCTCGCCGGCACGTTGTCGGGTGGTGAGCAGCAGATGCTGGCGATCGGCCGCGGCCTGGCCTCGGCGCCGAAGCTGCTGATGCTGGACGAACCGTCGATGGGGCTGGCGCCCGCGGTCGCCGACACGATCTTCGAGCGCATCTCGCAGATCCACCGCGACGACGGCGTCACCATCCTGCTGGTAGAGCAACGCGTCGCCGAGGCGCTGGAACTGTCCGACCACGGCTACGTGCTGGAGACCGGACAGATGGTGCTCGACGGCAACTATGAGACACTGCTTGCGGACGACAGGGTCCGCCGTTCCTATCTCGGGCTGACCGATGCCTGAGCCGTCAACGATCGCATGGGAGAATATACGATGACAGACATTGCCTCGCTCGGACGCCGCGGCGCACTTGGCCTTGGCCTCGCCACCGGTACCGCGGCGCTGCTGCCGCGCCGCGTCCGCGCGCAGGCGAAGGAGGTCAAGATCGCCATGCTGGTGCCGTTGTCCGGCCCATGGGCGCGCCAGGGCATCCTGGAGCAGATGGGTGCGCGCATGGCGATCGCAGACATCAACAATGCCGGCGGCATCAAGGCGCTTGGCGGCGCGAAGCTGAGCCTGATCGAGTACGACACCGGCGATTCCGCCGAGAAGGCGAAGGACGCGGCGCAGCGCATGATCGCGCAGGAGCCTGACCTGGTCGGCGGCTTCGGCTGCTGGCTCTCCACATTCACGCTCGCCGCCACCGAAGTGACCGAGCGCGCGGAACTGCCATGGCTGACGCTGTCCTATTCCGACGCGATCACCGGACGCGGCTACAAGTATGTGTTCCAATCGTCACCGACCGCCGATGCGCAGGCCGAGGCGGTCGTACCCATGGTGGTGGACATGGCCGAAAAGGCGTCCGGCAAGCGCCCCACCAAGGTCGCCATCATCGGCGACAACACCGCCGCGTCGGTCAGTTTCATGAAACCGATCCGCGACCATGTGATGAAGAACCTCAATCTCACGCTGATCGCAGACGAGGTCTATACGCCGCCGCTGACCGATGCGACGACGATCATTCAGCACGTGCGTTCGGGCCGGCCCGACTTCGTGATGTTCCAGTCCACCAATGTGCCTGATGACAAGCTGCTGGTGGACAAGTTCGCCGAGATGAACCTGCGCAGCGACCGCCTGCCGAAGATCGGCAGCGGCGGGCATTGGTGCGTGCCGGAGCTGCTCAAGGTGGCGGGACCCGAGAACCTGGACGGCGTTCTGGTGGGCCTGGCCAACTGGCCTGGCAAGGCAGTGGAGGACGTGTCCAGGCGCTTCGTCGAGCATACCAAGGAACCATGGTTCGGCCATGACTCGATCTTTGCCTATGTGCACGTGATGATCCTGAAGGAGGCGGTCGAGCGCGCCGGCATTGCCGAGCGGCACAAGGTGATGCAGGCGATCCGCGAGCTGGACATGACGGATGGA
>DASXNR010000173.1:0-1815 GCA_036494925.1 Acetobacteraceae bacterium
GGCTGATCACGGCGTGCTGCGCGTCAGGCCATAGCGACGTCACCAGCGCTTCGGCGGCGGCCATCGACACCATCTCACCGCCGATCTTGGCGAACCGCTTGGCGCGGCCGACGATGGTGACGAACCCCGCGGTGTCCACCGACACGATGTCGCCGGTGTCGTACCAGCTGTCCTCCGGTGGTTCCAGCACCCCAGGCGCCGTTTCGCGCAGATAGCCCAACATCACGTTCGGCCCGCATACATGCAGGCGACCGCCGGTATCGATGCCGGCAACCGGTTCGAGCCGCCACGCGATTCCCGGCAGGAAGCGACCTACGGTGCCGGGTCGGCACTGCATCGCCGTGCTAAGCGCGAGTACCGGCGACGTTTCGGTCGCGCCATAGCCTTCCAGGACGCGCGCGCCGAAGCGGTCGGCAAACAGATGCCGGGTCTCCTCGCGCAGCTTTTCGGCGCCGGAGAAGATGTAGCGCATGGCGTAGAAGTCGTAGGGATGGGCATAGCGCGCCCAGCCGTTCAGGAACGTGTCGGTGCCGAAGCAGATCGTCGCGTCGGTGTCGTAGACCAGCGCGGGCACGATGCGGTAGTGCAACGGGGTCGGGTAGTGGAACGTGCGCACCCCGGAGATCAGCGGCAGGATCATGCCGCCGGTCAGGCCGAAGGCGTGGAACATCGGCATCGCATTGAACACGATGTCGCCGCCATGGAAGTCGATCACCGAGGCAACCTGGGCGCAGTTGGCGAGCAGGTTGCGATGGCTCAGCACAACACCCTTCGGCGCGCCCTCCGATCCGCTGGTGAACAGCACCACCGCCGGCGCATCCGGATGCGTCGCTGCACCGGGCAGGTGTCGTGCCCGCCGCGCGTCACGTTTGGCGCGCAGTTTGGCGCGCAGGCCGATCGACGCGCGCACGTCTTCCAGCCAGACGAAGCGCACCTCCTCCGCCATGCGCTCCACGACTCTGGTGAGCCGCCCCTTCTCCACGAAGGTGCGGCTCGAAATCAAGGTGCGGACGCCGGCGGTGCGACAGGCCGACAGCATCGCGGCGGCGCCGGCCGAGATGTTCAGCAGGCAAGGCACGACGCCGAATGCCTGTAGACCCATGAAGGCCACCATCGAGCCGATTGCGTTCGGCATCAGCAACGCGACATGGGTTTCGCCAGGTGCCGCGCCTGCCAGCGCGCGGCCCAGCGCGACCGAACCGACCACCACCCGGTCGTAGCTGATCGGCACGCGCCCGGTGTCCTCGGCGATGATCGTCCGCGCACCGTAGGTGTCGCGCGCATCCAGCAATGCGGTGAACAGCGTCCTGCCGGTCTGCTTCGAGCGGAACACCGCGTCCACCATCGCGTCCTGCAAGGCGCGGCCGGTTGCCTCGCGGCGCTGGCGCGGCGTGAGGCTTTCGCTGTGCGGCGGTGCCAGCACGACCGGCGGCAGGATGTTCAGGCGAAGCGGCGGAAACCAACGCAGGCGCAGCCTGCCGCGCATCCGGCCGAGACGGCTGAATTGCAGCCCCTCGATGCAGATCGGCACCACCGTCGCGTGCGACCTGTCGGCCACCATGGCGGCGCCTTCGTAGACCTTCATCAGCCCGCCGGTGCGCGTCATGCGCCCTTCAGGGAAGATCATCAGCTTGCGTCCGTGATCGCGCACTGCCGCGACCATGCGCTTCACCGAATAGGGTGACTGGACGTCCACCGGGAAGGTTTCGACCGCGGCGAGGAACGGCTTGAAATACCACTTGGCGGCCTGTGCCGTGTGGATCGCGAAGGTCGGGCTGTCGGGCAGGCAGGCCGCGATCAGACACGCGTCGAGAT
>DASXNR010000174.1:0-1650 GCA_036494925.1 Acetobacteraceae bacterium
GACCGCCGACGGCGCTTCGAGCAGCTCGCTCTGCCACATCTCAATGCCGCGTACAACCTTTCCCGCTGGCTGGCGGGTAACACGACAGATGCCGACGACGTGGTGCAGGACGCCTATCTCCGAGCCTATCGCTATTTCGACGGTTTCCAAGGAGGAAATTTTCGCGTGTGGTTACTGACGATCGTTCGCAACGCCTTCGTCACCTGGGTGAAAGAGAACCGCTCCGGGCGGATAATGTTCGTGCCCGACACGCCGGTGGCGGCCAACGCAGACAAGGAGGAGACGATGTGGGGCAGCCGGCCTCGCGATCCGGAGTCGCTGCTGCTGGACAGCATCGACAGCCAGACATTGAGCCGGCTGATGGAACAGCTTCCGGCGGAGTACCGCGAGGTGCTGCTGCTGCGCGAGATCGAGGGCCTCGCCTATAAGGAGATCGCCGAGGTAACCGGTGTCCCGATTGGCACGGTGATGTCGCGACTGTCGCGCGCGCGGTTGAGCCTGCGCAAGCTGTGGCTGGCGCAGGTCGCGACGGAGGACGCCCATGGAGTGTGAGCGCGCCACGTCATTGCTGTCGAGACTGATCGGCAGCGCATTGGGGCCAATCGCGCGGTTCCGCGTGCATCGCCATGTCGCCGGCTGCAATGCCTGCGCAACTAAGCTCGAGGAGCTGCGCGCCATGCAAGCGGCGGTTCGTACCAAACTGCCCTATCACCGCGCCCCGCCGGCGCTGGCTGCGCGCATCGGTGCGGCACTGTCACGCGAGGAACCGCCGCGTATTCTGCGCCCGTGGTTCCGCATCCCAGCGCTCAGCCTGGCCGGGACGGGGTTGGCGGGTGCAACGGCCGCCGTGGCGCTGACCGTGCTGGTGATGGGAGGGCACGGCGATCCGACAATGGGGGTGATCGATGGCCACATCCGTTCGTTGCAGGCCGAGCATCTGACCGATGTACTGACCAGTGACCAGCACACGGTGAAGCCGTGGCTATCGGCGCGACTGGATGTCTCGCCGCCGGTACTCGAATTGAAGGACCAGGGGTTCCCGCTGGTCGGGGGCCGGCAGGATTACGTCGATGGGCATCCCGCCGCCGTGGTGGTGTATCGGCACGCCAAACACGTGATCAACTTGTTTGCGTGGGCGTCTCCCGGCAAGAACGAAGCATTTCGCGAGGAGACGCGGCAGGGATTCAATGTCGTCACCTGGCGGTACGACGGCATCAAATACTATGCGGTGTCCGATGTGGAGGCCGATCAGTTGGCGCAATTCGCGAAATTGGTGGCGCAAGGATGAGGTGCCGACGCCCGCGGGGCGGCTGTCGCGGAAGGTGGCGTCGGCGTGCGCTGCGTCGGTGCGCGGGTCGGGGGGCTTTCGCTGGGGTCTGTCATCCTGCGAGGTGGCGAGAGGAGCGGTTCATGACGAGCGAGACAATGATACCCTTCGTCTCCGACGGCGTGGTCCTGCTCATCATCATCGGCTTTGGATGTATGTTCTCCCCTTGACGTTGAGTCGAGCTTGCGGGCAGCTCTACCCGCACCGCTGCACGTAGCCGGTCCGTCTGCTGCTGCACCCGCACCAGCGTCGCCACCAACTCCCGCGCCCTGCGCAGTTCCCACTGCGGCGCCGCCCAGTCGCCGTCGCGCTCCTGGAACTCG
>DASXNR010000175.1:0-16664 GCA_036494925.1 Acetobacteraceae bacterium
CCGCAGCGCTGTCGCGCCTGAGGCGGTGTAGGCCACCACCGCCTTCGCGCCGATCGTGTGGCACACCTGACGCGCCGCCGCCGCGATGGCATCGGCGGTAACGGCCTCCGGTGGCGACCGGCTCGACTCGATCATCGCGCGCCAGCCCGGGTCCTGCTCCACGCGGGCGACGATGCGGTCCATGATGTTGACCGCCTCGAACGGGTATTGCCCGGCCGCGGTCTCCCCTGACAGCATCACCGCATCCGCGCCATCGAACACTGCCGTCGCGACGTCGGAGGCCTCGGCGCGGGTGGGAGCCGGCGCGCTGATCATGCTCTCCAGCATCTGTGTCGCCACCACCACCGGTTTGCCCAACTGGCGCGCGGCACGGACGATGCGCTTCTGCGCCAGCGGCACCTCCTCGGGCGGCAGTTCCACCCCGAGATCGCCGCGTGCCACCATCACCGCGTCGGTCAGCGCCATGATGGCGTCGAGGTTCTCCAGCGCCTGCGGCTTCTCCAGCTTCACCATCACCCAGGCGCGGTCGCGGATCAGCGCCTTCGCCTCCGCCACATCCTCCGGCCGCTGCACGAACGACAGGCCGATGTAGTTGGCGCCATGTTCCAGCGCGAATGCCAGGTCGACGCGGTCCTTGGCGGTCAGCGCCGGAATCGGCAGCACGACGTCCGGCACGTTGACGCCCTTGTGGTCCGACAGCGGACCGCCCACCACCACCTCGGTCTCCAGCGCGTCGCCGCGCTTGCGGTCCACCCGCAGCCGCAGCTTGCCGTCGTCCAGCAGCAGCGAGCAGCCGATCGAGGCCGCCTCGATGATCTCCGGATGCGGCAGGTTGACCCGCGCCGCACTGCCCGGTGTCGGGTTGAGATCGAGCCGGAACGGCTGGCCGGTCTGCAGGAACACGCGTCCGCCGGAAAAATTGCCCACGCGCAGCTTGGGTCCCTGCACATCGGCCAGAATGCCGATCGGCCGGTCGAAGCGATCCTCGAGCTGGCGGATCATGGCGAAGCGCGCGGCGTGGTCCTCGTGCGTGCCATGGCTGAAATTGAGCCGGAACACATCGGCGCCGGCCTGGAACAGGCGCGTCATTACCTCCGGCGACGAGCTGGCGGGGCCAAGCGTGGCGATGATCTTAGTGCGCCGGCGGCGACGCAGCTTCGGTCGAGTGGCCATCTGGTGTTCCTTCAGGCGATCAGGATGGCGCGGACATCGTTGACGTTGGTCAGCGTGGGACCGGTGCGGATCGCGTCGCCGATCGCGTCGAACAGGGTGTGGCTGCCGTGTCCGGCCAGCATCGCGCGTGGATCGAACCCCTTGGCGCGTGCGCGCGCCAGCGTGTCCGGTGTTGCGATCGCGCCGGCGATGTCGTCCATGCCGTCCACCCCGTCGGTATCGCCGGCGATCGCCCAGATGTCGGCCGCGCCACCAAGCGCCACGGCAAGCGACAGCAGGAATTCGGTGTTGCGGCCACCATGACCGGCCGCGTCGCGACCGAGCGTGACGGTGGTCTCGCCGCCGGACAGCAGCACCGCGGGCGGCGCGAGCGGCTGGCCGTGCCGGCGGATGCTGCGCGCGATACCGGCCAGCACGATGCCCATTTCGCGCGCTTCGCCTTCCAGCGCATCGCCGAGGATCAACGGCGCGAGGCCCTGGCCGCGCGCCACGTCGGCCATGTGCGACAGCGCCATCATCGGCGTGGCGATCAGGCGAAATTCGCTGTCGGGCAGGTCTGCCGGCTTCGGTGTCTCGTCGGTCGCCTGCTCCAACCGTGCCGCGACCGCCGCCGACGGCTGGATGCCATAGCGGGCGAGGATCGCGCGCGCATCGGCGAAAGTAGTGGGGTCGGGCACGGTCGGTCCGGAGGCGATCACGGCCGGATCGTCTCCCGGCACATCGCTGATGGCGAGCGTCACCACCCGGGCCGGCCTGGCAGCCGCCGCCAGCCTGCCGCCCTTGATGGCGGACAGATGCTTGCGCACGCAGTTCATCTCGGAAATATTTGCCCCGGAGGCGAGCAGCGCGCGGTTGATCGCCTGCTTGTCGGCAAGTGTCAGCCCGGTCGCCGGCGCGGCGCACAGCGCGGACCCGCCGCCGGAGATCAGCGCCAGCACCAGATCGTCCGGGCCGAGGCCGTGCGCGCGCTCCAGCAGGCGCCGCGCGCCGCGTTCGCTGTTGGCGTCGGGGACCGGATGCGAGGCCTCGATCACCTCGATCCGCCGGGTCGGCACGCTGTGCCCGTAGCGGGTGACGACACTGCCGTGCAGCGGGACGTCGGGCCAGGCGTCCTCGAGTGCTGCCGCCATTACGGCCGCCGACTTGCCGCAGCCCACGACGACGCAGCGTCCCTTGGGCTGGGGTGGCAGATGCGCTGCCAGCACCTTGCGCGGGTCGGCGGCGGCCACCGCCGCGTCGAACAGGGTCCTGAGTGTCGCGCGGGCGCGCGCATCGTCCCAGACCATCAGCGTCGCCCTCTTCCGTCCATTGGCGCTGGAGTATGGCGAAGCGGCGTCGGACGCGCCATCTTCAGGGCAGTTGGAGGAGGCCTGTCATGACCGCACCGCAAATCGACGACAAGACCCGCACCGAGCTGGAGGCCGCCGCGTTTCGCCGCCTGGTGGAGCATCTGCGCGAACGGACCGACGTGCAGAACATCGACATGATGAACCTGGCCGGGTTCTGCCGGAACTGCCTGAGCCGCTGGTACCGCGAGGCTGCCGAAGGGCAGGGCATCGGCCTGGCCGATCCGGATGCGCGCGAAATCGTCTACGGCATGCCGTACCAGGAGTGGCAGGCGAAATACCAGAACGAAGCGAGCGCGGAGCAGAAGGCGGCTTACGCCAAGGCAAATCCGGGTCATTGACCGCACCGGACGCGGCGGCTATCCCCGCCGGCCTTGCCGGACCGGAGGGGTACGATGGCGCTGCGCGCGGTGGAGAAGACTGACACCAAGACCGGCGGCATCGCCGCCGACCGGCTGCGCAGCATCGTCGATCGCATCGAACGCCTGGAGGAGGAGCGCAAGGCGCTTGGCGGCGACATCCGCGACATTTACGCAGAGGCGAAGTCGGCCGGGTTCGATGTGAAGGTGCTGCGGCAGCTTATCCGGGTGCGCCGCCAGGAGGCGGCGGATGTGGAGGAACAAGAGACGCTGCTCGACGTGTACCGCCGCGCGCTGGGGATGTAATGAAATATCGAGCGCGTGCTGACTCCCAAAAGGAGAAACCCAATGAAGATCACCGTTGAAACCACGGTCGCTGCACCCATCGATGCAATTTGGCACGCTTGGAATACGCCGGATGACATCAAACAATGGAATGCGGCGTCCGATGATTGGCATACAACCAAGTCTGAAGTCGATTTGCGCGTGGGTGGTGCGTTCTCATCTCGCATGGAAGCCAAAGATGGCAGCATGGGCTTCGACTTCGCTGGAATCTACACACGCGTTGAGAAGCACAGGTTGATCGAATGCTCATTCGGCGATCGCGTGCTTTTGGTCGAGTTTACACCCGGCGCGGATGGCGTATCGGTGCGTGAAACCTTTGACGCCGAGTCGACATACCCCGTCGAACAGCAGCGCCAGGGCTGGCAGGCAATATTAGCCAACTTTGCCAAGCACGTTGAAGCCAAGACGCGCGCTTCATCGCAATCATGACCAACGCTGATCTGCGGCTCCGCAAACGCTGCGTTGCTCTAATCGTGGAATTCTTCGTAATCATCCGCGATTGTCGCAAATGATCTCGCGGCTACGCGCCACAGCGCGTGCCGCGACGATGATCCCGGCGTTACCCTCGCAGGTGCCGACCGCGCTGAAAGCGATAACGACCCACGGAATCATCTGCCGCCAGCCATAGAGATACGCCTGCCAGCCGTGTTGAGCCGGCATTAGAGGCGGCGCAACGTCTGCATGCGCCGCGCCATATCGGGCCGGCCCTTTGTCCGCAGTGGCGAAAAGACGGTTTAGCCGTGCAGCTTCGCCAATACGTTTGTATTCGCGCGGATCACCAGCACCCGCCGTATCTTCTGCGTCGGCGTCAGCAGTCCATTCTCCACCGTGAACGCCTCCACCACCGCATGCTTGCGAATTCGCTCGGTCACCGACAGCCGATGGTTCACCCGCGTGATCGCCAATGCTGCCGCGACGTCGTCGTAGCCCTGCGTCGGCACCACCAGAGCGGTGAGCGACGAACGCCCGTCGCCGGCGACCACCGCCTGGGAAATCTCCGGCTCCGTCATCAACATGCCTTCGACCTTGGCGGGTGACACGTTCTCGCCGCCTGACAGCACGATCATGTCCTTCTTGCGATCGGTGATTCGCAGGTAGCCATCGTCGTCCAACGCGCCGATGTCGCCGGTATGCAGCCAGCCGTCGCGTATAACCGCGGCCGTCGCGTCCGGCAGTCCCCAGTAGCCCTGCATCACCAGGTCGCCGCGCACCAGGATCTCGTCATCCTCGGCGAGGCGAACGTCGACGCCTTGCAGTACCCGCCCGACGGTGTCGATACGAATCCCATCCGGTGGATTGGCGCTGATCACCGGACCGGCCTCGGTCTGCCCGTAGCCCTGCATGATCATCAGCCCGAGTGCCAGGAAGAACCGGCCGACCTCCGGTTCCAACCGCGCGCCGCCCGACATCGCCGCCTTCAATCGGCCACCGAACCGCGCCTGCACCTTGGCGCGCACCAGCCGATCGAGCAGCGGATCGATCACGCCCTCGAGCACGTTCATCCGTCGGCCATCGGCGCGTTTCATGCCGAGTTCCAGCGCCCGGTTGAACAGCGCCTGCTGCCAGCGCGCCTGCCGTGCCACCTGCGTCAGCACGCGACTGCGGATCACCTCGAGCACGCGCGGCACCGCGGTGAGGATGGTGGGGCGGATCGTCAGCAGATCGGCGGCCAGATGCTCGACCCCGCGGCAATAGGCGATCTCGGTGCCGATGCTCGGCAGGAAGTACAGGCCTACCGTATGTTCGTAACTGTGCGACGCCGGCAGATACGACAGATACACCTCATCTTGCAGCCGTAACGGACGCAGCAATTCGAACGCGCCGCGGCAGTTCGACAGGATCGAGCGGTGCGGCAGCATCACCCCCTTGGGCGCGCCGCCGGTGCCGGAGGTATAGATCAGGCAGGCGAGCGCATCGGCCGGGATCGACGCCGCCTCCAGCGCGATGTCGTCCGCCGGTGCGTCGTCGGCCGCCAGCGCACCCCAGTGCATCAGACGCGGCGATCCTCCCGCGTCCCCCAGGTCAAGTGCCCGGGGGGAGGCGTCCGGTGGCCCATCGATCACCACCAGCAGGTCGAGGCCGCCCGCCAGTCTGCCGGCCTCACGCAGCGCGCCGGCGAGGGCAGGGGAGGACACAATCGCCGCCCGTGCGCCCGAATCGCGCAGGATGTGCGCGTGATCCGCCACCGTGTTGCTGGTGTAGGTCGGCACCGGCACCGCGCGCAGCGCCATCAGTGCGGTCTCGGCGATCGGGTATTCCGGCCGGTTCTCCGACACGATCACCACCCGATCGCCCGCCGTCACGCCCGCCGCGCGCAGGTGCCGCGCGCACGACGCCGCCATGCGGCCGAACTCGCCCCAGGTGGTGGAATGCCATCCACCGTCGCGGAAGCGGCGCAGCAGGGGCTTGTCCGGCCAGGTACGGGCGAGCCCGAACATCATCGCCGGCAGATTTGGCCAGGTCGGATAATGCTCCACGTCGCCCCCTTCGCCCGGTCCGCGTCGAACGCGGCCCTTTGACCGCCGCCCCTACTACCTTACATGCACGACTACCGCAGCCTCGCGAGGACGCAATGACGCGCCATACCGCCCCGGCCGACGCCGCCGCCAGCCAGCCGACCACGGAAGCCTTGCCAAACTGGGACCTCAGCGATCTGTACCCCGCGCCGGATAGCCCGGCCGTCGAGGCCGACTTCGCCAGGGCCGACCAGGCGGCGCGCGCGTTCGCGGCGGCGCATCAGGGCAAGCTTGCGGCGATGTCGGGGGGGGTGCTCGCCGCCGTGATCGCCGAGTACGAGCGGATCGAGGAAGTGCTGGGCCGGCTGATGTCCTACGCCCAGCTGCTGTTCTCGGGTGACTCCACCAACGCGGAGATCGGCCGTTTCTACCAGACCGTGAGCGAGCGGGTGACCGCGATCAGCAGCCACCTGCTGTTCTTCGCGCTCGAACTGAACCGGCTGGACGATGCGGTGCTGGATCAGAAGCTCGCGGACCCGGCACTGGCCAGATGGCGGCCATGGCTGCGCGATCTGCGGGTGTTCCGACCGCACCAGCTTTCCGACGAGCTGGAAAAGCTGCTGCACGAGAAGGAGGTGACCGGACGCAGCGCGTGGAGCCGGCTGTTCGACGAGACTGTGGCCGGCATGACGGTGCCGATCGGTGGCGAGGACCTTACCGTGAGCGCCGCGCTGAACAAGCTGTCGGATCGCGACCGATCGGCGCGGGAGGCTGCGGGGCGTGCGATCGGCGCGGCATTCGGCGGCAACGTCCGGCTGTTCTCGCTGGTCACCAACACGCTGGCGAAGGACAAGGAGATCGTCGACACATGGCGGCACTATCCGCGCCCCGGCAGCTACCGCAACCGCGCCAACATGGTGGAGGACGAGGTCGTCGATGCCCTGGTGTCGGCGGTGCGCGCGGATTTCCCGCGCCTGGCGCATCGCTACTACCTGATGAAGGCGAAGTGGCTCGGCTTGCCGAAACTGATGCACTGGGACCGCAACGCGCCGTTGCCGGACGACGATGACCAGACGATCATCTGGGATGATGCGCGCGAGCGGGTGCTGACGGCGTACCACGCGTTCAGTCCGGACCTGGCGGAGGTGGGCCGGCGGTTCTTCGACCGGCCGTGGATCGATGCGACCTTGAAGCCAGGCAAGGCGGGCGGGGCGTTCGCGCATCCGACGGTGCCGTCGGCGCACCCGTATCTGCTGCTGAACTACCACGGCCGCACCCGCGACGTGATGACGCTGGCGCACGAGCTGGGCCATGGCGTGCACCAGGTGCTGGCGGCCGGGCAGGGCTACCTGATGGCGGGCACGCCGCTCACGCTGGCGGAGACGGCGAGTGTGTTCGGCGAGATGCTGACGTTTCGTGCATTGCTGGATTCCGCTGCTCCGGAGCGGCGGCGGCTGATGCTCGCGGCGAAGGTAGAGGACATGCTGAACACGGTGGTGCGGCAGGTCGCGTTCTATCACTTCGAGCAACTGCTGCACGATGAGCGGCGTTCCGGCGAGCTGGTGCCGGATCGCATCGGCGAGCTGTGGATGCAGGTGCAGACGGAAAGTCTCGGGCCGGCGTTCGAGTTCACGCCGGAATACAGCGTGTTCTGGGCGTATATCCCGCATTTCATCCATACGCCGTTCTATGTCTATGCCTATGCGTTCGGGGATTGCCTGGTGAACGCGCTGTACTCGGTGTTCCAGTCTGGGCATCCGGGGTTCCAAGCGAAGTATCTGGCGATGCTGCGGGCGGGCGGCACGAAGCGGCACAAGGAACTGCTGGCGCCGTTCGGGCTGGATGCGTCCGATCCGGCGTTCTGGAAGAAGGGGCTGGATGTGATCGCCGGCTTCATCGACGAGCTGGAGGCCGCGGGGTGAGGGAGGGAGAAGGGCGCGTTGAGAGTGATCCTCCCCCTCCCCTTGCGGGCTTGGGCCGCGAAGCGGACCAAGGTTGGGGGGAGGGGGCCTGGGGTACTTCGCTCCTTGGCCACGCCCGTGCAATGCGCCGATTGCCAACGCCCGCGGAACGGAAGCTCTGGCAGGGACAACGCAAGCATCAGGTCAGCGGCCTGAAGTTCCGTCGCCAAGTCCCTCTTGGGCCGTACATCGCCGATTTCTACTGTCCGTCCGCTCGGCTTGTCGTAGAGGTGGACGGCGTATCGCATATCGATGCACCTGCAGATGTGGCGCGCGGTGCATGGATGGCGAATAACAACATTGGTGTCGTGCGCGTTTCCAACAGCCATGTACTTCGCAATCTTGAAGGTATCCTGATCGCAATCGGTGAACCTGCCCGAACGCCCCCTCCCCCCAACCTTGGTCCGCTTCGCGGCCCAAGCCCGCAAGGGGAGGGGGAGTCTTGTGTCTCCACCGCGTCGACTTCCTGCACCATCTACCTCGATGTCTGACCGCAGCAACCTGTTCGGCGAACTCCGCCGCATGGCGCGGACCTCCGGCGCCGTCGGCGGTATCGCGGCGCGCGTGGCCGGCGAACGCGTGTTCGGCATCAAGACCGACCGCGCAGCGCATGCCGAGGACCTGCGCACCATTCTGGGCGGCCTGAAGGGACCGCTGATGAAGGTGGCGCAGTTCCTGTCCACCGTGCCGGATGCGCTGCCCGCCGAATACGCCGCAGAGCTTGCGCAGCTGCAGGCCAACGCGCCCCCGATGGGCTGGAACTTCGTGCGCCGGCGCATGGCAAGCGAACTTGGTCCCGACTGGCAATCGAAGTTCGCGCAGTTCGGTCATGAAGCCGCTGCCGCCGCCAGTCTCGGTCAGGTTCATCGGGCACGCTTGCATGACGGCACCGATGTTGCCTGCAAGCTGCAATACCCCGACATGGTGAGCACGGTCGAAGCCGATCTCCGGCAGTTGCGCCTGGCGATGGCGATCTATCACCGCATGGACAATGCCATCCAGCATGAGGAGGTCTACAAGGAGCTGCGCGAACGCCTGCGCGAGGAACTCGACTACGAACGCGAGGCGGCGCAGATGCGATTGTATCGACTGATGCTGTCGAACGATCCAATGGTGCACGTGCCGGTGCCGATGGCGGGTCACTGCACGCGCCGCCTGCTGACCATGACGTGGCTCGACGGACGGCCGTTGATGCAGCGCCTGGCCGAGGACCCGCCGCAGGAGGAGCGCAATCGTATCGCCGAGGCATTGTTCCGCGCCTGGTATGTGCCGTTCTATCGCTACGGGGTGATCCATGGCGACCCGCATCTCGGCAATTATCAGGTGCGGCCGGATGCCTCGGTCAACCTGCTGGATTTCGGTGCGATCCGCGTGTTCGGCGCGAAGTTCGTGCGCGGCGTGATCGACCTCTACGAGGCGGTGCGCGACAACGACGACGCCAAGGCGCACCACGCCTACACCACGTGGGGATTCACCGATCTGTCGAACGAGAAGATGGCGGCGCTGAACCTGTGGGCGCGCTTCCTGTATGAGCCGCTGTGCGAGGATCGGGTGCGGCGCATACAGGAGACCGACGATCCGCAGTTCGGGCGCGAGGTCGCCGAACGCGTGCACGCGGGACTGAAGCGCACCGGAGGGGTGAAGCCGCCGCGTGAGTTCGTGCTGATGGATCGCTCGGCGATCGGGCTCGGCGGCGTATTCCTGCGGCTGAGGGCGGAGCTGAACTGGAGCCGGCTATTCGGTGGCCTGATCGCCGATTTCGATGAGGTGGAGCTGGCGCGACGGCAGCAGGTCGCGCTCACCGAGGCCGGTGTGCCGCCCGCGGCGTAAGCGGCATGCGTGTCGCTTCCAGTGGCCTTCGGCGCAGCGGCATTCCCGACATATGGACCTGGCGCTCCTGCGCAGACGACGGGATTACCTGACTTGCAAATATAAAGATATGCTTATGTCTATTGACAAAGCTCATGGGCCATGGTCCACTGGCTGCGTCGAGGTTCTCCGCGCGAGCTTTGTCGTGGAGCTAAGAGGGAAGCCTGCTGGATGCCGTCGCAGGCTATCGTTAACCGGCAGAAATCGGGCCCGGCGTGTACGACATGCACTCACCCGCGTGCCGGCGATCAGTGCAATGACCGATCTGCTACGCGCGGCGGCTCGCCGCCTGCCAGCGGACCAGCTTTGGGTCAATCCGGATTGCGGCCTCAAGACCCGCAAATGGCCGGAAGTGAGGCCGGCGATCGAAAACATGGTCGCGGCCGCCAAGGCAGTACGTGCCACAGCCTGAGGCACCGGCAGGATCGCGCGCAACTGCGGTGCCGTCTCCGGCGGCGCCCGGGACGAAAGGTAGCGACATCCAGCAGAGAGGAACCTGCGGAATGGGCAACATGACGTTATCCACCCTGCAACGCTGGCTAGCGGGCGAACGATTTGGCCCGTTACCACCGAGAGCGTCGGATCAGGGACCGCCTTTGCTGTCATTCGAATTCTTCCCGCCGCGAACGGAGGAACTCGAACAGCAGCTTTGGGCCTGCATCCGGCGTCTTGCACCGCTACAGCCGCGCTTTGTATCGGTGACTTATGGTGCCGGCGGCAACACCCATGCGCGCACGCATGCAACCGTTGCCCGTCTCGTACGCGAAACTGTCCTCGTGCCGGCCGCGCATCTGACCTGCGTCGGTGCCACGCGCGAGGAGGTGGATGGTGTCGCCCGCGGTTACTGGGATGTCGGGGTTCGCCACATCGTGGCGTTGCGTGGGGATGCGCCGGAGGGCGAGGCTTATGAGCCGCATCCCGGCGGCTACGCCTTCGCCGGCGACCTCGTCGCGGGACTACGGCGGATCGGGGATTTCGAGATTTCGGTGGCGGCCTATCCCGAGACGCACCCGGCCGCACGCAGCGCACAAGACGATCTCGACAATCTGAAGCGCAAACTCGATGCCGGCGCGACCCGCGCAATCACACAATACTTCTTCGACACCACGACCTATCTGCGCTTTCTCGAACGCTGTCTCGCAGCCGGCATCACGGCGCCGATCGTGCCGGGCATCATGCCGGTGTCGAACTTCGCCCAGGCCGTCCGTTTCTCCGCCATGTGCGGCACGACAGTCCCCAATTGGCTCGCCCAACTGTTCGAGGGAACGGAAGACGATCCGGACATCCGCCGTGTTGTCGCCAGCGTCGTCGCCGCTGAGCAGGTGCGCACGCTGCAAGCGAACGGTGTCGACGAATTCCATTTTTACACACTGAACCGGCCGCAACTGACCTGCGCCATCGCACATGTTCTCGGCGTTCGCCCGAAACCGGAAAGCGTCCTCCCGGCCCCGGCGGACGCTTGAACCGGACGCGGCGAGCTGTCGCCATCCGAGGCTCGGCGGGCTGGTCGTGCGCCGGGCTGGCAGCGTCGGCATTGGTCCAGTCCAAGCCGACACACAGCTCCGCCGGCGCCGCCACAGATCACCCCCCCAGCCGCCCCACCCGCCCGGCCGTCATCCCGCCGTCGATCACCAGTTCCGATCCGGTCATATGGCTCGACGCATCCGAGCACAGGAACAGCACGCCGTTGGCGATGTCCTCCGCCTGGCCGGTTTTGCCGATCGGCACCGTCGCCGCGGCGATCAGGTTCGGATCGAGCGGTGCGTTGGCCCCGGCCGGCAGCTTGGTCCAAATCGGCGTGTCGATCACGCCGGGGTGCACCGAGTTCACCCTGATGTCGTCGCGCGCCATGGCGCACTCCAGCGCGATCGACTTGGCGAACAGCCGCACCGCTCCCTTGGTCGCGCTGTAGCCGGCAAGGTTGGCCGATCCCCGTATCCCAGCGACCGAGGACATCATCACGACGGAGCCACCGCCGGAACGCCGCATCAGCGGGATACCGTACTTCACGGTCAGGAACACGCCGTCGACGTTCACCGCCATCTGCCGCCGCCAGTCGGCAAACGACATGTCGATCGCGGACCCCATGATGCCGATGCCCGCGTTGGCCACCAGGATGTGCAGTCCGCCGAGCCGCTCCGCCGCCGCGATCACCGCTGGCCAGCCGGCTTCGTCGGTCACGTCGTGATGCAGATAGACGCCGCCGGTCTGTTCCGCGAGCCGCTGTCCCGCCGCGTCGTCCAGGTCGGTCAGCACCAGTCGCGCGCCCTCGCGTGACAGCACGCGCGCGCAGGCCGCGCCGATGCCGGACGCCGATCCGGTGATGATGCCGATCTTTCCGTCGAGCTGGCCCATCGAATCCTCCTTGCCGTCACGGGCCACTTGATCACGGTCGCACCGTTCCCGAAAGGCCAGGAGCCTGCATCGACCGATTGTTCACCTGCCGTCGGCTACGGCTGCCGGCAGAAGGGATCGAGCGCTGATCACCTCTTGCACCACCCACCCCCTTCGCGCATGGTGCCTCGCCGTCGGTCTGGGGCAGTTCGCGCATGTCCTCGCGTGCCCGGTTCTCCCCGTTGGTCGTGATTTCGCAGGAGTGAGCGGATGCGCCTTGCGGTGCTGAAGGAACGCCGCGCGTCCGAGACGCGTGTTGCTGCAACACCCGAGACAGTGAAGCGGCTCGTCGGCCTTGGCCTCACCGTCGCGATCGAGGCGGGAGCAGGCGCTGAGACGTCCATCCCCGATCGCGAATTTGCCGCCGCCGGCGCCACGATCGCAGCGGATCCCGCGGAGGCCCTGGCCGGTGCCGAGATCGTGTTCGCCGTACAGGTGCCGCTGCCCGAACAAAGATCGCAGATCCCCCGTGGCGCCTTGCTGGTCTGCATCGCCAACGCCTTCGCCGAACCCGACGTGGTGCCGGCGCTGGCCGAAGCGGGCATCGACTGCGCGGCGATGGAACTGCTGCCGCGCATCACCCGCGCCCAGGCGATGGACGTGCTGTCGAGCCAGGCCAACCAGGCCGGCTATCGCGCGGTGATCGAGGCCTCCGCCGCGTTCCAGCGCGGCTTCCCGATGATGATGACCGCCGCCGGCACCGTGCCGCCGGCGCGGCTGTTCGTGATCGGCGCCGGCGTCGCGGGTCTGCAGGCGATCGCGACCGCCCGACGGCTGGGTGCAATCGTTTCCGCCACCGATGTCCGGCCGGCAGCGAAGGAAGAGATCAAGTCGCTGGGTGCAGCGTTCGTCGGTGTGGAAGACGAGGAGACCGCCGGCCAGACCGGCGCCTATGCGCGCGAGATGAGCGAGGCGTTCCGCCAGAAGCAGGCGGAGCTGATGGCCGCCACGATCGCCAGGAACGACGTGGTGATCTGCACCGCCCTGGTCATGGGTCGGCGGGCGCCAGTCATTGTGACCCAGGCGATGGTCGATGCGATGCGCCCGGGCAGTGTGATCGTCGATCTCGCCGCCGATGCGGGCGGCAACTGCGCCGCCACTGTACCCGGCGAGCGGATCGTCACGCCGAACGGTGTTACGGTCCTCGGTTACCACAATTGGCCTGGCCGCATTCCGGTCGCGGCATCCTCGCTCTATGCGCGCAACCTGCTGACCTTCCTCAGCACGTTCTGGGACAAGGATGCCAAGGCGCCGAAGCTGCCGGATGGCGATGACATCGTGAAAGGCGTCATGCTGACCCGCGCCGGTGCAGTGGTGCACCCGAATTTCCTGCCCGCCAAAGCCGCGTAGCCCGGAGAGCTCTCGATGAACCCGACCCAATTGGCTGACGAAGCCGATCGGCTGGCACAACGGGCCGCCGAGCTCGCCGCCCATGCGCATGCGCTGCTGGAGGGCACCACCGGCGCCGTCACCGAGGTCGAACCAATTGTCTTCCTGCTCGCGATCTTTCTGATGGCCTGCTTCGTCGGCTACTACGTGGTGTGGAACGTCACGCCGGCACTGCACTCGCCGCTGATGTCGGTGACCAACGCGATTTCCTCGGTGATCGTGGTCGGTGCCATGCTGGCGACCGGACTGGGCACCAATGGCTGGGCGACAGCGTTCGGCTTCATCGCCGTCACCCTGGCGAGTGTGAACATCTTCGGCGGCTTCGTGGTGACGCAACGTATGCTGTCGATGTTCAAGCGGCGGCAATAGAGGGGACGCGCGCCGATGTCCGCCAGCCTGACCGCGCTCGCCTATCTGGTCGCCGCCGTCCTGTTCGTCCTGGCGCTGCGCGGTCTGTCGTCGCCGGTCACGTCGCGGCAGGGCAACCGCTTCGGCATGATCGGCATGGGCGTGGCCGTGATCGCCACGCTGGCCCATCACGGCATGGGCGGGCTGGGCTACGGGCTGATCTTCCTGGGCATCATCATCGGCGGCTCGATCGGCACCTTCATCGCTTTGCGCATTCAGATGACGGCCTTGCCGCAACTGGTGGCGGCGTTCCACTCGCTGGTGGGCCTCGCCGCGGTGTTCGTCGCCGCAGCGGCGTTGAACGCGCCCGAGGCGTTCGGCATCGGCACTCTCGGCCACGTCCATACCCAGAGCCTGATCGAGATGTCGATCGGGCTGGCGATCGGTGCCATCACGTTCTCCGGCTCGCTGATCGCCTTCGCCAAGCTGCAGGCGCTGATGAGCGGCGCGCCGATGGTGTTTCCCGGTCAGCACAAGCTGAACCTTGGGTTGGCGATCCTGCTGGCGGTGCTGATCGTGGTGTTCGTCGCCACCGGCAGCCAGATCGTGTTCTGGCTGATCGCGCTGCTGGCATTCGGGCTGGGGTTCCTGATCATCGTCCCGATCGGCGGCGCCGATATGCCGGTCGTGGTGTCGATGCTGAACAGCTACTCGGGCTGGGCGGCGGCCGGCATCGGCTTCACCATCCAGAACCTGGCGCTGATCATCACCGGCTCGCTGGTGGGCGCGTCGGGCGCAATCCTGTCCTACATCATGTGCAAGGGCATGAACCGCAGCATCATCAACGTGCTGCTGGGCGGCTTCGGCACCGAGGGCGGCGCTGCCGCCGCGGCTGTTGCCACCGACCGCACGGTGAAGAGCGGCAACGCCGAGGATGCGGCATTCATCATGAAGAATGCCTCGAAGGTGATCGTGGTGCCGGGCTACGGCATGGCGGTGGCGCAGGCGCAGCACGCGCTGCGCGAGATGGCCGACACGCTGAAGAAGGAAGGCGTGGAGGTGAAGTATGCCATCCATCCGGTCGCCGGCCGCATGCCGGGGCACATGAACGTGCTGTTGGCCGAGGCGAATGTGCCGTACGACGAGGTGTTCGAGCTGGAGGAGATCAACAACGAGTTCTCCACCGCCGATGTGGCGTACGTGATCGGCGCCAACGACGTGACCAATCCGGCGGCGAAGACCGATCCCCAGTCGGCGATCTACGGCATGCCGATCCTGGACGTGGAAAAGGCGGCGACGGTGCTGTTCGTGAAGCGCTCGATGGCGTCAGGCTACGCGGGCGTGGACAACGAGCTGTTCTTCCGGCCGAACACGATGATGCTGTTCGGCGACGCCAAGAAGATGACCGAGGAGATCGTCCAGGCGCTGGGGCACTGACGGAGGGGTACGGGGGTCTGAATGGTTGGTCCATTTCGCGGCACGACGCTCCCGGCCGTGCGTTGACCGGCGCACTCGGGTTCCTACCTGATAGCGTTGGCGATATCAGGTGGAGCGTATCCGCATGGGCCAGGTCCTGATCCGCAACGTGGACGACACCGTGCTTGCCGCCCTGCGCGAGCGCGCCACGGTGCATGGCGTGTCCCTGGAAGCCGAACTGCGGTGCGTGCTGACCCGCGCGGCCGGTCGCCCTCGCGCGGATCTTGCGGCTGAATTCGCTGCAGTGCGAAACCTGACGCCCAACCGACGCCGGCGCCGACCGGCAGAGGACCTGGTACGCGAGAGCCGCGCGGAACGGTGACTTTCGTCATCGACGCAAGTGTCGCGCTGAAGTGGTTCGTCGAGGAGCAGGGTACCGAGCAGGCCGCCGCCTTGCTGGCCGGGCAGGACCTGCTGATCGCGCCCGACCTGATCGTGGCAGAGGTCGCCAACGCCGGCTGGAATGCTGTTCGTGCGGGCACCATGTCGCCGGAACAGCATGACCATGCCGCAGCCCGCCTGCCGTTGGCTTTCGACGCGCTGATCCCACTCGGGTCCCTGGCGGAACGCGCAGTGGCGATCTCGCATCTGCTGGATCATCCTGCGTACGACTGCTTGTACCTCGCTTTGGCCGAGCAGCGCACAGCGACGCTGGTGACCGCCGATCAACGCCTTCTCGACCGCCTCGTCGCTACGGAATGGCAGGCTCTGGCAGTGAACCTCAGGTCCATCGCGGCCCAATGACCCAAGGCTGACCAGCCGCAGTTCCGCCCAGTGCGGCGATCTGGGCGCGCCGGTCCTGGATGTAGAAAATGGCGACAAGAATGCTGTTCGTGAAGCGCTCGACGGCGCTAAGCTCATGCAGGCGCTGGGGCACCGACGGAGGATAATCCATGCGCAGAATTCAGTGCGCGGTCGCGGCGCTCATGCTCTGGCCATGCATCGCGGCCGCACGCCCGATGCAGATGCGCGAGTCGCGCCCGGCCGCAAATACGATCATCCGCGGGCATCACGCCGAGTATTTCATCCGGTTTGACGGTCCGGTGGATCACGCCGCATCCCGTCTGCAGATCACCCAATCCGGCCAGGTCGTCCAGGCGCTTCACCCACGCCTGGACTCGGCCGTCGACGTCCTGTTCGCCAGTGGCGAGACGCCGTCGCCCGGCCGCTATTTGCTGCACTGGGAGGCAAGGTCGATGGACGGCGATGTTTCCGCCGGGGACATCCCGTTCGATGTTGCGCCCTGAGCAGGCCTGGCCCCCACTGCCTCTGTGTGGATCGCTGCGGAAGCGGCCATTATGCCGGCGCAAATGATTTCACGGTTGGCAGGCTGGCAGTCCTTGGGATGGTGCCGATTAACCCGAGCTTCCGGCGGGTGATTGCGGTAAGCGGTTGAAAAGACTCGCAATGGCCGTTGAGGGGCGTCTCACACGTAGCCATGTAATTGCATATTTGAGACTTGTACTCGCCCGCCGGATGTGCACATGATCCGGCATGTACATCGAAGCCGTTCCGAATCGGAACTCACCGCCCGCCATCCTGCTGCGC
>DASXNR010000176.1:0-10649 GCA_036494925.1 Acetobacteraceae bacterium
AGCCGGTACCTCCCGGTGCGGGGGCATCGTCGAAAACCGCTCCTTGAGCTCCTCCTTGTCGGCGTCATCAATTTTGATGCCTTCCGTATCAGCCAGCATCTTCATCACGGCTGAACCGATATCGGTGAACGGAACATAGCGGCCGGCCACGGTGAGTGCCGCGGAATACATGATGAAATTGGCGAACCAAAGACGCATGGCCCGTTGGTCGCCGAAGATGCGCCGGAAGGTCGGCTCCATCGTTTGCAGATCTAGCAGCGTCTCATTGACGTCAAAGACGATCAGGGGAAGAGCGGCCATGTCGGCAACCTCCGGTTTGCTGCATCTTCGCTGGAGAACGCATTCGGACGCTTGGCGGAATACGCCCGCGAGCTAGCCGTCGGCCGCCAGGCCGGATAATCAACGGGAAAGGAAATCGCGGATCGCCGCCGCGATGTCCGCGGCGTGTGTCTCAAGTGCGAAGTGTCCGGTGTCGAAGAAGCGGATGACGGCGTCCGGGATGTCGCGCTTGAACGCCTCGGCGCCCGCCGGCAGGAAGAACGGGTCGTTCTTGCCCCACACCGCGAGGAGGGGTGGCTTGTGGGTCCGGAAATACGCCTGGATAGTCGGATAGAGCGCGACGTTGCTCTTGTAATCACCGAACAGGTCGAGCTGCACCTCGTCGGCGCCAGGCCGGGAAAGGTAGAGGTTATCGAGCAAATATCCGTCCGGAGCGACGCTCGTCGGCTCGGGGACGCCGTGCGTGTATTGCCAGACGGTCGTCTCGGGCTTCAGGAAGGCGCGCAACGCCTCGCGGTTGGCTATTGAGGCGTCTCGCCAGTAGGCTCGGATCGGGTTCCAGCCGTCGCTCAGCCCCTCCTCATAGGCATTGCCGTTCTGGGAGATGATCGCGGTTATCCGGTCCGGATGCCTGACGGCGAGCCGGAAGCCGGTCGGCGCGCCGTAGTCGAAGACGTAGAGGGCGTAGCTGCTGAAGCCAACGATTTCGGTGAAGCGGTCGATCGTGTCCGAGAGCCGGTCGAACGTGCAATCCCGATCCGGCATGTCCGAGTTCCCGAAGCCCGGCAGGTCGGGGGCGACGATGTGGAACCGGTCGGCCAGCAGCGGGATCAGGTCGCGGAACATGTGGCTCGCGCTCGGGAAACCATGCAGCAACAGCAGCTTCGGAGCATTCGCCGCGCCCGTCTCGCGATAGAAGATGCTGACGCCGTCCACGTCGACGGTGCGGTAGGTGATCGCGGTCATGGGGCTCTCCTGATATCGTCCCTTAACCTTATTGTGTCCATTGGACAGGTTATTGCCGGCTCTCAGACCGGACCGCTGCGATCGCCTCGCGGAGTATGTCCAGGACGACCGCCGCGGCGGTCACGATCGGCGTGTGATCGACGGCATGCGAGCGCACCCGGGCCTGCATACGCTCGGCCATGAAGCGCTGGTTGTCCCGAACGATCATGCGGTCCTGTTCGGCCACCAGGAACCAGGTCGGTCGGTCCCGCCAGAGGGGCCGTGGCACCGCGACGGTGATGCAGGCGGGCGAGATCGGCCGCTGTACGGCTGCCAGCACCGCCAGTTCCGCTGCGGCAGCGTTCGGCGCGAAGGCCGAACGGAAGGCCGCGTCGGGCAGATAGATCAGCCCGTGATCGTCGGGCGAGAGCTTGGGTGCCTGCGGATGCGGCTCGCCGCGGTAGAACACGTCGGCGACGGTCTCGCCCTCATCCGGAGCCAGGGCGGCAACGTACACGAGGCCCTTCACCTTGTCGCTGCGAGTGGCAGCAATCACCGCGCCGGCATAGGCGTGGCCGGCGAGGACGACCGCTCCCGATACCCGCTCCAGGGCGCGATCGAGCGCTGCCACATCGTCTCGGAACGAGGTCAGCGGCAACGGCGGCGCGGCCGCCTTGATGCCGTCGGCTACCAACGGCCCGATGATCTTTGCCCAGCTGGACCCATCAGCCCAAGCGCCGTGGACCAGCAACACGTTCACATCGTTCAAGGCGATTGCGGCCCCCTTTGACCAGGAAATATCTAACCAGCATTAGCTCATCGAGGGGGTTATCTTGCTGACTGTAACTTGTCAATATGGCCTCAGGGAGGTTATTTCTGCGGGATGTTCACGAATCGACGATCGGGCGGATTGCCGCTGAGAGCCCGGAATAGGAGTGGGAATGGGCGGACGCGCCCCTGCGATTTTTGTAGGCAATGCGCGTGGGTTGGATTTTCTGAATTCAATCGCTACGCCGGTCGACATCCCGGTCGACTGGATCGATGACGGCGAGGGGTTGCTGAGCTGGCTGCAGCAAGCGCAACTCGTGCCGGCTGAGGAGCTCAACGACATTCGGGCGCAGGCGCTTCCGGGCGAACTCGACAATGTGGCAGGTCAGGCCAGGAACCTGCGCGAGTGGTTCAGAGGCTTCGTGCGCCAGCATAAAGGGCGCCCCCTGGCGGCGGACGCTCTGGCACAGTTGGGGCCATTGAATCGACTGCTCGAGCGCGACGAGGCCTTTAGCCGGATCATTCCCCAGCCCGGGGGCGCGCCTGGGCCCTACCAGCTTCAGATCGTCCGCAGGTGGCGAACCCCTGATGCCCTTCTGCTCCCGATCGGGGAGGCGCTGGCACAGCTTGTCTGTGTGGAGGATTTCTCAAACGTGAAGGCCTGCGAGGGCCATCCCTGCACGCTCTTTTTTGCCGACCACACTCGAGGGCACGCACGTCGGTGGTGCAGCATGGCGATATGCGGGAACCGAACGAAGCAGGCAGCTCACCGACATCGGCTCAAACTGCAACAACATCGGACTGGGCCCCGGTCTCCAGTCCCAAGCCGTGGCGAAGCTGTTCACGGCAGCGCGGCAAAGCGTCCGCTTCCGAGATCGGCCGGATAGCCGAGCAACGATAGATACGAGTCGGGAACGGATCGTCAGCCTGCGTCCAGCCGTGCCAACAGCTTCTCCGCGTGCTCGCGCTTCTCGGGCAGCGGATCACGCTGGATGATTCGCAGGATCGCGTCCCGCGCCCCGCGATCGCCGGCTTCTGCCATCTCGAACGCCATGGCGTCGCGCCGCTCGTAATGCGACCGGTCCAGCGGCACGATCTCGATCGGCAGGTCCTTCCAGTAATACTGCCCCTCACGGCTCGACCAACCGGCGTAGACCTCGTCCCAGGCGCCGCAGCCGGCGTAGGGCAGCAGGTTCACATCCGCCATCGGCTCGCTGAGTTTTTGATACCGCGCATCGAACGACATCCGGATCGACCGGGTCCGGTTCGGCAGCGCCTTGTGCACCGTCACGTCCCGGAAGATCAGGGCATCGCCCGCCAAAAAATCGCCGGTGACCCAGGTGCCCGGGATCGGCACGGCGATATCCATGCCTCCCGCACCCGAACCGACCCTGGTCGGCAGAATGCCCGCGAGGTGGGATCCCGCCGCGACCGCCAGAGTGCCCATCTCGCGTGGACAGTCCCCCAGCGGCATCCACATTGCGTAGCTGGTCGCGCCGCCGATGTGGACTCGATCCTGATGGATGCCGGTGGTGAAGTCGAAGCCATCCGACTGCGGGAAAATGTTGCGTTGAACAAACATTGGATGCGCCAGGGCGCGCTCACCGAAAATCCGATCGAACAGCGCGGTCACCCTGTGATCGATACGCAAACGATGCAACGCCTCGTCCGACCAGAGGCCGCGAAACACCGACATGTAGCGCGGCTCAGGGTCCTTGCAGGCGGCGGCAGAATTGGCGACGGCGGCGGCGGGCAAGTCCGGAGCCAGCCAGCCGCCCTCCGCTGCCTTGTTCAGCAGCCTGGCGCGCGCACCGAGGATCGCCTCTCGCGGCAGCAGGCCGCGCAGGAACACATAACCGTCCTCGGCCAGTCGAGCCCGCAGGGTTGTCCCGTCGTTCAGGTGTTCGGTTGAATCCCTGAATGGTTCGTAGTGAAACAAGGTTTTCCTCCCGCCCCTCTCGACGCATCCTGTGCAGGTTCCTGACGCCTGACAAGCCGGAACGGCCGGGAGAGGAGTTGAGCCGGTTCGCTCTCGGCCACCGTCAGCGGCCCGCTAGTACCCCTGCACAGAGAGACCGACCGATCGAGGAGATTCGGGACCATTGCTCGGAAAGGTTGAAAAGACTGGCGTCGTGCGTATCGTGCCTCTGCGAAATGCCGGCCGGCATTGTGGCGCTCGACGACAAGAAGGTTCAAACGCAAATAAGAGCAGATGCACGCCAAGCACGCAGATGGTTCAGTGCCGTTCACAGGCCGCGGACCACGCGTTCGATTTCCAAGCGTGGCCGGCCGCACGCAATTCAAGTGCCAGGGCATCCGCATAGACCTTTCCAGAAATCCAGCGGCGAGCGTATTGCGCACGTAAATGCACAGCCGACGCGTCTCGACAGGTCATTCAGCCCGTCGCCATCTGCGTGTTCGGCGTGCATCTGCCTACATTTGCGTTTGAGTACTTCCTTTCGCGATGCTGCCCGGCGGGTGGTTACGGACGTTTTGACCGGGAAGCCGGCAACGACCGGTCAGAACCTTTCTGCGGCGGTAGCAGGCCCTCTGCACCCAGAACCCTCCACCAGTGACGCGAAGCAATGCCACCACGCCGCGCCGACCGGCAGCAGCCACGCCATTTGCCGTCCGGCCGCGCGAACGTTCCAGGGCAGCGGCGCCGCCAGGATCGCCGCGATGTCGATCATCCCCGGATGGTGGGAGGTGCCCCATTCCATCACCGCATCCGCACCGATCACCGCCCGCAGCCGCGGCTCGATCTCCGCGCGCGCGCCATCGGCCAGCGTGACGAACGCCTCGCCGGCAAGGCCGGTGCAGCGGAGGAACACGCCCACCTGCGGGAACGGCAGCCTCGCGCGATACATGGTGATCCATGCGGCATTGCGGATGATCGCGAACCGGCGGTTGCGGTAACCTCCCGCGCTATGCGCCGGCAGGCCGCGCGAACGGGCGCGCCGCGCCAGATCGCGCCAGAAGGTGCGGTCCTGCGCCAGGTCCTGTGGGGATATCCCTTTTCGAGCGCTTCGATATTGCATGTCCGACGATCCGGCGTCCTGACCAGGCTGGCTATCACAAGACGTGCCGAACGGCGGAACCACAATCCCTGACCGCGTGCCTTGGTCACACGCTGCCTGCACCGGTTGCCACCCGCAGACCCCCGGCCTACCCTCCCGGCACACCTACCGGTAGGGAGACGTCCAGATGAAGGTTGGCGAGGCTGTTGCTGAAATCATGAAGCGTGAGGGGATCGAGATCCTCTGCGGCTACCCCGTCAACCATCTGCTGGAGTACGCGGCCGCTGCCGACATCCGGCCGATCATCGTTCGCCAGGAGCGCATCGGCCTGCACATGGCCGACGCGATCTCGCGCGTGACCTCCGGCAGGAAGATCGGTGCGTTCTGCATGCAGCACGGCCCGGGCACCGAAAATGCCTATGGTGGCGTCGCCCAGGCGTTCAGCGAGTCAGTGCCGGTGCTGGTGATCCCGCAGGGCTATCCGCAGCGCATCGCGCATATCGACCCGAACTACAGCGCGGTGCGCGAGATGCGCGGCGTTTCCAAATCGGCCGAGCCGCTGGTGGTGCCGGGCGAGTTGGCCAGCGTGATGCGCCGGGCCATGAGCCGGCTCCGCAACGGCCGCAGCGGACCGTGCATCGTGGAAATCCCCACCGACCTGTGGGGTGCGGATATCGGTGAGCTCGACTACACGCCGGTCACCCACGTGCGCACGGCGCCCGATCCGGCCGATGTCCGCAAGGCGGCGGCGGCGATCCTCGCGGCGAAGCGGCCGGTGATCTATGCCGGCACCGGCGTGCAGTGGTCCGAGGCCTGGCCGCAGCTTCGCGCCTTCGCCGAACTGCTCGGCGCGCCGGTCACCACCAGCCTCGGCGGCAAGAGCTCGTTCCCCGAGAACCATCCGCTGTCGCTCGGCTCGGGCGGCAACGCGGTGCCGAAGCCGGTGCACCACTTCGTCGAGAAGTCCGATCTGATCATCGGCATCGGCTGCTCGTTCACCGAGACCAACTTCGGCATCAAGTTTCCCAAGGGGAAAAAATTCATCCACGCGACGCTCGATGCCGATCACCTCAACAAGGACGTGCTGGCCCACGTTGGCCTGCTGGGTGACGCGGCGCTGGTACTCGAGGCGCTCACCGGCGAACTGAAGCAGACCATCAAGGCGAACCGCGATCCGAAGGACGTGGTGGCCGAGATCACCGCCATTCGCGAGGAGTGGATGGCGCAGTGGAAGCCTCTGCTCAATTCCAACGAGGCGCCGATCAGCCCGTATCGCGTGATCTGGGAATTGATGGCGGGCACCGACCAGAAGAACACCATCATCACCCACGACGCCGGCAGCCCGCGCGATCAGATCTCGCCGTTCTGGGTCTCCACCGAGCCGCTGTCCTACATCGGCTGGGGCAAGACGACGCAGCTCGGCATGGGGCTGGGGCTGGCGATGGGTGCCAAGCTGGCGAAACCCGACAAGCTGTGCATCAACTTCTGGGGCGATGCGGCAATCGGTTTCACCGGCATGGACTTCGAGACCGCGGTGCGCGAGCGCATCCCCATCCTGTCGTGCCTGATGAACAACTTCTCCATGGCGATCGAGCTGAAGGTGATGCCGGTGTCGACCGAGAAGTACCGCTCCACCGACATCTCCGGCAACTACGCCGACATGGCGAAGGCGTTCGGCGGCTACGGCGAGCGCGTGACCGATCCCGGCCAGATCAAGGCCGCGATCCAGCGTGGCATCGAGCAGACCAAGGCTGGCAAGCCGGCGCTCCTGGAGTTCATCACCGCGAAGGAGACGCGGGTTTCGAAGTTCTGACGCGGCGCGTCATGGCGGGGCCTGGCCCCGCCATCCACGTCCTCGAGCGTGGCAATAAAAAGACGTAGATGGCCGGGCCGAGCCTGGCCGTGACGACACGGCGGTGGCCACCCTCCGTCGTGACGGTTGCGAGTAGGGAGGACCATGGCCAACGTTTCCATCCGGGACGTCCGTAAGTCGTTCGGTTCCACCGAGGTCCTGCACGGCGTCAGCGTCGAGATCGAGGACAGCGAGTTCGTCATTCTCGTCGGCCCCTCCGGCTGCGGCAAATCAACCCTGCTGCGCATGATCGCCGGACTGGAGAACATCTCCGCCGGCGAGATCGCCATCGGTCCGCGGGTGGTGAATAACGTCGCGCCGAAAGAGCGCGACATCGCCATGGTGTTCCAGAACTACGCGCTGTATCCGCACATGACGGTGCGCGACAACATGGCGTTCTCGCTGTCGCTGGCGAAGGTGCCGAAGGCCACCATCGACCAGCAGGTGCAGCGTGCGGCGCAGATCCTCGGCCTGGCGCCGTATCTCAACCGCTATCCGCGCCAGCTCTCCGGCGGCCAGCGCCAGCGCGTCGCGATGGGACGCGCGATCGTGCGCGACCCGCAGGTGTTCCTGTTCGATGAGCCGCTGTCCAACCTCGACGCCAAGCTGCGCGTCGCGATGCGCGCCGAGATCAAGGAACTGCACCAGCGGCTGGCCACCACGACGGTGTACGTCACGCACGACCAGATCGAGGCCATGACGATGGCCGACAAGATCGTGGTGATGAACGCGGGCAATGTCGAGCAGATCGGCGCACCGCTCGAACTGTACGACCGGCCGAACAACCTGTTCGTCGCCGGCTTCATCGGTTCGCCGGCGATGAATTTCCTGAAGGGAAAGATCGAAGGCGGCGCGTTCAGGGTCGACGGCGGCGAGGCATTGCCGCTGCCGGGAAAGGGCAACGGCTCGGACGGCAGGCCGGCGGTCTACGGCATTCGCCCGGAGCACTTCCAGCTCAATCCGGCGGGGTTGCCCGCTGTGGTTCACGTGGTGGAACCCACGGGTTCCGAGACGCAGGTGATCGCCGAGTTCGTCGGCGCTTCGGTGCTCTGTGCGTTCCGCGAGCGTGTGTCGGCGAAACCGGGCGAGACGATCCGCATCACCCCTGAACCGTCGCTGGTGCACCTGTTCGACGCGGGTACCGGCCAGCGGCTTGCGGTTTAGCTCGAGCATCGGCTTTACGCGTCACGCGGTGTGGCGGAATATGGCGTGTGGTGGTGGACCCTCGCACCCGGTTCCGAGGGCCCAGAAGGGGCGTGACCGGCAACGGAGGGAACTATCAAATGGCGATCACCCGGCGTGACTCACTCGCTCTTAGCGCGGCCGCGCTGGGTGCGGCATCGATCCCGATCATCGGAGCATACGCTGCGGTCGACGACGTGCCGACCGCCGACGTGAAGCAGCCCGAGTTCAAGGTCGAGAAGGGCGCCGCGCTGCATGTGCTGCGGCCCGCCAAGTTCGTCGATCCGGACGAGGTATACTGGAAGGCCAACACCAAGAAGTTCATCGACACGACCGGGATCGATGTGAAGGTCGATTGGGTGAGCTGGGAGGATTTGCGTCCGCAGACCGCGGTGATCGCCAACACCGGGGCCGGCGCCGATATCGTGTGCGGCTTCGCCTCGGATCCGCATGTCTATACCGAGAAGTTGCTGGAGGTGAGCGACCTCGCCGAATATCTCGGCGCCAAGTACGGCGGTTGGTACCACTTGGCCAAACTTTATGGCACCAGGTGGCAGACCAACAACTGGATCGCCCTGCCGATCGGCGGCGGCGCCGGACCGTGCGTCTATCGTGCCTCCTGGGTGAAGGAGGCGGGTTACGACCGGATTCCCGACGATCACGCCGGCATCCTGGATCTCTGCCAGAAGTTGCAGAAGAACGGGCACCCCTGCGGGTTCTCGCTCGGTCATGCTCTGGGTGATGCCAACGGCAACTGTTACTGGGCGCTGCACTCGCATAACGCCTACCTGGTGGACGAGAAAGGCAAGGTCGCCATTGATTCCAAGGAAACCATCGCCGCGCTGAAATTCATGACGGAACTCTACAAGACGATGATTCCCGGCACGATCTCGTGGAACGACGCCGGCAACAATCAGGCCTATGCCGCCGGACAGATCGGTTTCACCTTCAACGGCGTGTCGATCTATTACGTGATCAAGAATTCGCCCGACCCGAAATTGCAGGCCATGGCGGCGGACACCAGGCACCAGGAGCAGCCGAAGGGTCTCGCGTCAGTCTCGCCGCAATTCGCCGGTCCGATGAACGCGATGATCTTCAAGAGCAGCAAATACCCGAACGCGGCGAAGGAATATCTGCGCTTCATGATGGAGAAGGACCAGTACGGGCCGTGGCTGTCGAACTGTTACGGTTATTGGTCACAGCCGCTCCAGGCCTACAGCAAGATGAAGTTCTGGGATGCGGACCCGCAGCTCGAGGCGTTCAAGGGCCCGATGAATTCGCAGTTCTACAGTGGCTACAAGGGCCCGATCAGCGCCGCCGCGGCGACGGTCGAAGCCAACTATACCATCGTCGATATGTTCGCCGCCGTGGCCACCGGCAGCATGTCGCCGGAGGCGGCAGCAAAACAGGCGGCCAAGCAGGCCGCGCGCTACTACAAAAGCTGAGTCGTAACGCGCGGGGGCGTCGTCGGTGCTCGACGGCGTCCCCGCCGAAGGGCGGGACGAGCAATGGACGCAGCAGTAGAAGTCGTTGCCGGGCATTTACGGATCGCGCGCAAGCCCGACGGTTGGGTGACACGGCTGTTCGACTACAAGCCGTTCCTGGTGTTCCTCTGCCTGTTGCCGACGATCGGTCTGCTGCTGGTGTTTCTGACCTATCCGCTCGGCCTTGGCATCTGGCTGGCATTCACCGACACCACGATCGGCCATCCGGGCGACTTCATCGGGCTCGATAATTTCATTTCGTTATGGGACGATGACATCTTCTGGATGTCCGTCACCAACACGATCTTCTACACCACCGCGGCGACGGCGGGGAAGTTTGCGCTGGGTCTGTGGCTCGCGATGCTGCTCAATCACCACCTCCCGTTCAAGGCGTTCATCCGCGCCATTGTGCTGCTGCCCTGGATCGTGCCCACCGTGCTGTCGGCGATCGCGTGGTGGTGGATCTATTCGCCGCAGTTCTCCGTCATCTCCTTCGTGCTGGTCGACGTGCTGCATTGGCGCGACCAGTACATCAACTTCCTCGGCACACCCTGGGCGGCGCGCTGGTCGCTGATCGTCGCCAACATCTGGCGCGGCATTCCGTTCGTCGCGATCACGCTGCTGGCGGGGCTGCAAACGATCTCGCCGTCGCTGTATGAAGCCGCCCTGCTGGACGGCGCCTCCGGCTGGCAGAAGTTCCGCCGCATCACCGTGCCGCTGCTGATGCCCATTCTCGCGGTGGCGCTGACGCTGTCGGTGCTGTTCACGTTCTCCGACTTCCAGTTGGTCTATGCCATCACCCGTGGCGGGCCGTTCAACACCACCCACCTGATGGGAACGCTGGCGTTCCAGCGCGCGATCCCCGGCGCGCAGTTGGGCGAGGGTGCAGCGATCGCCGTATCGATGATCCCGTTCCTGATCGGCGCAACGCTGCTGTGCTTTTTCGGTGTGGGTCGCCGCAAGTGGCAGCAGGGCGAAGCGAATGACTGACGCCGCCGCCCGCGTCGACGAAGAAATTTCGGAGGTCGCCGCCGAACTGGAGGCGGCGGGTCCAAGGCTGGTCGACGTGCCTGAGCGCCTGTCCTGGGATTCCAGGCTCCGCACGACGATTACTGTCTACAT
>DASXNR010000177.1:0-5163 GCA_036494925.1 Acetobacteraceae bacterium
CCCCGACATAGAGCCCGGTAACCGGCTGCGCACTCGCCGCAAAGGGCGTGGCCAGTACGGTCGCCGCCAGGAGTGCACTCCGAAGCTGCATTTGCCTTCTCCTCGTTCTGCCGGCGCCAGCTATGCGCTCGGGGATCCTCATAGGCGCGTAGAGCGCCCTTTCGCTCAACTAACCTTAGCCCAATGCGCGTTGATTACGCGAGGGGGTGCGGAGGTTTTTGGGCACAGTGTGGCGCTTTGGCAACAGGGGCGGCACGCGCGCCACAGAGCGGCGGAAGAGAGCAGGAGTCGAACCTACCCGGAGCCGCCGAGCAGCCCCAACCGGCTTTGAAGGCCGGCCGGCCCACCGGAGCCGCTTCTCCTCCGTCATCGAGTATCCGCCGGGGCGCGCAACTGAGCAAGGAATGCCGCCTCGTCGGCCGGTTCCAGGCAACGACAATCCAACCACAACCGGCCATCGGCCAACCGGCCGATCACCGGGCGCGGCAGCGCGCGCAGCCACGCAGACAGCGAATCCAGCGCTTTCCCGCCTACCGTGACGGCATGCGACGGCAGCAGATCAATCGGCAGGGCGCCCGAGCCGATCTGGCTGCGGCACGGTTCCACGCCGACCGGCCGATCCGGCCACAGGGCCCGGAGCCGCATGGCCATACGTTCGGCCGTGTCCCGAGTCGCCGCAGCCGGCCGCGTCAACAGCCGCAGGGTCGGCAACTCTTCGGCCAGCCGGTCCGGATTCAGATACAGCAGCAGAACCTGTTCCAGCGCTGCCAGCCGCGCCTTGTCCAGACGCAGCGCCCGCTTCAGCGGGTTCGCATTCATCCGCATTATCAACTCCGCGCGACCGACGACCAGTCCGGCCTGCGGACCGCCCAGCAGCTTGTCGCCGGAAAAGCTCACAAGGTCCGCTCCTGCCGCCAGCGATTCCTGGGGTGTCGGCTCATGCGGCAGCCCCCAGCCGGCAAGATCGACCAGGCTGCCGCTGCCCAGATCCTCCACCATGGGCACACCCGCCGTATGGGCGATGGCCGCCAGTTCGGCCGGTGGAACGGCGGCGGTGAAACCGGCGATTGCATAGTTCGCCTGATGCACCCGCATCAGCAGCGCGGTCTCGGGTCCGATCGCGGTGCGAAAGTCGCGAGGGTGGGTGCGGTTGGTGGTGCCGACCTCCCGCAGCACCGCTCCCGCGCGGGCCATGATCTCTGGGATCCGGAAGGCGCCGCCGATCTCGATCAGTTCGCCACGGGACACCGGCACCTCGCGCCCAAGTGCCAGGGTGTTCAGGATCAGCAGCACCGCCGCAGCGTTGTTGTTCACCACGGTGGCCGCCTCGGCGCCGGTGATATCGCGCAACAGGCGGGCCACGTGCTCATCCCGCTCGCCCCGCTGACCGGTGGCGAGATCGAATTCCAACGTGGTGGCGGATGCCAAGGCTTCGGCGGCGGCCGCGGCGGCGGCCTGTGGCAGCGGCGCGCGGCCCAGATTGGTATGCAGCACGGTGCCGGTCAGATTGAACACCGGACGCTGCGAGACAGCGAAGCGGCGCGCCAGGGCATCCGCCGCCCGGTCCAGGATGGCGGCAGCCGGCGTCGGGAATGCACGCGCCGCCCGGCAGCCGGCCAGTTCGGCGCGCAGTGCAGCGTTGGTGGCCGTGCGTCCGAACCGCGCGATCAAAGCCTCGGCCGCCGGAGCGCGCAGCAGTGCGTCAAGCGAAGGCAGCGGACTGGCGGAATTCGACATGATGGCGCCATGCTAGGGCGCATGAGCACGACATTCGAGATACCGACACTCCACGCCGACCAATTGACGCTGCGGGCCTTCCGGGCGACCGATCTCGATGCGCTCGCCGCGATGCAGGCAAATCCGGAGGTGCGTCGGTTCCTCGGCGGCAACCTGCTGACCCGCGCCGAAACGTGGTCACTGATGGAACGGAACCTGGGCCAATGGGCGCTCCGCGGCTACGGCCTGTTCGCGGTCGAGGTCGAGGGGCAGTGCGCCGGCTGGACCGGGGTGCTGCATCCGCTGGAATGGCAGGAGCCTGAACTGGCCTATTCGCTCGACCAGCCGTTCTGGGGCCGCGGCATCGCCACCGAAGCGGTTCGCACGGCGCGGACGTGGGCATTCTCCCGGCTCGACGTGACACGACTGGCCAGCTTCATCATGCCGGAAAACCAGCGTTCAGCTCGCGTGGTGCAGAAACTTGGCGCGGTGCGCGATGGCACCACTACAATACGCGGCTTCACTGTCGATTGGTGGGTGCATCGGAAATGACCGACCTGTTGGCGCCCGACGAACCCTTACCGGTGCGTGTGCTGCGCGAGCGCGGACACTCGACGCTGTTCCTCACCGCCGATCATGCCGGACGGACAATTCCGCGCTCGCTCGGCCAGCTTGGCCTGCCGGATCGCGAGCTGGAGCGGCACATCGCCTGGGACATCGGCATTGCCGGGGTTACCGAGCGCCTGTCGGCGGCGCTCGATGCCACCGCGGTGCTGCAGACCTATTCGCGTCTCGTCATCGACTGCAATCGCGATCCCGAGGTGCCGAGTTCGATTCCTGAGGTAAGCGAGACGACGGAGATTCCGGGCAACGCGGGGCTGTCGGCCGCGCAGCGCGCAGTGCGGCGGCGGGCGATCTTCGAGCCATATCACGCGCGGATCGAAGCGCTGCTTGATGCGCGTCAGGCAGTCACCCGGGCTACCGTGTTCGTCGCGATGCACAGCTTCACGCCGGTGTTCAAGGGTGAGTCGCGGGCGATGCAGGTCGGCGTGCTGTACAATCGCGACGTGCGGCTCGCGGCGATCATGCTGGACCTGCTGCGCGCCGAAGGCGATCTGACGGTGGGCGACAACGCGCCCTACGCGGTGAGCGATGTCACCGACTACGGCGTGCCGGTTCACGCCGAGCGTCGCGGTCTGGCGCACGTCGAGATCGAAATCCGCCAGGACCTGATCGCGGATGAAGCGGGCCAGACTGCCTGGGCGGCGCGGTTCGAGCGACTGCTGCTGGCGGCGGCGGGGCGTCTGTCATGCTGAGCCGCGAGGTGCCGATCGATCCGGCGCACGCGGCGCTGCTGTTCGTCGACGTGCAGAACTACAACGCGCGGTCCGACGGCGGCGAATATGCCGCGATGACCGAGGCGGATCGCGACGCGCGGTACGGGTATTTCTTCCGCGTGATGCGCGAAACGGCGCTGCCCAACATGCAGCGGTTGCAGGCAACGTGTCGGCGCGCGGGCATCGAGGTGATGTATACGGTGATCGAGGCGCTGACGCGCGACGGCCGCGATCTCAGCCTCGACTACAAGATCAGCGGGTTGTTCGTGCCACATGGTTCGTGGGACGCGAAGGTGCTGGACGCGATTGCGCCGGCCGAGGACGAGATCGTGTTGCCGAAGACATCGTCGTCGGCATTCATCTCGACCAACATCGACTATGTGCTGCGCAATCTGGGCGTGCGGTCGTTGATGATCGCGGGTGCGCTGACCGATCAGTGCGTCGATTCGGCGGTGCGGGACGCATGCGATCTCGGCTACCTGGTGACGGTGCCCACCGACGCGTGTGCCACGCTGAGCGCGGAACGGCACGAGTGGGCGTTGCGCAACAACCGGGGCTACTGTCGTCAGGTCATGACCGACGAACTGGTCGATGAGATCGAGGGCTTCCGGCAGAAGCGGTGACGCAATTGTCATTGCGAGGAGCGTAGCGACGAAGCAAGCTCGGTGTTGTCAGGCACTATCGCAGCCGCCGCACCATGGTGCTCCGTTGGATCGAGATTGCTTCGTCGCTACGCTCCTCGCAATGACGGCGGGGGTTACGCCGCGCCGAATGTCTGCTTCGCAAGATCGATCAGCGCGCGCAGGTAGACTTCGCCATTCTCCGGTGACCGATCGACACCGATCCTGGCACGGTAATCGTTCGCCATATCCATGAAATCCGCGATCCCGTCGGATTCACTCAGCCAGCCACGGACTGCGGTGTACTCGCGAACCACCGGCGTACCCTGCAGCCGCCGCAAATCCCCTGCCAGCTTCTCCAGCAGTGCCGCAGCTTCCCGGCTGGTCGCGTCCGATGGATCCGCATCCACCTTCCGCATCCGCCACTCCGCCGCGCGCTCCAGTTCATCGACTTCCTCCATCACGGCTCCCGCCGCGAGAATGCCGTCTCCTGGCTGGTGACGAACTCGAGCAGGCAGGCCCTGCCCTCCTCGGTCTGCCGCCGCGCGCGCAGGATCGCATCGGCGATCTGCGACGGATCGTCCACCCGCTCGCTCCAGCCGCCGAGGTCGCGCGCCAGGTTGGCGTAGCTGCCGCCGAGATCGCGTGACCGATAGCGTTCGTGCGACAGCTTCATGTGCGGGATCTCGATCGCCATCGCCGAGTTGTTCAGCACGATCGTGCAGATGGGAATGCCACAGCGCACCGCGGTCTCGAAGTCGAGTCCCGTCATGCCGAACGCCGCATCGCCCATGAAGTTGACGCAGAATTTGTCCGGCGCGGCGACCTTGGCGCCGATCGTCAAGCCAAGCCCGGTGCCGAGTTGATGCGACTTGCCCCAGCCAAGATAACCGCGCGGCCGCGTCGCGCGATAGAATGGCAGCAACTGTTCGCGGGGGCTGCCGGAATCATGCGTGACGATCGCATCGGCCGGATCCACCACGCGCATGAATTCGTTGACCACACGATACGGCGTGATCGGCGTCTCGGCCGAAGTCAGCTTCGCCTGCCACTTCGCCAGCCAGGCGTCGCGCCTGGTCGCGATCTCCTCTGCCGGCGAGCGATTCAGCAGACGTCCGCCGAGCCGGTCCTTCACCGCATCCGTCAGCGCCGCCAGCGTCGTCTTTGCATCGCCGAGCAACGCCACCTCGGTCGGGTAGCTTTTGTGCAGGTCACGCGTGTCGTTGGTGGCATGGATGATGCGCACGCCCGAAGGCAACGGCGGCGTGGTCAGCGGATGGCGGTTCAGGCCGGTGCCGATCGCCAGAATCAGGTCCGCGCGCGCATACAGGAAATGCGCGCCATGGCCGGTAAAGCCGTTGCCGCCGGAACCGAGCGCCAGCGCATGGTCCTCGGGAAACGCGCTCTTGCCGTCCACCGTGGTCATCACCGGGCTTTGCAACAGCTCCGCAAGCTTCACCAGTTCGTCGCTCGCCTCGGCGTACAGCACG
>DASXNR010000178.1:0-7590 GCA_036494925.1 Acetobacteraceae bacterium
CGAAGGATCGGAATCGAGGGACGCCACAGGGCTCCCCGATCTCTCCCCTGCTGGCGAACCTCTACTTCCGACGCTTCCTGCTTGCCTGGGAGCGGTTCGGTCATCGCAAACAGCTCGACGCCCACGTTATCAATTACGCCGACGACCTCGTCATTTGCTGCCGACCGGGAAATGGATTGGTCGCACTGACGATAATGCGGCAGTTGATGGCGCGGCTTGGGTTGACGGTGAACGAGGCCAAGACTCGACTGGTGTGCCTGCCCGAGGAGAGCTTCGACTTCCTCGGCTATACCATCGGTCGGTTCTACGGCAGGGATGGCGTGCCTTATATCGGCACGCGTCCTTCCCGGAAGGCGGTCCGGCGCTTGCTCCAACGGGTCCATGACGCGACGACGCCGTATGAACATGCCGAAAGCCCCGAACTACGGGTTGCCGCGGTCAATCGACTTCTTCGCGGCTGGGCTGCGTATTTCAACCAAGGGCCGGTTCTTCCGACCTACAAGCTGATACGTTGGTATGTGCAACGGCGCCTTCAACGCTGGTTGGTTCGGCGCAGCGGACAAGCAGGCACCGGGTATCGCCAATATCCGGACGAGTATCTCTACGAGACGCTCGGCCTTTACGCCTTGCCGCGTCGCCGAGCCGACCTGCCGAGCGCGACGGCATGATGACGCAGGAGAAAGCCGGATGCGGGAAATCTGCATGTCCGGTTTGACGAGCGGCGACTGGAAACGGGGCTATGGTCCGAACTGATAAGGCACCGGCAGAGGGTGAAAGCCGCCGGACAACAGCTACCCTTGTGACCTACTGCCACCGCGCCAGTCGCCGACTCTACTGCTGGTGCCCGGCGGCAGATGGGTGACCGTGATCTTGAGCCCGGTCTCATTGGCGAGGCGTTGTAATTCGCGTTTCCACAGCCGCACACGAGAACCGTTGCTGCCATCACCACCGGCGGTGATCCAACAGGCGTTCAGCATCCGGGTATTGAACGGAACCGACTTCGTGCCACCAACGACGGATCGTCCGCACCGCGAATGCGGCCATGTCATGATTGATACCGACGCTGACCCAGCCGGCGTTGCTGGCGATATCGCAAATACCATATGGAACCGCCTGGCCGAGATTTTTGATCAGGAAGTCATGCACGCGGACTTACTCCGGCTTGCCCTGAGGACGCCTCTTGCCGCCGCCGTTCTTGAAGTCGCCGACCAGTTCCTTTTTCTTGGTGTCGACCGAGATCCCCGTTTGATGATCGGCCAAAGCCTCGGTCACACTCTTGTTGATATAGTGGAACTGCGCGTCCCGATCGGGGTTGGCGCCGCCCTGCGATACCCTGGAGACTGAATTTCTGCTCCTTCAATGATTCGTCCACGACCGTATGGCTGATCTGATGTCCAATCGACTCCCGCGCCAGCCGACGCAGGCCCTTGCTGGTCCAACGCAACGGCGACATCGTCTCCGCTTACCAACGGCCGGCGACCGCCCCCAGCCCGGCGAACCCGACCAGGAGCGAGGGATTCCGCGGCCATGAGTTCCTTCAGACCACGGCCGATCGCGCTGGCCGCGATACCGGTCACCCGGGAAACCGCGGCAATGCCCCCATGACCGCCGGCATTGGCCTCAACCGCCGCGAACAGACGTCGCCCCCTCTCGTCCAGATGCGGGGGCGACCGCGAGAACCGCTCGCGAATCGGTGCTGGATCAACCATCCCACGAAACTACATTGGACAGCCCCGGTCGAGAATTGGGCCGCTCGGTCGGCTCAATGCGATTCGGTTATTGAGTGAGAGAGGCGGAATGTCGCACGCAACGGATGTCTCGGAGCACGAATGGCGACGCCGGCTGCACCTGCCGCATCCGCATTTGCCGCACGGGCTGGTCAGTTTCCCACGCAGGCTGCTGCCATGGATCGAGACGTGGTTCCTCGCCTATGCGTGTCTCGGGGTCGTGCAGGGTGGGATGCTGCCGGTGCTGCTGCCGCTGTCCGCCGGGGGATCGATGCATGCCGGCACGATCATCGGCGTGATGAATCTGGCCGGTCTGACCGCGCCGTTCTGGGGGCATCTCGCGGACCGGCGGCGGCTGCATCGGCAGGTCCTGCTGGCCGGCATGCTGGCCTCGCTGGTCGCGCTGCTGCTGATGCCCGCCGATCTAGGCCTGCCGCTCAAATCCGTGCTGGCGGCGATCCTGGGCCTCGGCTTCGCCGCCGCGAACACCGTGGCGAATATGTTCATCGTGGAAATGCGGCCACCGGAAGAGTGGGATGCCCGAATCGGCGCGCTACAGGCGTTCAGCGGACTTGGCCAGGTCGCGGGTCTGCTGCTGGCCGGCTTCATCGGCGGCCGCTACGCGCTCGCCTTCGGCGTCGCGGCGGCGCTGGTGGCGGCGGCAATACCCATTACCTGGCTGACCCTTCGCGGCATTCAGCTCCCGGTGCCACGTCATGTAACGACGGCGCACCCGGCCATCGGCGGCGAAGGGTGGGCGTGCGCGCCGCAGCGGTTGTTCCACATTCCCACCTTGCGGGGGATGCGGACGCTGCTGCGCGAACTCGAAATGCCGTTCGCGCGCCTGATGATCGTGTGGTTCGTGGCGTTCGTCGCGATCAGTGCGGTGCTGACCATGTTTCCGCTCGCGCTGATCCGGGCGTTCGGCGTGGCCACGGGGCTGCCGGCCTCGACCTACGCCTTCGCGTCGGCCGTCAGCCTGGCGCTGTATCCGCTGGCGGCGAACGTCGCAACGCGGCATGGCGCACGGTTCGTGATGCGCACGGGTTTTGTCGCGCGTGCCGTTGCGATCGCCATTCTGGCCGTCGCGTTCCTTGCGCCGATGCACAACGTGGCCGTGGCGCTGGCCGGGTTCGGTGTCCTGGTGATGGCGTGGCCGCTGCTTGGTGTCAGCGGCACGGCGCTCACCGCGCAACTCGCACCCGGTGAGAAGGGCGAGGCATTGGGCCTGTTCAACGCGTCGTCCTCGCTGGCGGGAGCTGTCGGCGCGTTCCTCGGCGGCTGGGCGATGGAGATGGTTGGTTTTGGCACGGTCTGTCTGGCGGGCGCTGTCGTGGTGGCGCTTGCGGCACTGTGTTCCGGCGGAGACGCGAGGCGGGCAACGGCCGAATGACGCCGCTAGCCGGCCCCGACGGTTTGCGCGACATCACGATGGCCGCGCATCATAGGGCCGCCCGTCGGGAAGCGTCCTGATGTCCGTCTCCACCCACATGGTCGCGATGCGCGACGGCGCCCGTCTCACCACCGACTTGCATCTGCCGGGACGGCACGGGTTCATTTTTGGTCATCATGGAGCGCACCCCGTACGGCCGCGCCGAAACCAGCCGCAGCGAGGTCACCGCAGCAAACCGTACCCCCCGCCTCGCGCGCCGAACTCGCGACGTATTTCGCCGCACATGGCTATGCGGTCGCGTATCAGGACACGCGCGGCCGCTACGGCTCGGAAGGCCGCTTCGTCAAATACCTGTCCGACGGCGAGGACGGCTTCGACGCCTGCGCCTGGCTGCGCGACCAGTCCTGGAGCGACGGGCGCATCTGCACAATGGACCTGCGCCCACGCAGGCCGCGCTCGGCGGCCTCGATCCGCCGGGACTGGTCGCGCAGGTGCTGAACTGCGGCGGCTTCGTCAATTCGTGGGCATTCGCCAGTCCGGCGCATGCGAACTGATACAGGCGACGTGGGCGTTCAAGAATGCACTGGTGTCACCGCAGGCGCAGGCCGACCTGGTGCTGCGCGCGCATCTGGCGGGCGAGGACATTCGCGAGTGGTTCACCCGCATGCCGTGGAAGCCTGGCCACTCGCCGCTGCGGCATCATCCCGACTACGAGGCTTATCTGTTCTGGCACGAACGAACACTGGCGAGCCGGAGGGCATGGCGCGGCGCAAACGGGTTGCGGTGAACGCGGGGTTCGTCGACGCCAGTCGGCCAAGCCGGGTGGTGTTGCCATTGCTCGCACTTTGATGCGATAGCGCTGGCGGCGCGTCGAGGGAAAGCCGATGAACGATCTCTATTCGTTCCATGCCCAGCATCGCAACACCAGGGTGATGCACAAGTGGGACCACTATTTCGAGGTCTATGAACGCTTTCTGGCGCCGATCCGCCGCAGCAACCCGGTGGTACTGGAAATCGGCGTGCAGCTAGGTGGGTCGGTGGAGATGTGGCGCGATTATTTTGGTCCCGCGGCACGCATCTACGGCATCGACATCAACCCCGACGCGAAGCAGCAAGAGGACATCATCACCAAGGTCTTCATCGGCGACCAGCAGGACCGGAACTTCCTGCGCTCCGTGGTGCGCGAGGTCGGCCGGCCGAACGTGGTCATCGACGATGGCGGGCACTCAGCCAATCAGCAGATCACGGCGTTCGAGCAGCTGTATCCGGCGCTCACCGACAACGGTCTTTACTTCGTGGAGGACACGCACACGTCGCTGTGGGGCGCGCGGTTCATGGACCGGCAAGACCAGCTGAATTTCCTTCAATTCTCATTCGCCCGCTGCGCGCAATTGATGGAATGGACCGGCAAAGCGGAGAATTTCCAGGTACTCGGCGGCGAGCAGAATGAGACCCTGGCGAACGCCGCCTCGGAATTCTGTCGCACCACCAAGGCGATCACCTTCTACGACAGCATGATCGTGTACGAGCGTGCCCACCGCCGGGTGCCGCACCACACCCGTCGCTGAAAGGACACTGACCGTACTCCGATGATCACACTGTCCCGTGCGCCGGCGAGCCTGCCCGGAGGGCGGCGCATCTACGCGATCGGCGATATTCATGGCTGCGACGCACAGCTTGGCAGCCTGCACGAGATCATTGCCGAGGACCTGGCGCGGCGCCCGGTCGATGCACCGCTGCTGCTGCATATCGGCGATTACGTCGATCGCGGCGCGGACACCGCAGGCGTGCTGCGGCGGCTGATCGCGGGATCGCCGATCGACGGGATACCGGTGGTGAACCTGCTCGGCAATCATGACGACACGATGCTGCATGCGTTGTCCGGCGATCGTCCGGCGGCGACGGATTGGCTGTTCACCGGCGGCCGGTCGGCGCTGGAAAGCTACGGCATCGACCCGGATTCACCGCGCGAAAGCTGGCCCGAGGGGGTGCCGGCCGAGCACTTGGCGTTCCTGCGCGATCTGACGCTGACCCATCGCGAAGGCGGCTACCTGTTCGTCCACGGCGGCGTGCGCCCGGGCGTGCCGCTGGAGCAGCAGGCACGCGAGGACCTGCTGCGCATGCGCCAGCCGTTTCTGTATTCTGAGATGTCGTTCGGCGCGGTGGTGGTGCACGGCCACAGCCCCGTGAAGGAGCCGGTGGTGCGGCACAACCGGATCGCCATCGACACCGGCGCGGTGTTCGGCGGCAAGATGACATGCCTGGTACTGGAGGGCGACACTTTCGGGTTCCTCACTGCGGAGCCGGTGGGCGAGCCGGTGTCAATCGCGCATCGGTAAGATGCGTGGACCGCCGCCCGCTTGCGCTAGGACTCCCAAGCATATCCATAGCCCTGCACAAGCCGATGACACGCGAACAGTTCCTCGCCTGGGAGAAGGCGCAGGAGCTGCGCTACATATTCGATGGCTTCCAACCCGCTGCCATGACCGCCAGGAACCACGAGTATGCCGCGATTGCATCGGTGCGACGCTATATCGTGCTGGCCCAGGATGAAATGGCGGGCACCATGTTCGAGCGTATCGGTGATGACTGGGTCGGCCACCTGCTGAATGCCACCAGCATATTGCGCATGCCGGAGATCGGCATCGAGGTGGCGCTGGCCGAACTGTACGAGGGTGTGGAGTTCCCCGAGGCGGAACGGCAGCAATCCTGACCCTTTGATTTGGATCAAAGTCTCCGCAGCGCCGATGCCCTAGCTGTCGCAGTCCTGGCACAGCACCCTGGGGAAGATCGGCATGGACATGCACGCGAACACCGCGACGGGTCGCGACACCGCACAGCTCTATTCTCGACTGGAGGAGCGTATCATGGCGCGCGACCAGGTCGGCGCCAGCGAGGTGTTCTACGATCTGGTTCGTGCCGGCCGGCCGCTGAACGAGATCATCGCCGATTGCGTCCGCATCCATGCTCCCTATACCCACGTGCCGTACCACGAGCGGATCGACGACGGCTATCCGAACTTCGTCAACAACGATCACTGCCTGCTGTCGGCGCGCGCCACGCTGCACCTGACGAAGCTGCTGCCGGCGGATCTGGCGATGCTGCCGATGGCGCAGACCATCTGGTACATACCGACCGGCCTCGACATCTGGAAGCAAAAGATCAACCAGGCGCCGGGCCACTACACGCGCGGCTTCACCGGCAGGATCGAGAATCCGCCAGCGCCGGTGGTGTACTGGCCGGACCAGCAACCGTTGCGGTCCGATGCGCCGCTGCAACAGCGGCTGGGCGACTGGCTGACCATGGTACAGCGAGGCGAGGTGCTGGATGCCTATCGTTGCTTCCTCGGCCTGATGGAGGACAAGCCGAACCGCAAGCAGGTGCTTGCGGAAATGGTGTTTGCCGGGCTGATCGACGTGCAGGACCGCATGTTCCGCAACCGCTCCTACACCACAGGTCACAAGGCGTATCGCGCGCGATCGACAGTGGAGCTGGGCAACGCGCTGGGCTGGGACAACGCACACAACGTGATCTATGCCGGCGCGCTCGATATCGCCGTGGGTCCGCGCTGGCACTCGCTGTACGAGATGGCGTGCAACACGGTGAAGGAGGAGATCGAAGGCGTCGCGCTGCATGCCGTGCCATATGGCGGCGTGGCCGAGGCGGAGCTGACGATGCTGCGCAACACCGCACCGGTGACGGCCGAGGACGAGTTCGCGTTGCTGCGCGCCCTGCTGCACGAGCATTCGCCGGCCAATCTCGACGCCATCACGCAGATGCTGAAGGCAGGCAGGGATCCCCGCCGCATCGTCGATGTGATCCAGCTCGCGGCAGCGGAGATCGTGCTGGCGACGCATGGCGTGAACAACTTCTCGATGCCGATGCACTGCTACGAGTACACCAATGCGCTCGGCTGGTTCTACGACAGCTTCGACCACCCGCGCCGGCTGCGGCTGCTGTATGTGGCGGCGGAATTCGTCAACATGAGCGCGTGGCACCAGAAGCTGTCCGACGCATTTACGCCGGCACCGATCCATGCGCCCGCCTGCGCGCGGACCTTCTCCGCCGATGAGCTGCTGCAGCGGATCGACACCGCGATCTGCTCGCTGAATGGGCCGGAAAGTCTGTCGTGGGTGCAGGCGTATTGCGACAACGTTGCCGATCGCACGCCGCTGGTGCGGACCCTTGCGCTGGCGGCGTGCAAGCTGGGCAACGATCCGCACAATCAGGAAATCCCGCAGAACATGCTGGAGGATTTTGCCAAGAACCGGAGTTCGCGGCGTGATCGGCTACTGCTGGCCTGCGCGCAACATTGCGCCGCGCATCGCAAGTACGGCGATCCGTTCGAGGCTGCGCAGCGGTTTGCGGGCGCTATGGGCGCGGCGATGAGCTGATACCAGCGGCCGGTGAGGCCGACGGATCGGGCTGTGGTTGGGTAGACATGCGTGATCGGCCCACCGGCCTTTGCCG
>DASXNR010000179.1:0-9043 GCA_036494925.1 Acetobacteraceae bacterium
CGCTGCGATGGCCGAGTTTCGCCGCACCGGGAAGATGCCGGTGCCCGATGCGGCCTGGCATCGTTGCCGATCCGTGTTCCATGGCTTCCGGCTGGACGACGCCGGGACCGAGGCCGAGATCGCCCGGGTGCATCAGACGAGCGGCTACCTCGCCGATCCGCATACCGCGATCGGCATCGCCGCCGCCCACGCCAACCCGGCTGGGCAGGGTGTGCCGACCGCGGTGATGGCGACGGCGCATCCGGCCAAGTTTCCTGAGGCGATCGAGCGCGCCACGGGCCTGCATCCCGCGCTGCCGCCGCGGCTCGCCGATCTGTTCGACCGGCCCGAGCGCTATACCGTGTTGCCGAATGATCTTGCCGCGGTGGAGGCGCAGGTGCGGGCGTTGGCAAGGCGCAACGCATGAAGATCCTCGATGCCGGGCAGACCGCGGCAGCGCTGCCCTTCGAGCGGCTGATCCCGGCGTTGCGCGATGGGTTCGTGACCGGAGCGGACGTACCGCTGCGCCACCGTCACGACCTCGCGCAGCCCGATGGAGCGACCGCGTCGCTGCTGCTGATGCCTGCCTGGCGCGCGAAAGGACTGATGGGCGTCAAGGTGGTCTCGGTGTTTCCCGGCAATGGCGCGCACGGCCTGCCATCGGTGTCGGCGAGCTATCTGCTGTGCGACGGTGCGACCGGGCAGCATCTCGCGCTGATCGATGGCGGCGAGCTCACGCGCCGTCGTACCGCCGCGGCCTCCGCGCTGGCCGGATCGTTTCTTGCGCGTGAGGATGCCGCATCGCTGCTGGTCGTCGGCTCCGGCCATGTCGGCGGGCTGATGGCCGAGGCTTACCGCGTGGTACGGCCGATCGAGCGGGTGATGGTCTGGAACATCCGCCCGGCCGGCGCCGAACGTCTTGCCGCCAGGCTCGGTGGCGAGGCGGTGACCGATCTGGCCGCGGCGGTGCGGCAGGCCGACATCGTTTCATGCGCGACCTTGTCGCGCGAGCCGCTGGTACGCGGCGAATGGCTGCGCCAGGGCACGCACCTCGACCTGATCGGCGGCTTCACGCCGGCGATGCGCGAAGCGGACGATGCGGCGGTGCAACGCTCGTGCGTGTTCATCGACACCGATGCCGCACTGACGGAAGCCGGCGATCTGCTCGATCCGATCGCGCACGGCGTGCTGCGTCACGCTGACATTGCCGGCAGTCTGTTCACACTGTGCCGGGGCGAGACGCCTGGTCGGCGCGACGCGACGGAGATCACGCTGTTCAAGTCGGTCGGCAGCGCACTGGAGGACCTGGCGGCGGCCGGGTTGGCATATGCGGGGGAGGCGGCGGATGGGCAAGCTTGACGGCAAGGTGGCGGTCGTCACCGGCGCGGCGCGCGGTCTCGGTCGCGCCTATGCGCGCCGGCTTGCCGGGCTGGGCGCGAAGGTCGCGGTGACCGACCTGAACCTCAAATCGTTCGAGGAATTCGAAGCCGAAGCCAAGGCGATGACCGCCGACAGCACGGTGGCGGAGATCGAGGCCGGCGGCGGCAGCGCGATCGGCATCGAGATGGATGTCTGCGAGGAAACCGCGGTCAACGCGATGGTGCAGCGTGTTCTCGCCGAGTGGGGACGCGTGGACATCCTGGTCGCCAATGCCGGCGGAGGACGCGGGCGCCCGGTGGACACCAAGGCGAGCGAACTCGATCCGGCACTGCTGCATCTGGTGACCAGTATGAACCTGTTCGGCACGGTGTATTGCTGCAACGCCGTCGCGCCGATCATGAAGCAGCAGCGGTCGGGCAAAATTGTCACGGTGAGTTCGGTGGCGGGGCTGTCGGCTTCGAGCGACGGCGGCTATGCGCATTACGGCGCGGCCAAGGCGGCGATCGCGCACTACACAAAATATCTGGCACAGGACCTGGGACCGTACGGCATCACCGCGAACTGCATCGCGCCCGGCACCATCGGCACCGGGCGCATCCTGGCGACCGTGATTCCCGGCAGTGCGGGCGCCAACAGCGACCGTGCGGAACGTATCGCGCTGCGTCGGATCGGCACCGTGGATGACTGCGCCAAGGTGGTGGAGTTCCTGTGCACCGATCTGTCCGACTATGTGTCGGGCGTGGTGATTCCCATCGATGGAGGGCTGCTGCGATGAGCCTCAGTCTCGACGGCGTTCGCGTGCTGGAACTGGCCCGCTATCAGGCGGGTCCACGTGGCGGCATGATCCTGTCCGACCTCGGGGCCGAGGTGATCAAGATCGAACGCATCGGTGGCGAGGAGACGCGCAGGCACGCACCGATGGTGCGCGGCCAGAGCATCTACTTCACCGTGTACAACCGCGGCAAGAAGAGCATCTGCCTCGATCTGCGCACGCCACGCGGCAAGGAGGTTTTTGCCGCACTCGTGAAGACCGCCGACGTGGTGCTGGAGAATTTCCGGGCCGGCACGATGCAGGCCATGGGGTTCGAGTACGAAAAGCTGCGGGCGCTGAATCCGGGCATCATCCTGGTTTCGGTATCCGGGTTCGGCCAGTACGGTCCCTACACCGATCGTCCCGCGTTCGATCCGCTCGGCCAGGCGATGAGCGGGCTGATGTCGCTGACCGGCAAGCCGGTGGGCCAGCCGCTTGGCACCGCTTCGTCCGTGGTCGATCGCTACACTGCGCTGCATGCAACGATCGGCACGCTGGCGGCGCTGCGCCATCGCGACCGCACCGGCCAGGGTCAGCTGGTCGATGTCTGCCTGCTCGATTCGGCTCTGACGATGGTGGAGATCCCCACCTCGTACTATCTCGCCACCGGTGAGGAGGGCGGTGAAGGCGGCCGCCCGCCGTATCGCGCCAAGGACGGCTACGTGGTGATCTCGGCCGGTGGCCGCGAAATGGCGGCGCGGCTGGCGCAACTGGTTTCAGGTGCAACTTTGAGCGGTGAGCCGATCACCGCCGGCCAGGGCAATGCCGATGCGCGCAGGGCACTGGAGGCATGGTGTGCGGAGCGGCCCGTGGAGGTGATCTGTTCGGCGCTGATGGAGATCGGCGTGCCAGTGGCACCGGTGCGCACCATCCCCGAGGTCGCCAAGGATCCACACGTCTGGGAGCGCGAGATGCTGGTGAAGATGGAGGACGCCGTCGCCGGCGAACTCTACGTCCCTGGCGTGACCATAAAGATGTCGAAGACACCGGGCCGCGTCGGCCCGGTGCCGACGCCGGGACAGCACACCGATGAAGTGCTGGGACGACTGCTGGGCTATGACCGCGACACACTCGGTGCGCTGCGTCAGGCCGGCGTGATCGCATGAGCACTGTTGCGATCATCGGCGCCGGCATCGGCGGCGTGTATCTGGTCGCCGAACTGGGTCTGGCCGGACACCGGCTGCGGTTGCACGATCTCGACGACACGAGGCTTGCCGATATCCGTGCGCATGGCGGCGTCGATGTGGAACACGCCGGGCTCGCGGCGGTCGAGGCGGCGACCATCGATCTCGCCGCCGCAGTCGATGGCGCGGAGGTCATCATCGTGGTGACCGGCGGCAATGCCCAGGCGACGGTGGCGCGATCGCTGGCGCCGCTGTTGCGCGATGGGCAGATCATCTTGCTGATCCAGGGCAATACCGGTGGTTCGCTGATCGTGCGCCGCGCGCTGGATGCGGCTGGCTGTCGCGCGTCGGTTGATGTGGCGGAGATGGACAACTATCCGTTTTCCAACTGGCGACTGTCGCCGACGCGCATCCGGCCGGTCGTGAAGAAGCGCTGGCTGCAGATTGCGACATTCCCTGGCCGACGCATCGCGTCGGTGTTCCCGCGTCTGGCGCCGTTGTTCCCGCATGCGGTGGCCGCCCCGGGCGTGATCCACACCGGTTTCACCAATGCCAATGCAATGCTGCATGTGGCGAACTGTGTCGGCAATGCCGGCAAGATCGATCGCGGCGAGAGTTACAAGTTCTATGCCGAAGGCGTGACGCCGACGGTCGCGCGCTTGTACCAGGCAAGCAACGCCGAGCGCGTGGCGGTGGCCGCGGCGCTGGGTGCATCGGTGCCGACGCTGGAGGACTGGTTCGATCGTGTCTATGGCGTGCGTGGAACAGATCTGGTGGAAACCTGCCAGCTGCTTACCAGCAACAGCGACGGGCCGTATCAGGCGACGGGCACGCCGAAGTCGTTCGATCACAAATACATCACCGAGGATGTGCCGGTCGGGCTGATACCGATGAGCGCTCTCGCGGCAGCGACCGGAGTGCCGACGCCGGTCATCGATGCACTGATCACGCTGGTCCGCACAATGACCGGCAAGGACTTTTCCAGCGAGGCGCGCACCTTGGAGCGGATGGGCCTTGCCGGAATGAGCGCGTCGGAGATCACGCGCTTCGTGGAACGGGGAAACGCATAGATGCTGTTCAGTTGCCTCCCCGCCGATGCGCGCATTCCAGGTCGGTTCCCCGGTCCGCCGCATCCGCGCGGAAAGCATTTGGCCATCGATATGCACTGCCACGTGTTGACCGAGGTGGCGGAAACAATGTTCCACGCCGCCGGTCTGGTCGAACGACGGCCGCGCGATGTGTTCGCCAATCCCCGCACGCGCGAGGCCAACCGGCAGCAGGCGGAACGGACGCGGGTGCAGTTCACCTCGGTGGAACAGCGTCTGGCCGACATGGACGTGATGGGGATCGACATCCAGGCGCTGACACCCGCGCCGAACCAGACCTACTACGACACGCCGCCCGATCTCGGCATCGCCACCGCGCGTGCGATCAATGACAACATCGCCGATATCGTGGCACGGCACCCGGATCGCTTCGTTGGCTTGGGCACGGTGCCGTTCCAGGCGCCCGAATTGGCCGTGGCCGAGCTGGAACGGCTGCACAGGTCGCTTGGCCTGCGCGGCATCGAGATCGCCACCAATGTTGCCGGCGAAGACCTTTCAGCCGCCCGCTTCCGCCCGATCTTCGCCAAGGCGGAGGAACTGCGGCTGACGATGTTCATGCACCCCACCGGCTTCACCGAGGCGCGGCGCTTCGGAGATCATTACTTCACCAACATCATCGGCAATCCACTCGACACCACGGTGGCGGTGCATCATCTGATCTTCGGCGGTGTCTTGGAGGAGTGCCCAACACTGAAGCTGGTGCTGGCGCATGGTGGCGGCTACCTGCCGGCCTATTCAGGCCGGATCGATCATGCCGCCAGCGCGCGCCCCGATTGCTGTGAGCGGATCCGCGCGATGCCGACCGAGTACCTGAAGCGGCTGTATTTCGACTCGCTGGTCTATACGCATCCGCAACTGGAATATCTGGTGCGGCAATACGGTGCCGACCGGGTGCTGATGGGCACCGACTATCCAGCCGACATGGGTGAGGTCGATCCGATCGGCTTCGTCGAAGGGGCGGCCGGATTGAGCGCTGAGGAGCGCGCCGCGATCCTTGGGTTGAACGCCGCACGGTTGCTGGGGATAGAGGTTCAGGCGGTGAACCCCATCGCCTCGTCGTAGGCGCGGCGGACCGCATTGGGCTGGCCGACCAGGAAGGGAAACTCGCGGCGTGGCGCACCGGGACGTTCCCGCTCGATCTCCTCGCGCGTCAAACCCTCGACGAACTGCTGGCGGCCGATGATCGGCAGTTCAATGCAGCGGTTGACCTCCGCATCGCGTACCACCGCCTTCGGCTCGCCGCCGGCCGCGACCGCGTCGAGGTCGGCGAAGAACCGCTGCCGCATCATGATGATGCCGCGGTCACTCCGTCCCAGATGTTCGCGCCTGCGGTCGGTGATCGCGCCCTGTCCCACCCAGCCGATAAAATCCTGGTTCATGATGTGGCTGGTGATCCACCGTCCGGTCTTCTCATCGATGATCGGCGAGTACCAGTACGGGATGCCGTTCTGCACATAAGGCTCGCGCTCCCGCGGCACACGGGTAAAGAACCAGCCGACGCTCAGCGTGTTGGTGTCGTCGATCGGCACGCGCCACTCGAAGTGATTGCCGGTGAACAGCGCATTCGGCCAAAGACAGACCCGGCCAACGGTCCATAGCGGACTGCTCTCGTCGGAATCCTCGCGCACGCGGCGATAGGTGATGCCGTATTCGAACTCGTCGAACGCCAGCTTCAGGTGCCGCGGCGCATAGTCATTCCGCCCTTTGAGGCGTGCGCCCCAGTTGTCGTGCATCCACTCGAAATGCACTGGGTCGATCGAATTCTCCTGGCACTGGAACCAATTGCACGGCACGGTCGCGAACACGATCTGCACGAATCCGTTGTTCCAGCAGAACGGCTCCCAGTTCGGCAGCAACGGTGCGGGTTCGGGGCCCAGATATGCCCACAACAGACCCGCCTTCGCCTCCACGCGATAGGCGCGGATGTGGATCTGGTCGCGGAAGCGGATTTCCGGTGCGTCGGTGTCCTCGAACGGCTGCTCGCGGCAGGCGCCGGTCGCGTCGAACATCCAGCCGTGGTAGTTGCAGCGCAAGCCGCACTGCTCGACGATGCCGTAACTGAGATCGGCGCTGCGATGCGGGCAGTGTCGTTCCAGCAGGCCGTAGTTGCCGGAAAGATCCTTGTACAGCACAAGATCTTCGCCGAACAGCCGTACCGGTTTGGTCGGTGCGTCGTCCAGTTCGGCGACCGCGGCGACCGGCTGCCAGTAGCGGCGCAGCAGCGCCCCCATCGGCGTGCCCGGCCCGACCTCGGTCAGTCGCCGGTTGCGTTCGTCGCTCAGCATCAGGCGAGCTTCACCAGCTTCTGCATGCAGCGGATGTCCTCGTTTGGTGCGATCGGTGTGCCGCGGTTGCGCATCGCGGTGCGCGATACCTCACCGACATAGATATCGCCGCGCGAGTCGATCGCCACGCCGTGCGGCGCGATGAACTGGCTGGCGCGCTCGCGCGTCGCATCGCCGAGGCGCGCAATCGGCTTGCCCTCGTGTGTCACGATGCTGACGCGCGGGCCGATGCCCGGCGACTTCGCGTTCACCGCCATGCCGGGCCCGCTCTCGCCGATATAAGCGAGCGGATTCTTTCCGCGCGTCATGCACAGTCCGCATGGGCGATGCAGATTGTTCCATTGCGCGTGGTACTTGCCCTTGCCATCGAACACCTGCACGCGGTGGTTCTCGCGATCCGCCACGTACAGCCACCCGTCCTCGTCGCAGCAGATGTTGTGCACGATGTTGAACGCGCCGGGATCGGTGCCCGGCTCGCCCCAGGAGAACTGCAGCTTTCCGTTGGGCGAATACTTGTGCACCCGCGCGTTGCCGTAGCCGTCGGCGACATAGATGTCGCCATCGGGTGACAACGCCGTATGCGTGCAGCGGTTGAACGGATCACCGCGATACATCGGCGCCGGTTCGCCCGGCACGCCGATCTCCAGCAGCAGCTTCCCCTCCAGCGTCAGTCGCCGGACCGTGTGGTCGCCATCGTCGGTGCAGTAGATCGTGTCGTCCGGCGCCAGATGCACGCCGTGCGGCCGGTGGAACAATCCCTCGCCCCAGGAGCGCAGGAAGTTGCCGTCGCGGTCGAATACCATCATCGGGTGCTCGCTGCGTGCGAACACATACACGTTGTCCTTGCTGTCCACGCCGACCGCGGCGACCTCGCCGTAGTGCCAGCCGTCGGGCAGCCTGCCCCAGTTCTCGATCACCTCGTAGCGGTGCTCGCCGGAGCCAACGGTTATTGCCATGTTATGCCGCCTTCCGCGTTTCCTCGGGGGTGCTCGTTCCAGCCTATCAGACCATCTGTGCGAAGGGCCAGCACGGGCGTAGCCTTGCACAACGGCGTCGCCGATGCGGCGCCGCCCGAAGGGGGCGCCAATGAAGCCGAGTCGCGTGGCGATCAAAAACCGCATCAGTTCGGATGCTGGTGGAGCCTCTCCAGTTGCAAGCCCGTTTGGCCAGCGGTCAAAGCCCTCGCGTGGGGTCACTCGACTGGCGCTCGGACTTTTGCTCTGTCTGCTGCTGTTTGCTAAGGGAGCGCTTGCAGACGGTGCTGCTGCGAGAACCAGCCAGAGCGCCAGTCCGTCCTCTGGTTGCATCTCCCTGATGTGCTCCTTGTCGTTGAATGCGGAAGATCGGGACGCCCTTGGTCGTCTTGCGTACGCGGAAGCGGGCAATCAAGGGGAGGAGGGTTTGGCGGCCGTGATATACGCGGTGCTGAACCGACTCGTGTCCGGTCGTTACGGTGCCAACGTCAGGAGCACGATCGAAGGTCCCGGTCAGTTTGAACCGGTCGGCCGGGCAGGAGGCCAGTGGCAACACCTTCCGCCCCTGTCACCCACTCAGTCTGCGACCGTTGCCACGATCATCGATCTGATCCAGCAGGGAAGATTGCCGGATCTCACGGACGGCGCGACCTTGTTCCAGAATCCGCAGATCGTGGCGCGCCGTGCGGCGGCAGGCGAGGTGCCGACGTCGCTGGTCAATTTCAACAATCAGACACCCATCGCGGTGGTCCGTGACCATGCATTCTTTGATCGGCTTCGGCCTGACCGGCCCGGGGCCGGGAGTGAGGGAGCCACCGGGCGTCTCATCTACCCTCCTGGCGCCAGCCCCGCTGTGCGGGTCGAGCGGATTGCTGCCGGCACACCCGCTCATCCGCACGGAGTGCTCTACCGGATCGTCGCGGTATCGCGAGGGCCCTGATTACAACATCCGCCACCGCATATTGCTGGAATTGCCCGCACGATCTAGCCTCATCGCCAAAGTGGCGAAGCGGAGCTGGCGGGCAGCCGTTCCTCTCGTGACCGGCTCACCATAAAGGTCCGACTTCGGAAGGAATTCAACCGAAGGAGGAAAAGCCATGAGTTACGATCTGCTGATCAGGAACGCTCGCGTTGTGGATGGGTCGGGCGAGCCGTCATTCCAGGCCGACGTGGCGGTGAACCAAGGGAGAATTGTCGGCGTCGGGCGATACAACGGCGCGGCGGCCAAACGCACCATCGACGCCGCAGGTCGGGTCGTGGCGCCTGGTTTCATCGATCACCATACGCACTTCGATCCGCAGGCGCTGTGGGATCCGTATTGCGGTTCCTCGGTGCAGAACGGCCACACCACGATTTTGGTCGGTCAGTGCGGCCAGGTGATCGC
>DASXNR010000180.1:0-7076 GCA_036494925.1 Acetobacteraceae bacterium
TACCACGCGCTTCCGGCGCCGTACGCGCTGCGCTTCATCACCGATCAAGTGGCGCGGGCGCAGATCAACGACGGTGGCACACCGGGCAGCGCGGCGGCGGCGAATGTCGGCGACCCGCTGATGACCGCGCTCCTGATCCTGAACACGCGGGGCGTGGAGCGCGAGACGATTGCGGCGAGCGAGAAGCTGCAAAAGGCGCGACGGAAATCGGGCAAGCTGCCGATCCCGTCCTATCAGCGCGTCAACGCCGCACCCTACGTCACCGCGATTCAGATGCGCGGCAAGGCGCGGGCGCGGGGTGAGGACCAGGGCGGCACGCACGCATCCCCGGTGCCGCATCTGCGCATCGGCCATCCGCGGACTTATGCGGATGGGCATGTGACGTTCATCCGCGACACCCTGGTCAACGTCGAGGCCTCGCAGCGCGCCGAGTTCTTGCGCACGCGCAGCCACTACACCGTCAAAGCCTGAGTGCAGCACCCCGGCACGCCGCGTGTCGGGGATGTCTGCTGGGCACACTTCCGTGCCCGTTGCACACAGGAGAGTAAACACCATGACGATTGACGAACTGCACGCGAAGATCGACCGCGGGGAAAGCCTGCGCGGTGCCGACCTGGCGAACGGGAGTTTCCCAAACGCCGAGTTCGAAAACTTCGATCTGCGCGAAGCGGACTTGTCGGAGTGCGAGCTGAACGGCGCCAATTTTCGGCAGGCGAGGCTGAATGACGCCACTCTCGATGACTCGTCGCTGGTCAACGCGAACTTTCACGGGGCCAGCATGTACAACGTCACCATGAGGGGCTCGGACATCGACGGCGCCCGGTTTACCCACTGCTACGGCGTGGTGGATGCCGGGTTCGACAATCGCGGCTATCGGTTCGTCGGCATTTGGCATCCAAAGGAGCAGACATGGATGGTGAAGGCCGGGTGCCGGTGGTTCACGATGGAAGAGGCTGAGGAGCACTGGGGTCCGGACGATATGGACAACCGGGATGCGATGGCGCGGTTGGCGGTGATCAAGGCCGCCGTGCTGCCGCATCACGTCCGGACCGGCTTCACCGTGGACTGAACACTTGACCGAGGGAGCGCGCGTCGGGCAACCGGCGCGTGGCTCTCTCGGCCAGGCGTTCGCCTGGGATGCACCAAGGAGAGACAGATGACACCGAACGAGATGTTTCCAAGGAGCACGGCGCTGCTGCGGCGGGAGATCGCCAAGGCCGACGTGCCACAACGGATGCGGACGCGTCCGCGTGATGCGCGGGGCTACCCGATTCCGTTCCTGGTCATGATCGACCGGAACGGGACGCCGCAGTTCACCATCAACGACGATGCGAAGGCGGCGGCGTGCCGGGCCAAGCGGCTATGCGCGATCTGCGGCAAGCGGTTCGACCCGGACGGGGTGTGGTTTGTCGGCGGCTCGCGCTGCTTCCTGCATGAGCACGGGGCGTTCATCGACCCGCCTTCGCACCTTGAGTGCGCCACCTATTCGCTGCGCGTCTGTCCGTTCCTGGCCGCGTCGCGCTACATGCGGCGCATTGACGACGCCAAGCTCGCCCCCGGCGCAATGCCGGACGACAAGGTGCTGGTGCGCACCGAGGCGGTGGCGCCGCGTCTGCCCGAGCGATTCGGCCTGGGAAGGACGAGCCGATATCGCTTCGAGGGGCCGCACTTCGGCTGCTTTGTGGTCGAGCAGTGGGACTATGTGGAGTGGTGGCGGGCGGGCGCGCCGTGCGAGACGCCTGACACCGGCGAGCCTGTTGCGATCGAGGAGATGCTGACGTGAGCGAGGATTTTCACAGCATCGAGGCGAAGCACCGGCACCGGCATTTCAGCATCGAGCTGGACTGCGCGCCCGGCAACCCCCGGCCGGGCGATCTGATTGCGGGGGTGCTGGAAGGCACCGGGCTCGTGGTGGCGGACTTCGACACCGGCAACCCCTTCTTCGGGCACCAGGTCTGGGTGCTGAAGGTATCGGAGCAGAACGACCCGGTGTTCACGGCGGCGAAGCCGGTGCTCAAGCAGCGGATCGAAGCGCTCCACGCGCGCGGCCTGATCCGCTACGGTAGCTGGTAGGAACCTACGATTCCCGCTAGTCTGCCGGGGAGAGATTAAGTCCCCAAACTTCCATGGTCCTATTCAGGGAGCCCCGTGGTCGGTGTCAAAACCGGTCGCGGGGTTTTTCTTTGTCCGCTACACCGGATGCACGCAACGGAAGGCGGCATCCATGGGCATCACACTCGGCATCAAGGCGACGCATGACGGCGGGTTCGCGGTGCTGGCTCAGATTCGCGATACCGCCAGTCTCCTGCTCTCGATCGAGATGGAGAAGCTCGGCAACGCAGAGCGGCACGCACGCCCGGTAAGCATGGAGCAGATCGCGATGCAGCTCGGCGCAGAAGGCTTCTCGCCGGAGGACATCGACACGATCGCGTTCGATGGCTGGTGGCCCGATCTGGCCGACACCTGGCTCGAGACGCCGCGACCGACCACCGCCATGCCGGCGCAAGCGCCGTATATCGAGCCCGGCGATGACCTGCGCGACCTGCCATGCTACGCCGGCAGGATCACATTCGCTGGGCGCGACGTGCCGACCCGCGCCTATCCGCACAGCGTCGGGCATGTGCTCGGCACCTATCTCGCCAGCCCGCACCGCGATGCCCTGGTGCTGGTGTGGGATGGCGGGATGCCGGCGACCGTCTATCGCGTGAGCCCGCATCGGGCGTGGCGGGAGGCGGTGGTGCTGCCGATCACCGGCAATCTGTATCCGGTGTTCTGCTCGCTCTTGTCGCCGTTCCGTGACGCCTGGTTCGCCGGCCCAGCGCGCAAGCTCGCTGATCCCGTGATCCGCGTCGGCGATCCGCGGTGGCTGGCCTACAACCTGTCGGTGCCGGGCAAGGCGATGGCGTATGCCGGGCTGGGGCACGTCGACGAGGATGCGATCGGCATCCTGAACCGCCACACCCCTGCTGTGATGACCGTCAATCGCCACCACGAGTATCTGCGCCCGGCGCGCAACCTCACTGACGATGTAGCCTGGGTGCATCGCGTCGGCGTCGATCTGGCGCGGCTCGGGCTGGATGATGCGACGCTGATGGCGAGCTTTCAGGAGTGGCTGTACCGCCTGCTCGAACTCTCGCTCGCCCCCTATGCCGGCGATTTGCCGCTGCTGTTCACGGGCGGATGTGCCTTGAACATAAAGTGGAATTCTCGCCTGCGCGCCTCGGGGATGTTCGCCGATGTCTGGGTGCCGCCGTTCCCGAATGACAGCGGGTCCGCGCTCGGCGCGGCCGCGGCGCATGTCTACCAGCAGGGCGCCTCGTCGATGCTGTGGAGCGTGTATGCCGGCCCCAGGCTGTTGCCGTCCGATCCCGCGCCTGGGTGGCGCCGGGGGTTCTGCACGGTCCGCCAGCTCGCCTCGCACCTGCACAGGACCGGCGATCCGGTGGTGGTGCTGTACGGCCAGGCCGAGATCGGGCCGCGCGCGCTCGGCCATCGTTCGATCATCGCGCCGGCGACCGATGGTGAGATGCACGGCTACCTGAACGCGCTCAAGCTCCGCGAGCAGTTCCGGCCGGTGGCGCCGATCTGCCTGCAAGCCGCCGCGCCCGACATCTTCGATCCTGGGACGCCCGATCCGTACATGCTGTTCGACCATCAGATCCGCCCGGCGTGGCGCGAACGGATCCCGGCGGTGATGCACGCGGACGGCTCGGCGCGGCTGCAGACAGTCAGCCCTGACGATCACCTGATGCACGACCTGCTGGCCGAATACGCCTTGCTGTCTGGCGTCCCGGTGCTCTGCAACACGTCGGCCAATTTTTCCGGGTGTGGTTTCTTCCCCGACGCCGGCTCGGCGATGCGGTGGGGCGGCACGGCAGCGGTGTGGGATACCGGACTGCTCTACACCAGGGGGTAGCCGAGGCTGAGGATCAGGTCGCGGTGGATGGTCTCGAACTCCTCCGCCTGATCCAATGTCAGGAATCGCCGCCAGTCGGAAGGCCGCCGCGACGCGACGCGGTGCGCGGCGATCTGCGCATCGGTCATGTGCGCGATGTCATGGCGGCGGGCCATATTCAGCGCGACGGTGATGGCCCTGGGCGGGAACAGCAGGAAGCAGAACAGCCCGTGCCACGTCATCTCGTAGTTCCGGGCGAAGTCCTCCAGCTTCACGTCGCAGCCGCCCGCGCGCCATTGCCGCATCGCGTCCAGCGTCCAGCTCGTGCAATGCCGATGCTCGAACACCAGGCCTTGGTCCTGATCCAGCGACCGCAGCGTCTCCTGATAGGAGAACCCGGCGAGTGATTCGAGGTAATCGCGCTTCCAGGCTTCGGCGCGGTGTTCGAGCGGGAAATCCACCCTCGGCCACAGGATCGGCGCGGAGAGATCGGTGTAGCGCCCGGTGCACCAGTCCTCGTCGCAGCGCAGATGGTAGCAATAGGACGACACCCAGATATCCCGCGGATCGCGGATCAGGCGGACGACGCGCTGATCGGGGCCTATGGGCGTGAAGTCGAGCAGCGCGTGCGGCAGCAGCACGATGTCGGCGCCAGGGTCGATGTCGCTTTTCCTGACCAGCCCGTAGAGGTTCTGGAGCTTCCAGCCGAGCGCGTCCGCCACATCGCCCATGACATCGGCCATCAGCGTCGTGCCGGTCTTGTGGTAGCTGGCGATCAGCCTTTGCACGGATCCCCTTGTGGGTCTGCGATGACGTGGCGGATCGCCCCGGTCGGCAGTGTCACGTCGAACGGCGGCGCGCGGAAGCCGGCCAGGATCAGCGGCATCTTCGGAATCTGACGGAACGCATCCCCGAGCATGAACCCCCAGGCGGGGCCTGCCAGCAGTTCCCGGTCAACCCGGTCGTCGCCATCTTCGCTCATGTCGCCCCTAGGGCCCGACCATGGTCAGCGCGTTGAGGTTGCCGGAGGCGGCGACGCGGCAGATCGCGAGCGCGACGCCATCGGCAAGCTGCATCGGCGGCGACTTCATCAGCCAGGCGGAGGGGCCGTGCAGGGTGCCGCCGATCCCCGCGCGCAGCGCCATCGCCACGTAGCGGACGGCGTCCATCACCACCCCGGCGCTGTTCGGGCTGTCCTGCACGGAGAGCCGGATCTCTACGTCCATCGGGGCGCCGGCGCAGCCCTCGGCCTCCAGACGCAGGAAGGCGACTTTGTTATCGTCGAGCCAGGGCACGTAGTCGGACGGGCCAATATGGACATTTTCGGGCGCGATCACCGGGTGCATCGCGGCTTTGACGGCATCGGTCTTCGACCGCTTCTTCGAGGCGAGCCGGGTGCGGTCGAGCATGTTGAGGAAGTCGGTGTTGCCCCCGGTGTTGAGCTGATAGGTCCGGGTCAGGCGGATGCCGCGATCGACCATCGCTGCGACCAGGGCGCGGTGCAGGTGCGTGGCGCCGAATTGGCTTTTCACGTCGTCGCCGATGATCGGCAGGCACTTGGCGGCGAAGCGCGCTGCCCAATCACCCTCGGAGGCGATGAAGCAGGGCATCGCGTTGACGAAGCCGCAGCCCGCGTCCAGCGCCGCCGCCGCGTAAAACCGCGCCGCGCGCTCCGCGCCGACCGGCATGTAGTTGACCAGCACCTCCGCGCCGCTCTCCTTCAGAACCTGCGCCACGTCCACCGGCGCCACGCTCGCCGGGCGTGGACTGCGGTGAGCCGGGTAATCGGCCATATGCGGCGCGATGCCATCGAGCACGGGCCCCATGTGTACCGGCACGTCGAACGCGCCGGTGGCGGCGATCAGGGTTTCCCAGGATGCGGTGCGCGTGCCGACCCGGCAGCAATTCGGCGGTGCGTGGATGGCTTTGGCGAGCGGGGTGCCGATCTTGCGTTCGTCGACATCAAACGCGGCGACGAACTGGATGGCGTCGGCGCGCATCGGGCCGATCCAGGGGGTGATCGCGCCGTCCGTCGCGGCGACGGCGTAGTGGGCGACGGCTTGGACTAGGGCGGCCGCACAATTACCGACCCCGGCAATGGCAACACGGGCGCGGTCATCAGGCATTCCTGACTGTCCCTTTCCAGCATCAGGCGCGCGACCTCGGCGAGCTCGTGCACGCCGGACCAGCGGTATTCGATCAGCGGCACGAGATGGTTCATGAAGGGCGCGCAGTCCTCGGCCGCAGCGCCCTGCCAGCCCTGCGCCGCCGCGGTGCGATAGAGCCGGATCAGCCACTCGCGCCCGGCGCCCGGGCCAAGCACGGGCGAGGCGGTGCGTTCGATATTCGGGTGGCCGAGCATGGTGAAGATCGCGGCGCGGCGGATGCACTGATCGCAGTTCCCGCACGGGTCATTGCGATCGGTGCCGGGCAGGTGGTCGGAGCGGCATGACCAGGTCATGGCCAGCTCACTGATCAGCAGCCCGTTGCGCACCGCCCAACCCGCCGCCGTGCCCTTGTCGAAGCCGAACTCGGCGAACGGGCAGCGCACATGCACGCCGGACGGCAGGAACGGCGACAGCGCGTAGGAGATCGCGGCGGAGGCGGTGCTGCGGAAGCTCTGGTTCTTGTCGGTGGACAGGGTGTGCTGCTCGTTCGCCAGCGCCCCGATCCAGACCTCGTCCGGTAGTTCCTGGCACGCTGTCAGCACGGCGAAGGCGAGGTTGCGGCCGGGGATGGTGATGGCTGGGTTGGCGTCGGCCTTGCCGTGCAGGCCGCCGGCGACCGGCAGGTTGAGCCAGTCGCACTGCCGGACCTGCACGAAGCCGGGAAGGTGGCGGCGTTCGTCGCGGTCCTGCTTGTGGCCGTGCGACCAGTACACCGCGCTCAGGTACGCGGTGCCGTGGAGTGTGGTGGCGAGGTGCCAGAGGATCCGGCTGTCCATCCCGCCCGAGTAGAGGACGGCGATCTTCACGGGATAGGCGTCGGCGTCCCGGTGACCGTAATCGTGCCCGCCACCGCCTGGCCGGCGATCGTGCTGATGTCCAACATCGTCACCAAGGATGTGATGCCGGACCCGATATCGGCATCGGCGGTCGCGGTCACTTGCGCGGCGCCGACCGGCCCGATCGCGCTGATGGTCACGAGCGTGCTGTCATTGGCATCGACTGTGGTGGTGACG
>DASXNR010000181.1:0-10459 GCA_036494925.1 Acetobacteraceae bacterium
TCCCGAGACCAGCGCCAGCGTGTCGCGCAGCGGCTCCGGGATGTGGCGCCGCGTCTCGGCATCGAGGAACACCTTGCCGCCGATCGCTGCCACGCCGGTATCGATCCGCTCCGCGTGCGGCAGGTATTGCCGACGCACGCGCGAGCCGCCGCCGTCGGCCGCCACCAGGACATCGCCCTCCGCGCGGCTGCCATCCTCGAACACCGCAACGACGCGATCGCCGTGCATCTCGTAGCGGACGAAGGTCTTGCCGAACCGAACGCTCTCGCCGAGCCCCGCCAGCAGCACCTGACGCAGCGTGATGCGGCTGACCGAACGATGCTGTTCCACCGCGTCGCCACCAGGTTCGCTGAAGCCACCGACGGAGATCAGCGTCTGCATGCGTTCGGTCAGGATACGCAAGGCGCTCGGCGGACGACCGCAGGTGGCAGCGAACGTCTTGAACAGTTCCGAGGGCAGGCAGTCGTAGAGGGCACGACTGCCCTGCGGGCTGATATGCACCCGATAGCCTTGCAAGCGATCGGTGATAGCCCGGTCACGCTCATACACTGTGGCGTTGATGCCAGACCGTTGCAGGCCTTGCGCAAGGCACAGGCCGCCGATGCCACCGCCAATGATCAGCACATGATTGAGTTCGGGCATGGTAATGCTCCATTCAGGGCTTGCGTTTCGGCTTCACGCGGCCGTTGTGGAAGTCCGGCCACATCGGCGCGAGTTCCGAGGGGTCCTTGGCGATGCGGCCGGTGAGGCGCTGGACGAAGCCGCGCTCTGCCTCGAGCAACGCAATCTCGTACTCGCTCTCGATCAGGAACAGCGGAGGCAGACCAGTGCGCAGCACGCCCTCGAACACGCCTCGCCGAGTCTGGATGGCCAGGTCCAGGTGCTTCAGCCGTTCAAGCAGCATCGCTTCGGCGATGGCCGGTGGCAGCACCGGCAACAACGACAGAGCCGCCATGAACTGCGGATATTCTTTCACCGGCCGGCGCAGCAGGTCTTGCATCCAGGCGATGAGTTCGGCGCTGCCGGCGGCGGTTATCGTGTAGATAGTGCGTTCCGGTCGCCGGCCGTCGCGGGAGGTTTCCTGGGGTGCGATCAGCCCATCGCGCTGCAATCCGTCGACCACCGTGTAGAGCGACCCGTAGCGCAGCTTGATGCTCTCTTCCTTGTGCCGCTCGCGCATCGTCGCTGCCATTTCGTACGGGTGCATCGGCCGCTCGAACAGCAGCGCGAGCACCGCGAGAGCGAGCAGGCTCTGGGGATGCTGTCGTTTGGACCCAGACATTAACCGCTCCCGTATATTCGCGAACGGATATACGTGGCCAGTTAATCGTGGCCAACTCACAAGGCCGCGAGGTGACGGCAGCTTCCGCGCCGACGCGCCCACATCAGTGCGCCAGGCGGCGACGTTGCGCTTGTGGGGGGATGTTGATCGGCCGACCGAAGCCGGCGAAGCAATCGACGACGCGAGCAGCAGGACGCCGACCAGAATCACTCGGTCAGCCGAACCGGTTTCGGTTGCGGATCGCTGTCGGTCGACGGTCGCCCTGACGCGATGGGACCGGGTTCGTCCAATCGGAGCAGCGCTTATGAGGCACCGGCCCGCAGTCGGTCGTAGCCTTTCAGCCGATAGATCAGCGACGAGGTGATCCAGCCCGCGACGAAGATACCAGCGACAGCATAGCCCAGTGCAGAGAGGCTCTCGTTCAGGTTGCCGACGAAATTCCAAAATGCACCGTCGAGACCCAGCTTGCTGCCGATCAGGCCCAGTGCCTCGATACCGCCGATGAAGATGGCGACAACAACCGATGTCGCAGTGATGGTCAGGTTGTACCATAGCTTGCGGATCGGGTTGACGAAGGCCCAGCCATAGGCGCGCACCATCACCACGCTGTCGGTGGTATCCAGTAACGACATGCCGGCGGTGAACAATGCGGGAAACACCAGGATCGTCCAGAACGACATGCCTTGTGCGGCCTGTGTCGCCGCTATGCCGAGCAGGCCGATTTCCGTCGCGGTATCGAACCCGAGGCCGAACAGGAAGCCGATCGGATACATATGCCATGAGCGCGATACCGCACGGAAGATCGGGCGGAACAATCGGGCCAGCAGTCCGCGACCTGCCAGCAGGGCGTTGAGCGCCTCGTCTCTTACCGGCTCACCGCCATGGACGCGGAGGAACGCGGCCCACACGCCGCGCAAAATGAACAGGTTGGCGATGCCGACAATCAACAGGAACAGTGCCGAGAGCACGGTGCCGATGGTGCCGCCGATGTTGTTGAACCCAACGAGGCGGCTCTGCAAAGTGGTCGCCGTCGCAGCGATCGCGACCGAGGCGAGCACGACGATGGTGGAATGTCCGAGCGAGAAGAAGAAGCCGACAGCATAGGGCGCCCTGCCTTCCTGCATCAGTTTGCGAACCACGTTGTCGATTGCGGCGATGTGGTCGGCATCGAAAGCGTGCCGCAGGCCGAACACGTACGCCAGGAGCGCGATCCCTAGCAGCGCCGGCCGATCCGCAAAAGCGACCCATGCCCAGATCCAGGCCGCGAGGTTGCCACTCAACAGCACAGCGTAGGTCAGCGCAACCTTTGTCATGGCACGGGACGGCTCGTCGTCGAACGGGTTGGGCGGCATGGGCAGAAGTCTCTCACGGTGCGTGGCGCCATGTTGGCATGAGGCGGAACTGCCCGCCACGGCGTATCCGCTGCTCCTGCACAGGTCCTGTGGTCTCGATTCAACACATCATTGCGACAGTAAACCCAAGTATGGTGACACGGCCGAACTGATGCGGAGGTCGCGCATTTCTATGAACGACCCAACCGTTGAAAATCGTGCCGATCCGGGTTAGCCGACCAGTCTCGACACGGGTGAGGCGCGGCTGATTGGGTGACGGGACGCATTGCGCCGCCGGGCGGCCTGAACGCACAGCCACGCGTATCGTGTTCTTCGTCGCCGGTTTCGGCATGGCCGCCTGGGCTCCGCTGGTGCCGTTCGCGCAGGCGCGAGCGGCGATCGGCGAGGGCACGCTTGGTCTTCTCCTGCTGTGCCTCGGCACCGGGTCGGTCGTGACAATGTCGCTGTCGGGAGCGCTCGTTGCGCGGTTCGGCTGCCGCCGGGTCGTCATTGCATCGGCAGTGCCGCTCTGCATTGCGCTGCCGGTCCTGGCCAGCGTCTCCAATCCGCTGCAGCTCGCTGTCGGGTTGCTGGTTCTTGGGGCCAGTCTCGGCTCGATCGATGTGACGATGAACATTCATGCGATCATCGTGGAGCGGGCAGGCGCGAGGCCGATGATGTCCGGCTTCCACGGGCTCTTCAGTCTCGGTGGCATTGCCGGTGCCGCCTGCATCATTGCCGCGCTGAGCGCCGGCGCATCGTTGTTGGTTGCAACATTGTGGGTCGTCGCCGTGATCATCGTCGCGCTGGCGGTGGCCGTGCCGCAGCTGCTGGCGTCCGGCACCGCAGCCGGCGCGCCAAGCTTCGGCATTCCGCATGGTGTCGTGTTGCTCATAGGCGCCGTCTGCTTCGTCGCGTTTCTGGCGGAAGGCGCGGTGCTCGACTGGAGTGCGGTCTATCTCACGTCGGTGACCCGCATGGACGCGGCCTACGCTGGCGTGGGCTACGCGGCGTTCTCCCTCACCATGGTGTGCGGCCGGCTGATGGGCGATCGGGTCGTGGGACAAATCGGTGGTGCGGGCGTCATCGTTTTTGGTGGTCTTTGCGCAGCGGCGGGGTTTTCGCTCGCCGTGCTGGCCCCGTTCTGGCCCGCGGCACTGCTCGGCTTCGCGCTGGTCGGCGCCGGCTGCGCCAACGTCGTGCCGGTGCTGTACTCCAGCGTCGGCCGCCAGACCGTTGTGCCCGAGCATGTGGCGGTCTCGACGATCACCATGCTCGGCTATGCTGGCATTCTCGCCGGTCCGGCGCTGATCGGCTTCACGGCGCACGCGGTCAGCCTGCCGGCGGCGTTCCTGATTCTGGTGATCCTGCAACTTGGTATCGCGGCGGCAGGGCGGCGGCTGCCGACGTGATCCGCTGCCCCGCTGCCCCGCTGCATCGCACAATTTGCGATAGACACGCCGCCCTGCTTTCCGCCAACCTCCCCCCGTGGACACCTACGACTTCATCGTGATCGGCAGCGGCCCGGCGGGCCGCCGCGCCGCCATCCAGGCGGCAAAACTCGGTCGCTCCGTCCTGGTGGTGGAGAAGGGCCGCCGCGTCGGGGGCGTCTCGGTGCACACCGGTACCATTCCCTCGAAGACACTGCGGGAGACCGTGCTCAACCTCACCGGCTGGCGCGAGCGCGGCTTCTACGGCCGGGCCTATCGGGTGAAAAAGGACATCGCCGCCAAGGACCTGATGGCGCGCCTGCACATGACGCTCGACCACGAGGTCGATGTGCTGGAACACCAGTTCGCCCGCAATGCGGTGCAGACCACCATCGGCACCGCGCGCTTCCTCGATGCGCACCGCGTCGAGGTCATTTCGGACGACGGGGACATCCGCATCTTCCAGGGCGAGCGCATCCTGATCGCGGTCGGCACCCGCCCGAACCGTCCCGACGGCGTGCCGTTCAACGGCACCAGCGTGTTCGACAGCGACGAGATCGTGGAGATCCCCCGCCTGCCGCGCAGCCTCACAGTGATCGGCGCCGGCGTCATCGGCGTCGAATACGCCACCATTTTCAGCGCGCTCGACGTAGCGGTGGCACTGGTCGAGGCGCGGCCCGGCATGCTGGAGTTCATCGACCACGAGCTGATCGAGGACTTCACCCACCAGCTCCGCGACCGCGGCGTGGCGCTGCGCTTCGGCGCCAAGGTCGAGCGCATCGAGTTCGAGAACGACTGGCCGGTCACCATCCTGGAAGGCGGCCGTCGCGTGCGCTCCGAGATGGTGCTGTACACCGCCGGCCGCGTCGGCGCGACCGATGCGCTGAACCTTGCCGCCTGCGGCCTGGTTCCCGATGACCGCGGCCGGCTGAAGGTCGATCCGCAGACATTCCAGACCACGGCGCCCCACATCTACTGCGCGGGCGATGCGATCGGCTTTCCCAGTCTGGCGTCGACGTCGATGGAACAGGGCCGCATCGCTGCGTGCCACGCCTTCGGCCTGGCCGCGCCACATGCGCCGGAGTTCTTTCCCTACGGTATCTACTCGGTGCCGGAGATCTCCACCGTGGGCATGAGCGAGCAGGAGGCGCGCGAGCGCAGTGTCCCCTACGAGTGCGGCGTCGCACGGTTCCGCGAGACCTCGCGCGGACACATCATGGGGCTGAACGCCGGCATGATGAAGATGCTGTTCTCGATCAAGACGCGCCGACTGCTCGGCGTGCATATCGTTGGTGAAGGCGCCACCGAGCTGATCCATATCGGACAGGCGGTGCTGAACCTGAAAGGCACGCTGGACTATTTCATCGAGAACACCTTCAACTATCCGACGCTGGCCGAGGCGTACAAGATCGCCGCGCTGGATGCCTGGAACCGGATGGGGGCGTGACGCCTCCCGCATGCTGCGATGGCGGTGGATCGACCGGCTGTGCCATAGATGGGTTTCGCTGCGCTCTACCCATCCTACGGTAACGCGTACGCCAACTCGTAGGATGGGTAGAGCGCAGCAAAACCCATCGGGTGCCCAATCAAGCCGGGCACTCAATCCGCGCGCTGATCGCGATCACAGTCCCCATCGCCGCACGAACCACACCTTCACCACATGGGTCAGCACCGCATAGGCCAGCAGCATCGACGCAACCAACGGCCAGTACGGCCAGGGGAGCGGCACGAAACCCAGAGCCGATCCTGCCCAGGTGAATGGCAGCGCGATCCCGACCGCGCAGATGATGATCGTGGTGGTGATCAACGCCGAGCTGGCGTGGCTCTCGACGAACGGCACCTTCGCAGTTCTGATGATATGGATGATCAGGGTCTGCGTAAGCAGCGACTCGACGAACCACCCGGTCTGAAACAGCGGCGCGTTGGTCCAGGCATGGAACACGAACAGCATCATGCCATAGGTGGCGTAGTCGAAGATCGAGCTGATCGGCCCGATGAACACCATGAACTTGAAGATGTTGCTGATGTCCCAGCGCCGCGGCGATGCCAGGAACTCCGCGTCCACGTTGTCGGTCGGTATCGTCGTCTGCGAGAAATCGTACAGCAGATTGTTGGTCAACACCTGGATCGGCGCCATCGGCAGGAACGGCAGGAAGATGCTTGCGCCCACCACGCTGAACATGTTGCCGAAGTTCGAGCTGGCGCCCATTTTGATGTACTTGGTGATGTTGGCGAAGATGCGCCGGCCTTCAATGACGCCTTCCTGCAGCACCAGCAGGCTCTTCTCCAGCAGGATGATGTCCGCGGACTCCTTGGCGATATCGACCGCCGTGTCCACCGATATGCCGACATCGGCGGTCTTCAACGCGGGGCTGTCGTTGATACCGTCGCCGAGGAAACCGACCACGTGGCCCTTGGCGTGCAGGGCGCGCACCACGCGCTCCTTTTGCGCCGGCGTGAGCTTGGCGAACACCGTTGTGCGGTCGGCGATGTCGGCGAGTTCCGCGTCACTCATTTGCTCCATCCTGCCGCCAAGCAGGATTTCGCCGGCGTCGAGCTGCACCTCGCGGCAGATCTTGCGTGTGATGACCTCGTTGTCTCCGGTGAGGATCTTCACCCGGACGCCCTTGCTTGCGAGCGCGGCAATCGCCTCGCGCGCGCTCTCCTTCGGCGGATCCAGAAAGGCGATGTAGCCGAGCAGCGTAAGATCGGCCTCGTCCGCGACCGAGTAGGCCTGCTTCGCCGCGCCGAGCTCCTTGTAGGCGACGGCGACGACGCGGAAGCCATCGGAGTTCAGCGCGATCGTCTGTTCCATCGCCGCCGCGAAATGGCCCTGGTCCAGTTGTCCGATCTCTCCGTCGAGATCGTAACGGGTGCACACGGCGAAGATCTCCTCCACCGCCCCCTTGCAGATCAGGATGTGCCTGCCGTCCTCCCGGGCCACCACGACGGAAAGCCGGCGACGCGAAAAGTCGAACGGAATCTCGTCCACTTTCGCATAGCCGCTGTCGATGCCGAGAAGCTTGTGCAGATCGACATGCGCCAGCACGGCATTGTCGAGCAAATTACGCAGGCCGGACTGGAAGTGGCTGTTCAGGTAGGCGTATTGCAGGACCCGTTCGCATTCCTCGCCATGGATATCGAGATGGCGCTTCAGGATGATGCGGTCCTGTGTCAGTGTGCCGGTCTTGTCCGTGCACAATACGTCCATCGCGCCGAAATTCTGGATCGCGTTGAGCCGCTTCGAGATGACCTTCCGGCGCGACATGGCGATCGCGCCCTTGGCGAGATTGACCGTCACGATCATCGGCAGCATCTCGGGCGTCAGCCCGACCGCCACCGCCACCGCGAACAGCAGCGCCTGCAGCCAATCACCCTTGGTGAAGCCGTTGATCAGGAACACCGACGGGACCATCACCACGATGAAGCGGATCATCAGCCAGGTGAACCGGTTGATCCCGCGATCGAACGCGGTCGGCACGCGCCGGCCGGCGACCTCGTGCGCGAGCTGGCCGAAGAACGTGTCCTGGCCGGTGCGCAGGATCACGCCGGTGCCGTACCCCGACACCACGTTCGCGCCCATGAAGCACAGGTTCGGCAGGTCGAACGGGTTGTCGCAGACCTGCGCGCCCGCGTGGGCATGCTTCTCCGCCGGCATCGCCTCGCCGGTCAGGGCAGATTGGTTGATGAACAGGTCCTTGGCTTCGAGCAGACGCAGGTCCGCCGGGATCATGTCGCCCGCCGATAGCCGCACGACATCGCCGGGCACCAGCTGCTCCATCGGGATTTCGACGAACGGCTCCTCGGGCCGGTGCGGATTGCGGTGCACACTGGCGGTGGTGTGCACCATGGCGCGCAGCTGGGCGGCAGCCTGATTCGACCGGTGTTCCTGGAAGAACGCGGTGGTGATCGCCAGCACCACCATCGCGACGATAACGACGGCCGCCCGCACGTCGCCCAGGAACCAGGACACGACCGCCAGGGTCAGCAGCAGCGCGTTCAGCGGGTTTTTGGCGCGGCCCCACAATTCTTCCAGGATCGTCGCCCGGCGCTCGCGTGTGACCAGATTGAGCCCGAATTCCCGCAAACGGTTTTCGGCCTCGCTTGCGGTGAGACCATCCGGCGTCGACCCGACACCGGCGCACACCTCCACCGGCGACAGCAGGCTGAGGGCGAACAGGTGGTCATCGCCGGCATGGCGACCGGCCCGCGCGGGCTGAGCAAACCCGCCGGGCCGCGAGAAGACGTTCATGGCGCACCTCGATCACCGGACCTTGGCACCGGGCGCCATCGCAGCACATTGATCCAGATCAGCAGGCGCGCACGACCCTTCCGCCCCTGTTGGCCGCGTGCTACCGGCGCGGCAATGAAGCGGCTGTCACAGCACCCTATGGCGCAGGCGGCATTCGCCAGGCTGCTCGGGCTCTATCTCGGCTTCGCATTGCGGACCACGCGCTGGTCGCTCGAGGGCCACGAGCACATGGCGCCGCACGCCGCCGGTATGCCGGTCATAGTCGCGTTCTGGCACGAGCGGCTGTCCATGATGCCGATGCTGTGGGTGAAGGCCCGACGATCGCCAGAAGGCCGCGACGTCCGCAACCGCGTGCATGTGCTGGTCAGCCACCACCGCGACGGCCGATTCATCGGCGCCGTGGTCAGCCGGTTCGCGCTCGACGTGGTGCTTGGGTCGTCGTCACGCGGCGGCGCCAAGGGGCTGCGCAACATGCTCGACCTGTTGGCCGCCGGCGACCACATCGCCATCACGCCGGACGGGCCGCGCGGGCCGCGTCGCGTCGCCGCCGCGGGCGTGGCGCAGCTTGCCGCGCTGGCGGGCGTGCCGGTGTTGCCTTGCGCGGCACAGACCACGCGCCGTTGGGTGCTGCGCACCTGGGACCGCATGGTGGTGCCGAAGCCGTTCGGCCGCGGTGTGGTGGTGTGCCTGCCGACCATCGCGGTCAGCCGCGACGCCTGGCAGGCTGCCGTGCCCGCGATCGGCGCCGCACTTACCGCGGCGGCCGAACGGGCAGACCGGTTGTGCCTCGTCTGAACAAGCTGGCCACAGTGTGGGCGGCGACAGCGACCGCCGCCGCGCCTGGGCTGCGCCTGCTGCTGCGCGTGCGGCAGGCGCGGGGCAAGGAGCTGCGTGGAAGGCTCGCCGAGCGTCGTGGCGTCGATGCGACGCCGCGTCCGCCGGGACGGCTGATCTGGCTGCATGCGGCTTCGGTGGGGGAGACGGTATCGATCCTGCCGGTCCTGCCGGTCCTGGCCGAATCCGCGCTGACGATATTGTTGACCACGGGCACGGTGACCTCGGCGAAGCTGCTGGCACAGCGGCTGGAACCGGCGCTGGCCGGGCGCGTGCTGCACCGCTTCGCGCCTCTCGATGTGCCGGCCTGGGCGGCGCGGTTCCTCGATCACTGGCGACCGGATGTGGTCGGGTTCGTCGAAAGCGAGCTGTGGCCGAACCTGCTTGCCGCCTGCCGGGCGCGTGGCATCCCGACGATGCTGATCAACGCGCGGCTGTCCGCGCGCAGCCTGGCGCGGTGGCGGCGGGTCCCCGGGCTGGCGCGACAGGTGCTGGACGGATTCGCGCGCGTCCAACCACGCAGCGCAACCGACGCAGAACGGCTGCGCACTCTCGGCTGCTGTCGCGTGGGCGAGCCGGGCGATCTGAAACTGGCCGCGCCTCCATTGCCTGTGGACGAGACGGAACTGCGGCGACTGCGGGACCTGTTGGCCGGACGACCTGTCTGGTTCGCCGCCAGCACGCATCCGGGCGAGGAGACGCTGATCCTCACCGTCCACGGCATGCTCGCCGCCGACCACCCCGGGCTGCTGACGATCATCGCACCACGCCATCCGGAGCGTGGCGCCACCGTCCCTGCCGCAGCGTACCGCTCGCGCGGGGATGATCCACCGGCGGACGGGGTCTGGGTCGTCGACACACTCGGCGAGCTGGGTCTGTGGTACCGGCTGGCCGGCATCGCTTTCATCGGGCGTAGTCTGTTGCCTCCCGGCGGTGGTCAGAACCCGCTCGAGCCGGCCCGTCTCGGCTGCGCCATCGCAGTGGGGCCGCACACCGGCAACTTCACCGACCACGTCGCCATGCTGCGCGATGCGGGAGGCCTGAACGTTGTCCGCGATGCGGCTGAGTTGGCCCGCTGGGTGGGTGGCCTGCTGCGCGATCCGACCCTTCGGCGGGCAGTGGGTGAGGCGGCCGCGGCTGCGGTCCAGCGCCATGGCGACCTGCCCCGGCGCACCGCCGCCGCACTGATCGAGTTGCTGGGTTGATTGCTGCATTGCTCCCCCTCCCCTTGCGGGAGGGGGTTGTGGGAATGGGGCGTCGCCCGTGCGGGGCGGCGTACAGGGAACGCCCCCTCTCCCCAGCCCCCTCCCGCAAGGGTCGGGGGAGTTTC
>DASXNR010000182.1:0-2745 GCA_036494925.1 Acetobacteraceae bacterium
GTGCCGAGCGCGCCGACAGTATCGGCGAACGCCATGATGGCACCGCCGTGCATGATGCCGCCGGAGGTGCACATGTCCTCGCGTACGGTGAGTTCGGCGACCACCCGTTCGGGCTCCGCGACCGTGACGGTGATCCCCATCCAGCGCGGCAGCGGCGGCAGTTCCTGTTGCAGACGGGTGACGAGATCCATCGGCGCGCCCTCTCTTGCGGTCGCTGCCTGCCTCGGCCAATACCGGGCAAGGGCAGAAGGGAACCGCTTGCCATGACCAGTCAGGCCGAGTCGATTATCCGTGAGGTCATGGCGAACGAAGCCTACCGCACCGCGGTTGCCACCCTGGCCGCCGAACACGACCGCACGGTCGAGGACATCGTCGCACTCACGCAGATCGCCGCGCCGTCGTTCCAGGAGCAGACCCGTGCGCACGCGTTCCTGGCGATGGCGGACGCGCACGGTCTCGCCAACCTGGAGATCGATGCCGAAGGCAATGTCACCGGCCTGCGCCCTGGTGTGGGAAACGGACCACTGATCTGCGTCGCGGCCCACCTCGACACCGTGTTTCCCGCCGACACCGACCTGACCGTCCGGCGCGAGGGGACGCGGCTGTATGCGCCAGGAGTCGGCGACGACACCCGGTCGCTGGCCGTGCTGCTCGCCTGGCTGCGCGCCATGGACGCGGCCGGTGTGCGCACACGCGCCGACCTGCTGTTCGTCGCCGATGTCGGTGAGGAGGGGCCGGGCGATCTGCGCGGCATGCGGCATCTGTTCCAGACCGGCCGCTACAAGGACCGGATCAGCGCCTTCATCACCGTGGACAGTCCGGACATGGATCGCATCGCGACCGGCGGCGTCGGTTCCAAGCGCTACCGCGTCACCTTCCAGGGTCCTGGCGGCCACAGCTACGGCGCCTTCGGCCTGGTCAATCCGATGTTCGCCATGGCGGACGCGATCGCGCTACTCGGCCGCGTCACCGTGCCGGCGAACCCGAGGACGACTTACAGCGCCAGCGTCACCGGCGGCGGCACGTCGATCAATTCGATCCCCAACAGCGTATGGACCGACTTCGATCTGAGATCCGAATCACCCGCCGAACTGGCGCGGCTGGAGGCGACATTCCTCGATCTGGTGGCGAAGTCGGTCGCGGCGGAGAACGCGGCGCGCTCGACGCGGAACGGCGCAGTGACGGCGGACATCGTGAAGATCGGCGACCGACCCGCCGGCTGCACCGACGAAGCCAGCGACCTGGTGCGCCTCGCGCATGCGGCGATCAGCGCGCACGGGTTTCAGCCCGGCTTCGAAACCTCCTCGACCGACGCCAACATCCCGATGAGTCTCGGCATCCCGGCAATCAAGATCGGCTCCGGCGGCTCAGGCGGACGCGCGCATTCGCTGGAGGAATGGATCGATGTGACGCCGGAACCATCGATCCGCGGCATGGCCGCAGGATTGGCCACGGTCCTCGCGGTCGCCGGCATGGTCTGACGGGTTCACACGATGGGTTTCGGTGCGCTCTACCCATCGCTTCACGCACACACCGTCCGCAACTCGTTGCGGAGCGCATCCGACGCCCGATACAGCGGCACATGGCCGCGCAGCAGGATTTGCGTGTTCCGCCGGTATGCCGCCTTTCGCACCTCCAGCCCCGACGGCGCCATCCGTGCGTCGATGGTCGCTTCCAGCACGCCGGCCGGGTTCTCGATCCCGACATCGACCTCGCTGAACGCCGCACCGACCGTTGGCAGGCCGCGTGCAATCCCGTGTGCCACGGAACCGGGGATCAGCGCCGCCGCCGCCAGGCAGCAGCCACCCGACACCGCCATCGATCGATGCGCCGTCTGCGGGGTGAAATAGCGCACGGCGATGTGGCCGGCGCCCTGCGGCGGGCCCACGATGCACACCTTGGGAATCGTCTCGCTGCGCGCGAGTTGATCGGCCGTCATCGGGCCACCGTCAGCGCCCTTCAGCCCCATGCGCAGGCCGGCCTCGACCCACACCGCGCGCAGCGCCGTCATGAGGTCGCGATCGGCCTCCAGCTCCTCGATCTTCTCGTGCGCCGTCTTGCCGAAATCGGCCGCGCGCGCGATCACCATCGGCACGGCCACATCGACGCAGGACACCGCGTAGCCGGCCACCTCGTCCACCGGCCGGCCGGTTGGCAGCAAACGACCGGTCTTGGCGCCTACCGGGTTGGCCAGGAACAGATCCACGCCGGGAAACGCCCCATCCACGCCGGGAATTTCGGCCGCGACGAAGCTGCCGTCCGCGGCAATCCGCATGCGCGACCCGGCGGTCACGCCCGTGTTGGTATTGTAGATGTCGATCTCGAGCGCATCGCCCGCGCCGACCGGCTCGACCTGTCCGGTATCGAGCGCCCAGAGCGGCAAGGCCGCGGTCATGTTGCCGCAGTTCACGCTCCAGTCGATCGACGCCTTGTCGGCCGCAAGCTGCGCAAAGGTGCTGACGATGCGCCGCTGGTTCCCGTCTGCATCCAAGCGGGCGAAGAACACCTTGTTGCCGGTCGGCACGATCCGCCCCAACCCGGTGATCTGCTTGTTGCCGGCGCGGGTGCCTTCCAGCGGCAGCCCCATCAGATGGCGCAGCAGTTCCTCGCGCAGGTCCTGTTCGCGCGGCGCCCAGTGCTCCGAGATCACCAGGCCGGTCGAGGTGCCGCCGCGCACATGCAGCACGGGGAATTCGATGACCCCGCCGCGCAGTCGCGGCGACGGATCGAGCGAGGCTGTCTGCA